>NZ_JCANSZ010000002.1:0-339995 GCF_059570535.1 Streptomyces sp. CNP082
AGGGTGAATCAGGAATTCTGACGCACGTGCTTCGCAGCAACACTCCACGGTTCCCGTGGAAGGCCCCCAGCACCACGCTGACCTGCGAGCTCACCGGCATCACAGAGGCATCGGTTTCGGCCGGAACGAACCCCACCAGCATCCCGGACCGGCATCAGCCCCGTCAGAGCGGACAGAAGCACTTCCGGCGCGCGCCACGAGATTTACCACGCCCCCGGCGCGCACCGAAGGTGCGCTGGATCGCTGACCTGCTTTCACGCACCTTCTGCCGGGTCGGGGCAGAAACAAAGGAGAGCGTGATGCGTATCGAGCAGTACATCGTCGACGTCCGACGTCAACTCACCGGCGAGAGTCTGCTGGGGGCACGGCGCCGCCTATGCGAACTTCGGGACTGGTCCGACCCACTGCCTGCGGCCAAGGACAGCGAACAGGCCCGGCTGGAATCCCACCTGCTGCAAGCCCTCGGCGAGCGGCAAGGCCGCCATACCCTGGGAATCAGCGAAGTCGTTCCGCACCCCGATAAATTGGTGCTGCGCATGGAATCGGCCGAGTCTCTCGCCCCGCTGCTGTTCCTGCTGCCCTACCGAGATAGGCGCAGCTCCCGGCACGGCCTCCTAGACCTGCGGGCCTCAGTCCGTGGCCGAGGCATCGAACTGCTCCTGGGCAGGACCGGGGCCGGACGCGCTCACCTCCTTGGCCGCCCAGGCTGCGATCTCGCTGCAGCCCTGAGCGCCCACCGGGCAGCGGTTGAGCGCCGCCAGCACGTGCCGTTGTGGACCAAGGAAACCCCCCACGAGCCGATGCCGCGGCCTTTCCGACGCAGCAGACCCGTGCAGACGAAGAGCCAATCGATGAAACGCTCGGACCCACACAGCGTGGGGCCCCGCCTGGCCAGTGCGCTGCTGCGCCGCCTGCATCTGTGGGAGTCACTGGACCCCAGTAGCACGGTGACATTCACCAGCCAGCCGCAGGACTCCGGCCTAACCTGGACGGTACAACGCTGCCTTCCGCCACACCGTCCGCTGCACAATGACGACGTAGCTAACGCGCTCGCCGAGTCAGTGGCGGGACCGGGACTGACTGCCGACTCCGACGGACACCACTGCGACGGGCAGCAATGCGTCCAGACCTATGACTCTGGCCAGCTCACCGTCCGCGCGATCCATGGCGAGAATGCCCGCCCCGCTCGACGACGAGGCCGCGCCCGCGTTCATGTCCTCACTGCGTTCCTGCGCGAAGGGCAGCCTGCGGCCCGCACCGGAGAGGGCCGCGCCGGGCATGTACTCCAACTCCTCGATCCCTCGGGAAGCGACCGACTGGACGCCGCTGAGCAACTTGCCGCGGCCTGGGCGCAGCAGGGGATGCGCACCCTGGTACTCCGAGTGGAGAGCCGACGCCAGAACAGTCCCATCACAGCCTCGTGGCAGCGTGCGCGCTTGACGGGTGGATCCGGTGCGATGTTCAAGGGGACGGCCGACTACGTGCACGGCGAACTTGAGACCTACCTGGCGTGCGCTCGCGCGGAGTTCGACCACATCGTCATGGTGAAGAACCAGTGGTCCGACTTTCCCCAGTTGGGCTTCTCTCCCCTGGCCGACGACCATCTCGTCGTCACGGACGGACGCTTCCCAAGGACGACCAGGAGCGCCACGGTGCACGCAGGGGGCCTGCAGCGCCGGACCATCGCCCTGAATCCTGCGGAGTCCGCAATTGCCTGGATGCACAGTTGCCTGGCCAGGGTCCCCTTCGCCGATCTGCCCATGTCCGGCCTCCTCCTTCGGTGTGCACACGATGAGGGCGGCCCGGACGCCTTTGACACCATGGTCGATACCGAGCTGGCCCGGCACGGGATGCCGGTGCTAGGCAGACTGCCGCAGCAACATCGCCGCAGCCTGCACCGGACCGTGCTAGATCATCTCCCCGACGATCAGCGAGCGTTCGTGATCCAGCAGAGCGTCAAGGTTCGCGAGGGTCTTGGCCCAGCGCGCGCAGACGCAACGGTGCTCCTGGCCGCCCTACGCGAGTACGCCGCGATCTAAGCCACCACCCGGGGCGTGGGCCCGTCCCAGACGCAGTCGGCGCTCTCTGGGCTTCTTCGTCAGGGTGCGGCGGGGTCGGAGCGTTCACCGCCTGGTAGAGGGCAGCTTCGAAGTACCAGCCCGCTATGCATCGGCCGGAGGATCCTAGCTATTGCTGATCAACTGCGCGCGCGCCGAGCCGAGCTGAAGAACTCCGGAGAAGGCCGTCTTCTCGCGGTAGAGGGCTCCCGGGATACGGGCCGCGGAGCGCGTCAGCAGCTCGACTACCTGATCGACGCCATTGCCGGAGGAGGCGTCCCAGATGAGCCGGTCCGGGCGTGTGGGGTGGCCGGCCACCCAGGCCGGGACAAGGTCGAAGCGGTACCAAAGCGGCATGGAGCGCATCAGGAGGGCGCTGCGGAGCGGTGTGCTGGCGGTGTAGGCCCAGCACGCATGGTGCGCGGCTTCTTCGCCGACGAGGTCGTCGTGACGCCACAGCGGCGAGCGCCCGTCTTTGTGATGCCAATCGGTCTCCTGTCGGAAGACCAGGCGCGCAAGGTCCTTGCCCTGAAAGCGGTACCCGTCGACGAGGTCGAGGCGTGCTCCCGTGGGCAGGTGGATCAGGCGGACCCGTCGGCAGGCGAAGTCGATCACCCGGAGGCCGGGGATGCCGCAGACGCCGTGGTCTTCGTGGAGGAAGGGCAGGAGGCGGCTGGCGACGCGGCAGGCGGTGTTGGTGTGGATCTCCAGATGGCCGGGTTGAAGGCAGATTGCGTTCAGGTAACCGCTGATGCTGGCCATCGCGCCCTTCCGCGGCTGTTCCAGTGGGTGCGGGTGTTCACGGTTACTCATCAGGCACTCGAAGAGGAGGGCCTGGAAGGCGAGTTGCCCGCGGTCAGTGGGATCCAGGGTGGGTCGGCGGTCTTTTGCCTGGAGTCGTCGCAGGTACAGAAGGCGGGCGAGTTCCTCGCGGATCCGCTTGTCGGTCGTGTGCGGCATGAGGTTCCTGCTCCGGCTGCCCCCGGGCGGCAGCCGTGGAGGAAGGCACGCACGGACACCGAGAACGCGTACTGCGGGGACTGGGCATCGCACCCTTGGGGCATCTGCGGCTCCGCCCGGGCGGATCGCTCGCCTCCAGGCCGTCCCTGGCCTGCCAGGCGACGATACCGAATCACGGGCGACAGACAACGCGACGCGCCCGGTGACCCGCGGGATTCCTGGGGGCTGGCGCTAGTCCGTCGCGGAACCGGAGTGATGCTGGCCAGTTCGACTGCCGAGGAGGATCCCGCGCGTCACCGTACAAACGCGGCCAGGCGGCGATGGAGCTGGCCCCCGCGCCCCGTCGGGTCACCGCTGTCCGCGTCGGCCCCCCGAGCCACGCGCTCACGCGCCCTTCGGGCCAGCAGCGGGCCAGCAACCGAGGTGCACTCCCCGCAGGCGCGGGACTGTTCCGCTGACGCGCCTGTCGTCGCTTGTGGTCGCCGTGCAGACCCCCTTCGCGGTCAGCGCCTCCGACGGATAGGCGGTCCTCCACGCGTCCGCCGTCGTACGGATCTAGTACGTACTAGACCGCGCTGGCGAGGATCGCCAACGTCCACTCGTGCGGGCGGGAGCCGTTCGAGGCAAGAACGTGGGCATGGGAAACGCACCCAGGCACTCATCGGCACTTCCTTCGTGTTCAGTGCCATCGTCGTGATCACGGTCGAGGGCCCACGCGTAGAGGGCGCCAGCGTTCACCGACGGCGAAGCTTGTCGTCGCATCGCCTGCACGGAGTGGTCGTCGCCACACCGTACGCAGACGGCCCCGTCCTAATCGGCTGGTGGGGTGGGGCGCGGTGTACCCGGCTGCCCTGGACTACTCGCGCTGCCGCACCAGGCATAGGTACCGACGGCGAAGCGCCTTGCATCAGCGGATGTGCCACTCCATAGGGCGCTGATGCTGCCCTGGTCATTCCCCCATGGGTCCCCCTCGCCCAGAAGGCCAGCGTCAAGAAGCTTTATACACGCAGGTCAGCCCCCACTTGCGTGCAAATAGACCACGTGCCTTCTAAGCGCTTGGTCGCAGGTTCGAGTCCTGCCGGGGGCGCAGGGCTGCCCTCCTCCCCCAGGGAGGGCCCAACCTGCGGACCCGGCCACCGTCACGACCCCAGCACAAGGCTCTGACCAGCCAGAACGCCGGTCAGAGCCTCTCTTGTGCTGCCAGAAATGCGGGCAGGCCGGACGTACCGCCGGCCAGACGTGCGCAGAGGCCAGCAGAGCAGGCCAGAGCAGGCCAGAGCAGGCCAGACGTGCAGCAGGCCATACGTGCAGCAGGCCATACGTGCAGGCAGCACGCTGTACGTGCAGACAGACAGGACGTACGGCCGGCCGGACGCGCCGGCCGCAGGCCCGGCGTGCGGGCCGCGGGCCAGACGTGCCGGCCGGCCGTTCCCCCCGTGGACCGGCCGGTGACCGCCCCCGGGGCTACCGCCCCGGCGCCACCCCCGTCGTCACGTAGACCCACCCCCCGTAGCGGGTCTGCGTCTGGTGGCGGGCCGCGCCGTCCTCCACCGGTTCCCACGGATGGCGCTGCACCATGCTGGTGTCACCGCCGAACGGGGCGATCATCGGACCCAGCGCCGGAATCAGCCGGTCCGGCCACCAGCGCGGCAGCCTGTAGTCCAGGACCACCCACCGCCCGCCGGGCTGCAGCGCCTCGTAGCCCCGCTTGACGACCTTGGCGTACTCGCCGATCAGCGTGAGCGAGAAGCAGGCGAGGATGCCGTGGACGTTCTCCGGATACTGATACGTGGTCAGGTCCTCCTGCACCAGCTCAACCCGGCCGCTGAGCCCCGCTCGCCCCACCCGGTCCTCGGCCTGCTCCAGCATCGCGTCGGTGAGATCCACGCCGATCACCCGCCCGGCCGGGCCCACCGCCTCGGCGAGCAGCGGCAGGTTGTGGCCGGTGCCGCAGCCGACGTCCACGACCGTGTCACCGGGCCGCAGGGCGAGTTGCCTGAGGGCGAGGTGCTTGTAGGCCATGGTGCGCTGGCCGATGAGGTAGAGGCGGTTGGAGGTCAGGTCGTAGCGCTTGGCGCGCTTGCGGTAGACCTTGACCATGCGCTCGGACTCCGTCGTCATGCGTGCTCCTCGGGCAGGCCGGCCCCCGTCGGCGGGCCGGGAGGCGGAGTGGCAGGGAAACGGGTGTGCTTCGGGCCGCGCAGGACGGAGGCCAGCACCCGGGGCCGGATGACCACGTTCGGCGGGGCCAGCAGGTGCGTCATGTCGAACAGGGCGGTGGCCACGGTCCTGTCGGTGGTCGCCACCTTCAGCAGCCGGTCGGTGTAGCGCTTGCCGAGCCGGGCGGCCAGCGGCAGCCGGCCGTCGGCGGCTCCGGGGTAGGCCAGGTCGGCGTTGCCCGACAGCGCCCACGCGTCGTCCACGCAGCGGGCTATCCGCTTGCGGAGCGGGCCGGTGAAGCCGGCCGGGATACGGCCGGTGCCGCGGGTGCCGGCCCGTTGCAGGGCGCGGCGCAGGGCCAGGGCGCAGTTTCCGGCTACGGATATGCCCTGGCCATAGGCCGGGTTGAAGGCGCCGACGGCGTCGCCGAGGACGAGGAAGCGGTCCGGCCAGCGCGGCAGCCGGTCGTAGTGGAGCCTCCTGTTCTCCGTACGGCCCGACCCGTACACCTCGTCGAGGGGCTTGGCCTCGCGGATCGCGTCGTACAGCACGGTGCTCCGCAGGCCCTTGGCGAAGTCGAAGAAGCCCTCGATGTCCAGCGGCGGGCGCTCGCCCCCGAAGCCGGAGACGGAGACCATCCAGCGGTTGTTCTCGATGGGGTTCAGGATGCCGGCGCGGGGTTCTGCGGGGGTCGACTGGAGCAGGATGCACTTCCAGTCGGCGGCATGCCCGGCCGGGGGTTCGAAGAGGCAGGTGGCGTAGGCGCAGCGGGCGTCCACGACGGACTTCTCCGGGGCCTGGTAGCCGAGGTCCCGCAGCCACACCGGGGTGCGGGAGCCGCGTCCTGTGGTGTCCACGACGAGGTCGGCGGCCAGCTCGTGGGACTCCCCCCAGCCGGTGCGCGCCGCGGCGTCCCGCTCCCGCACCCGTACGCCGCGCACCGAGTCGCCGGCTCCCGCGAGGAGCCCGACGGCCTCGGTCTCCTCGCGCACATGCACGGTGGGTAACTGTCTGACCCGGCGTCTGACCGCCCAGTCGAGCAGGTCGCGGGAGCCGGACAGGATGACGTGCCGGCTCTCGAAGCGCTCCGCCCAGCCGCCCGGCATCAGCAGCAGCATGTCCTTGGGCATCCGCAGGTCGACCATGCCGAGGTCGCGCAGTTCGCCGAGCAGTCCGGGCAGCAGCAGCTCCAGGGCGTTCTGGGCGGCGCCGAACAGGTTGTGGACGTGCCGGGACTGCGGTACGCCGCGGCGCCAGCCCGGCTCGTCGGGGTAGCGGTCGCGTTCGATCAGCGTGACCCGGTCGACGTGCGGAGCCAGCGCGGCGGCGGCGCAGAGCCCGGCGAGGCTGCCCCCGAGCACGATCGCGTGGCTGCCGCCGTCCCGGGCTGCCGTGAGGTCGTTCATCTTCGGCCCCTTCGCCTCAGTCATGCGCCGGACTCCGCCGGGCGAGCCACTGGTGGGCGGCGCGGTACCAGCTCCGCGCGGTGCGGTGGACGTTCAGGGAGTGCGCGGCGTTGGGCACCACGAACGCCTCCAGGTCGGCGGTGCCGGTGTAGAACTTCCGCTCGTACGCCACGACGGACGCGGCGTCGTCGGTGGACACCTCGCCGCCGCCGAAGAGCCGGTCCTCCCGGCCCATCACGAGCAGCACGGGTACGCGCACGCCGGCGGCCGCCTCCGGCTGGTAGATGGCCTCCAGCGTGGCGCCCTCGCCGCCGGTCACGGTCGACTTGGTCTCCTCGTGGTACTCGGACATCCAGGGGTGCATGCCGGCGCGGTGCTCGTAGAGTGCGGCGCGGCGGCCTGGCCGGGTGGTCAGGTAGCCCTCCGGGGGGCTGGTCGGCGCGAGCACCGGGTCCCCGGCGGCCGGGTACAGGGCCGGGATCGCCTCCGGGTACAGCGGGCCGAACGCGTGCAGCAGGCCGGTGACGACCAGGGCGTCCAGGTCCCGGTGGCGGGCCGCCTCGATCAGGGCGATCCCGGAGCCGAGCGAGTGGCCGACGGCCACCACGCGGCGGAACGCGGGCAGGCCCGGCGCGCCCCGCCGCAGGGCGGTGACCACTTGGTGCACCGCGGCGACGTTGCTGTCCACGGTGACCTGGCCGGCGGGCGGGTGCACGCTGCCGCCGGTGCCGGGGCGGTCCAGGGCCAGGACGGCGTAGCCCTCGCAGGCCGCGTGCCGGGTGTAGTCCATGGTTCCCGGGGCGGTCCAGTAGCGGCGGTCGTACGTCAGACCCGGCAGCAGCAGTTGCACGGTGTCGGGCGGGTCGCCCGCGGGCAGGAACAGCTCCCCTTCCAGCCGCCAGGTGGTGCCGGGGTCGTGCGGAGGTGCCACGTCGATGCTCACGACGGTGCTCATACGAACAGCTCCCTTCTGCTGTAGTGGGTTGACGGCGAGACGCCGGAGAGGGGCGACGGCGGCGGCGGGCCGGGCGTCGTGGCGGGAGCGGATCTCGCGGTACGTACCGGCGGGTCCACCGTCAGCTCCCGGTGCCCACCCGCCGGCTCGCGCCCAGGTCGGCCGTGACCTGGCGGAACGACACCCGCGCCTCCGGGCTCAGGGCCAGATCGGGGCCGGTCACCAGGTACTCGACGCCGATCAGCACGTTGTAGTGGTTGGGGAAGTGGCAGGCGTCGAAGCCCAGCACGGTGCCCACGAGCCGGTCGCCGATCCACACCTCGTCGCCGCGGTCGAGCACCCCGGCGCCCTGGATCTCGGCGAAGCCGAGGAAGCCCACGCGGTCGATGCGGGCACCGGGCGGGCTGCCGGTCTGGTCGGTGGTGACCAGCTCGTGCACCTCTCCGACGCGGACGCAGCGGCTGGTGAACTCCTCCAGCCGCATGCCCCGTTCGAAGCGGCGGTGGGTCAGCACCTTGACGACGGTGGCGGGCACGACGCGCTTGGCGCCGTCCTCGTACGGGTTCACCGGAGTGCTCCTTCTGCTCGGTAGACGGCGTCGACCAGTTCCAGGGCGGCGAGTCCGCCGTCGGCGGTGTCCGGCGCCCGCAGCCGGCTCTCGAAGTCGGTGAGCACGCCGACGTACTCGTGCCACAGCGAACCCTTGAACTCCGGGTGGCCGGCGAGCATGTCGGCGTACAGCCGGGTGCCGTCGGCCAGTTCGACCTCGACGTCCTTGACCTCGCCGGGGTAGGACCAGTCCAGCTCGACGCGGGCGGTCGCGCCGGACGCCGCGCCCAGGACGACGTCGGCCCGGCGGTCGGTGCCGGACTCGTCGCGTTCGACGTCGGCGGTTTCCAGGCCGACGTCGCCGAGGAACAGCCGTACCAGGTCGAAGGCGTTGGGGCCGTTGTCGGCGACGCAGCCGCCGCCGCAGCGCTCGGCGTCGAGGTACCAGCGGTCGCTGCCGGCGTGGTCCTCGATGCGCTCCAGATAGCGGACGGTCATCGAGCGCACGGGTGCGCCGGCGGCCGTGACCTTGTGGAGCAGGCGCTGGACGGAGGAGTTGTAGCGGCGGTGGAAGGAGGTGAGGAGGGCGACGCCCTTGCCGGCGGCCAGCGCGGCGAGCGCGCGGCCGTCCTCGACCCGGGTGGCCAGGGGCTTCTCGACGCAGACCGCGACGCCCGCGGCGAGGGCGTCGGTGCAGACCGCGGCGTGCGCGTCGTTGGGCACGTTGACCACCACCGCGTCGACGGCGGCGTCGGCCAGGAGGTCGGCGTGGCCCGTGTAGCAGGCGGCTGTGCCGTGGAACGGGCCCAGGGCGGCGGGCCGCAGGTCGCACACGGCGGCCAGCTCCAGTCCTGGGAGCCGGTCGAAGGCGGCCACGTAGAACTTCGAGATGACGCCGAGGCCGATGAGGCCGACGCGCCGGGGCGGGGCGGCGGGGCGGCTCATCGGGCACCTGCCCCGGGAAAGGCCAGACCGCACTCGTCGGCCAGGGCGGTCAGCTCGGCGTGGCGTTCGGCGGACAGCGGTACGCCGGTGCGGCGGTGGTGTGCGGCGGCCAGCTCCTCGGGGCGGCCGGGGTAGCCGACCGGGCGGGCGGGGTCGAGCGGCGGGCAGTCCAGCAGGGCGCCGAAGAGGCCGTCGGCGTCGCTGCGGAAGTCCGGCTCGGGGCGCAGCGCGCCGGGGGCCAGCACTAGGGCGGTCAGGCCGATGTCGTCGTCCTGCCCGGTGGGCCGGCCGTCGCCGGTCAGCGCCTCGGGGGCGGGGCCGAGTCCGGCGCCGGGCACCAGGGCGGCCAGCACCTCGACCATCAGGCCGAGCCCGTAGCCCTTGAAGGCGCCGGTGGCGGGGTCGCCGCCGAGCCAGCGCAGGAAGCCCTCGCCGGAGTCCAGCGCGTGCGGGTCGGTGACGGGGCGGCCTTCGGCGTCCTCCAGCCACCCCTCGGGGATCGGCTCGCCGGCGCGGGCGGCGGCCCGCACCCGGCCCGTCGGGACGACGGTGGTGCTCATGTCCAGCACGTACGGGGGCCGGTCTCCGGCCGGTGCCGCGACGCTGAAGGGGTTGGTGCCGAGCATCGCCGCCCGGCCGCCCGGCGGGCGGGCGATGCGCTGCCGGCCGCAGTTGGAGGCGAGGACGGCGACCATGCCGCGCCGGGCGATACGCGCGGTGTGGTAGCCGGCGCAGCCGAAGTGGGTGGCGTCGCGCATCGTCACCATGGCGACGCCGGACTCCCGGGCGCGGTCGGCGGCCAGCTCCAGCGCCTCGGTGGCGGCCCACAGGCCGAGGGAGCGGCGCCCGTCGAGGTAGACGGCGGCACCGGTGTCGGTGATCTTCGCCGGTTCCGCGGTGGCGTCGATGCGGCCGGCGTCCAGGGCCGGCAGGTAGAGGCGGGTGAGGTTGGCCAGGCCGTGCGAGGTGGTGCCGGTGAGGTCGCCGTGGACGAGTGCCTCGGCGGCGGTGCGCGCCCGCTCCGCCGGCACCCCGCGGTCTGCGAAGACCTCGGCGGTGAAGGCCACGAGGGCGTCGTAGGGGACGCTCACCCCGGCGTGGGGCGGGGCGTCGGTCGGCTGGGTCACTGTCGTGTTCCTCCCGTGACGGCGTGGCGCCGGGCGGCGAACCGGGTGAGGATCCCGCTCACCGCCCCGGCGAAGGCTTCGAGATCGGTCAGGTCGGCGAACTCCCCCGCCGCGTGGGCATGGTTGCGGTCGAGGTCTCCGGGGCCGAGGACGGCGGTGTACGTGCCGGGCAGACCCGCTGCCCACAGCGCGTCGCAGGTGAACGCGGGTTCGTCGGCGGGCCAGGGGGCGATGTCCCCGCCGCGCTCCAGGAGTTCGGCCGCCCATGGGTCGTCGGTCGGCGCGAGCGCGGGCAGGCCGCGCTTGTGCCACTCGACGCGGGTGATCGAGGCGGCGTCGGCCGCGGTACGGGCCAGGTCCCGGTGGCCCGCGTAGGCGGCGGTGAACTCCCGCAGCCCGTCGGTGACCTCGCGCTCCAGGTGTCCGGCCAGGGCCCGGCCGGCGGCGGAGTCGGGGTAGGAGCAGTTGAGCAGCAGCCGGCCGCTGCCGTACACCCGGTTGTGCAGGTGGCCGGTGTGGAGGCCGGCGACGCAGACCTGGCCGCCGGCGGCGTGCTGCGGGAGCCGGGTGGCGAGCCGCTGGGCGAGGTGGCCGAGCAGGACGGTGGCGTTGTGGCCGGCGGCGGGCCGGTCGTCGATGGCGTCGTCGCCGTCGACGCGTACGCAGGCGGTCATCGCGGCGGTGGCGCGCCGCAGCAGCCGCAGGCCGGTCGGTTCGCAGAACAGGTTGAGCCGGCCGTAGAAGCCGCGGCGGATCAGCGGGCGGGTGCCGAACACCCCCATGGCGCCGCCCTCTTCGCCGGCGACGGCCTGGATGAGCACCCGGGTGCCGTCGGCCAGGCCGGGGGCGGCGTCGAGGGCGGCGCGGATCCCGGCGAGCAGTGCCACGGCGGGGCCCTTGGCGTCGGTCGCGCCGCGGCCGGTGAACCGCTGCCCGTCGAAGCCGACCGGCTCCACGCCGGCGACGGTGTCCAGGTGCACGTTGAACATCACGGTGTCCGCCGGCGGCAGCTCGGGGCCGAGCGCCAGCACCAGGGAGGGCTGTGCGGCGAGGAAGCCGGGGTCGTCCGCGACGGCCCGGCGCACGGCCAGCGGCACCTGGTCGTCCGTCAGCTCCGCCGGGTCGGCGGCGGCGTGGTGCACGGCGTCGAAGCCGAGAAGCTCGGCGGCGTCGGCGTAGGCGTGCTGGGCCTCCCACAGCCGCGGCTCCGCCCCGCCCTCCAGCGGGCCGGCGGTGGGCAGCTCCAGCAGGTGCAGCAGCAGCTCCCGCTCCCCGGGAGCCAGCCGGACGCCGCTCACGGGACCGCCTTCCGGGTCAGCCCGGCGGCCAGGACCTCCAGGGCACGGCCGTACTCGACGAACCCGGCGATCCCGTCCCGGCCGGCGTCGGTACGGCCCTCGTGGGGACGGACCGCGCGGTGCGGCTCGATGGAGAAGCAGCCGGTGTAGCCGCGGTCGAGGAGCAACTGCAGGCAGTCCGCGACGCGGCACGTGCCCTCGCCCGGCAGGGTGTAGACGGCCTCGCCGGCTTCGGCGCGGGCGTCCTTGACCTGGACGTGCTCCACGTGGTCGACGAGTTCGGCGAGCAGGTCGTAGGCCTCGTAGCCGTACGCCACCCCGTTGCCGGTGTCGAAGACCAGCCGCAGCGCCGGGCTGTCGACCTCGGCCAGCAGCCGCAGCGAGCGCGCGGCGTCGGCGCCGGCCCAGCCGGCGCAGTTCTCGTGCAGCAGCACCAGACCGGCGTCCTCGGCCTGCCGGGCCAGGCGCCGCATCCGTGCCACGGTCCGGCGGGCCCACTCCGGTTCACCGAGGGGGGCGTCGGGGTCGTTGGGGTACGACATGACGCGGACGTAGCGGGTGCCGAGGGTGGCGCAGCGGGTGGCCAGGCGCTCCAGCTCCGCGCGGTCCAGCTCGAAGTCGCCGGTTATGGGGCGGGCCCAGTTGGCGATGCGGGAGTCCACGCACACCACGTCGAGGCCCGCCTCGTCCAGCGCCGCGGCGGTGCGGTCGAACGCGGCGGCGTCGAGGTCGGCGAGGGCCGTCCCGTCGACGTCGCGCAGCTCCACCGCGGTCCAGCCGAGCTGCCGGACGGCACTGAGCTGGCCGTCGAGGTCGGGGGCGGCCTCGTCACCGATGCCGGCGTAGCGGATGCCGGGCGGCGCCTGGGGCCGGGAGATGCCGGGGGCGGGTCCGGCCGGCGTGTCAGCCCGCATGGCTCACGCTCCGTCCGGACGGCGCGGCGGGCGGGAGCGCGTCCGCCGGATCCGTACGGCGGCTCGCCTCCTTGGCGTCGGCGAGCAGCTCCACCACGCGGGCGGCGTTGAGCAGTCGGGGTTCCAGATCCGTGCCGTCGCGCAGCGCGCGGTAGGCGTCGGTGAAGTACGCGGACAGCGCGTCGTCGGGGAAGACCTCCCAGGTCTCGGGGCGGCCGTAACGGCTGAACCGCAGTTGGGCGTAGTGGTCGTCGTCGGCTCCCGGGTAGTGCGCGACCGCCCGGCCGCCGGTGAACCGCAGTTGGATGCGGCGCTCGCGGACGGGGGCGGTGAGGTCGGAGGTGATCCGGCTGGTGGCCGACCGGTGCTGCAGGAGGAGTTCGGCGCGGCCCATGCCGGGGACGACGGTGTCGCCGACGCGCATGTCCGTCAGTCCGGCACTGGTGAGGACGGCGTCGCCGGCGAGTTGCAGGCACACCCCGACGGAGTGCGGCGGTTCGACGTCGAACGCGGTGGGGTGGCCCTCGGTGGCGAGGGTGCGGCTCATCCGCGGCTTGCTCTGCCGTACGTCGATGGACCGCAGCTCGCCCAGCTCGCCCTCCTCGACCACGCGGACGAGGCGCGCGGTCAGGGAGCTGGCCAGCCACGGGGCGACGACTGCCAGGTGCAGCCGCTCGGCGCGGGCGAGGCCGAGGATGTCCTGGACGGCACTCCGGTCGGCTGCGAGGGGTTTCTCGACGATGATCCGCCGGAAGCCGGCGGCGGCCAGCTCGCGCAGCAGTCCGAGGCGGGCGACGGGCGGCGTGCACAGGTGCACGACGGTGTGCTCGGGGTCCAGCAGGCCGCGCGCCTCGGCGATGGAGGAGACGGCCCGCAGCTCCTCGGCGGGCGCGGGTGCGGCGGGGGCGAGGGGGTCGAGGGTGAGGACGGGGGCCGGGTCGAAGAGGTCGGGATGCCGCCCGGCGGCGCGCAGCCGGCGCAGGACCGCCCAGTGCAGTCCCAGGCCGGCTCGCCCGAGCCCGATGATCAGTGTCCGTTTCATGTGGTACGGCTCCTCTCAGCGGTCCCGGTACGCCACCGGTGTGGCGAGGGGCCGTCGGCTCGGTGCCCGCCGGGGAAAAGCGAGGCCGTCGTCGGCGGAATCTCCAGGACGCCCGGCACGTGCCGGCGACGCGGGAGCAGGTAATGTCGACGGCCGGCGACTCGGGGTCGGCGGGCCACGACGGCTGGAACGACGCGGGCCGGAACCGATGAATTCCGGGACCGATGAATTCAAGGAAGGCACCTCCTCCGTCACCCGCTGGGGAGACGGACATTCGTGGCGCAACGACGCAACGGCGCTTCGAAAAAGTTGCGTTAAGGCGGCCGGGGTGTCAAGCACGGGTCGGCGGCACCCGTCGCCACGGCCCCCGCACGGCCCTCGCACGGCGTCGGCTTCCCGTCTCTGATCTGCATGTTCAACGTTCCGAACAGTCGGTATGGCTGATGCTTGCCGGGTGCTTGCCACAGGCGCTGACAGGGATCTGCCCGTTGCCGTCGTGAAAGCGAAGGGCTCTACTGCAAACATCGATGTCTCCGCCCGGTAAACGGAGGACTACCGCGTGATATCCACCACCCGGAGTACCGCCGAAAACACGGAACCGGAAAGCAGTTATCCGGTCCCGTTCTTCACTCAGGCCGAAACTTTCGACGACTGCTGGCCAGACATCAAACGCCACCTCAACGAGATGTTCGACCGCGGCAAGTATTCGCACGGCCGGCAGGTCGCCGAGTTGGAAAAGGCGCTTTCCGAATACACCGGCGCCCGGCACGTGGTGGCGGTCAACAGCGGGACGGACGCCCTCGTCCTGCTGCTGCGGGCCTGCGGCGTCGGGCCCGGCGACGAGGTCGTCGTGCCGGCGTTCAGCTTCGTGGCCTCGGCCTCGTCCGTGGCGCTGGCCCGCGCCACTCCGGTGTTCGCCGACATCGATCCGCAGACGTACGCGATGGATCCGGCGTCCGTCGGGGCTGCCGTCACGCCGCGTACCAAGGCCATCATGCCGGTGCACCTGTTCTGGCAGCTCGCGGACATGGGAGCGCTCGGCGCCCTGGCCGAGAGACACGGGCTGAGGGTGGTGGAGGACAGCGCGGAGGCGATCGGCATGCGCCGCGCCGGCGTCCACGCCGGGCTGCTCGGCGACGGCGGCGTGCTGTCGTTCTTCCCGACCAAGACCCTGGGCGCGCTGGGCGACGGCGGTGCCGTCCTGACCGACGACGCCGAGATCGCGGAGCGGGTGGCGATCCTGCGCCACCACGGGCGGATGGGCCGCACGGTCGATCACATCGCCGGCATCTCCAACCTCTCCGGAGCCTCCGGTACGAACAGCAAGATGGACGACATCCAGGCGTCCGTGCTGCTCGGCAAACTGCCCCGGCTCGACGACGCGATCGCGCGCCGGGCGGAGCTGGCGGCGGCGTACACCGAGCTGCTGACCGGCACGCCCGGCATCCTACGGCTGCCCACGGTGGCCGAACGGCAGGTGCCGGCGGACCCCGTCTTCTACGTGTACGTGATCGAAGCCGAGCGGCGCGACGCCCTGGTCGAGCACCTCACCCGCGAGGGCATCGGCACCGAGACCTACTACCCGACGCCGCTGCACCTGCAGCCCTGCTTCGCGGAACTGGGCTACCGCCGGGGCGACTTCCCCCATGCGGAGGCCGCCTGCGAGCGCACCGTCGCCCTTCCCTTCCACCCGGACCTCAGCCTCGACGACGTACAGCGGGTCTGCGAGGCCGTCCGCCGCTTCTACACGGGGGCCGCATCGTGAAGACCCTGCCCTTCTTTCCCCCCGATCTGTTCGAGGAGGATCGCGAGGCGCTGCTGTCGGCGGTCCACGAGCTGGGTACGGGCCCCGAGCAGAAGTTCATCCTCGGCGAGCGCACCGCCCGGTTGGAGGAGGCCCTGCGCGAGGCGACGGGCGCCGGACATGTCGTCGCCTGCTCCAGCGGCACGGGGGCGCTGGAGCTGTCCGTACGGGCGCTGGGCATCGGACCGGGCGACGAGGTGATCGTCCCGGCCTTCTGCTGCCAGCCGGTGGCCAGTTCGGTGGCGAACGTCGGTGCCACGCCGGTCTTCGCCGATGTCGACCCGTGGACCATGGTGCTCGACCCCGACGCGACGAAGTCGCTGATCACCGAGCGCACCAAGGCGCTGATGCCGGCCCATGTCTTCTCGATCATGGCGGACATGGAGCGGCTGGGCGCCATCGCCCGGGAAAACCGCCTCGCGCTGATCGAGGACGCGGCCGTCGCCCAGGGCGCGGTCCTGGACGGCCGGCCCGCCGGCCGCTGGGGGGACCTCGGGGTTTTCTCGTTCTTCCAGGTGAAGGCGTTCGGCACGGCGGGGGAGGGCGGGATGGTGCTGACCGACGACCCCGAACTGGCCCGCGCCGCACGGATGCTGCGCAACCACGGGCAGGACGGCGTGCACCGCTTCCTGCACCACCGCATCGGCCAGAACAGCCGGTTCGACGAGGTGCTCGCCGCGTTCCAACTGCACCGGCTGCCCGGCTTCCCGGACCGGCTGGAGCGCCGCGCCCGGATCGCCGACTACTACACCGAGCGCTTCGAGCCGCTGCGCGAGCGCGGCGTCCTCGCCCCGCCTGCCGGGCGCAACGGCCGCTGCTACTACGTCTACTCACTGCTCGTCGACCGCCGCGAGGACCTGCGCGCATATCTGACGGAGCGCCGCATCGGCACCCATATCTACTACCCCGTGCCCCTCCCCCGGCAGCCTGCCTTCGCGCCGTGGGCCGACCCGGACGGCCGCTGGCCGAACGCCGAACTCGCCTCCGCGCGCAACCTGGCCATCCCGATCTGGCCCCATCTGTCCGACGCCGAGGCGGAGTTCATCGCCGACACCGTCTGTGAGTTCTACGCATGAGCACGCGCGCACGAGCGAGGGAGACCGCGATGACGCACGCGCCGGCCAAGCAGGACTACGTCTTCGACCCGGTCTGGGAGAAGGAGACGGAGCGGCTGCGCACGAACGAGGCGATCTGGGATCCGGGCACCGCAGAGCGGCTGGCCGCGCTGGGCGTGGGCCCTGGCTGGCACTGCCTGGAGATCGGGGCCGGCTCGGGCTCCATGGTGCGGCAGCTCGCGGACCTGGTCGGCCCGACGGGCCGGGTCCTCGCCACCGACCTGCAGACCGAGCGCCTGCGCACGCTGGCCGAGCTGCCGCAGGTGGACGTCGTACGGCACGATCTGCGGTCGGAGGAGCTGCCGGCGGCGGCGTTCGACCTCGTGCATTCCCGCATGGTGCTGCAGCACCTGCCCGACCGGCCCGCCGCGGTGGCACGCATGGTGCGCGCGCTGCGGCCGGGAGGGGTGCTGTTCCTGGAGGACACCGACTCCTCCACCCTCTTCCGCTCCGTCGTCTCGGAGGACTTCCTCCAGGACGTACGGGCCGCCGGGTACGGGCTGATGCGCAAGTCGGGGCACGATCCGCGCGGCGGCCACGTCGACCTGCAACTGGTGCTGGACGCCGGGCTGAAGGCGACCGCCGAGGGCCGGGCGGTGATGGTGCAGGGCGGCTCCGACCAGGCGCGGCACTACATGCTGTGGCTGGAGTTCATGCGCCCGCGGATCGTGGGCGCCGGGCTGCTGGACGACGCCAGGATCGACGCGGCGCTGGCCGAGATGGCCGACCCGGCCAACCGCTGGCTGAGCCAGGTGCTGATCAGCACGGTCGCCCGCAAGGCCGGCGGACCGGAGCCGGGGCGGTGACGGCGGCGGCCTCGGCGCCCGCCCGTCCGGAGGTACGGGACCGGCTGGGCGCGTACGCGAAGCTGGCGAAGCTGGCGTTCTTCGACTACTACCTGTGCGTCCTGGTGGTCCTGGCGCTGCTGCCCACCGCCGCCTGGGAGGAGCCGCGCACCTGGTGGGTGCTGGTCCTCTTCGACGCGGGCTGGGTCGGCGTGGTGGCCGCGACGGTCACGCTGGACGACGTCACCGGGCTCAGGGACGGCAGCGACGCCCGCAACTACGACCCGGGTGCCTCGCTGCGCTCCCGGGACCGCAAGCCGCTCCTCGACGGGCGGATCACGCTGCGGCAGGCGCTGCTCTTCGGCTGGGGCTGCGCCCTCGGGGGCAGCGCGCTGTGGGCGCTGACCGCGTGGGTCGCGCCGCACCGGCCGTGGTGGGTGCTGGTGGCGGCGGGCTTCTCGGTCGTCATCAGCGTGCAGTACTCGTACGGTCTGAAACTCAGCTACCGCGGTGGCCAGGAGGCGGTCATCTGGATGAGCACCGGGCTGTGCGTGCTCATCCCCTTCGCGCTGCTGAACGGGGAGATGACCGGCGCGGCCTGGCTGGAGTGCTTCCTGTTCGGGCTCTGGAGCCTGATGGTCTCGGTCTACTCCAACATCAACGACGTGGACGGCGACCGCGAGGCGGGCCGCCGCAACCTGGCCACGAGCATCTCCCCGGGCGGCTACCGGAGCTTCGTCGCCCTGCTCTCGCTCACCGAGACCGCGGCGATCGTCCTGGCCGCGGCCGTCGGCGCGGTGCCGTGGTGGTTCTGCGCGTTCCTGGTGCCGGTGGTGGGGATGCGCGCCCGGCAGGCGTACACCGGGCTCTTCGCGGGTGAGGTGCTGTCGGCCCGCAAGCAAGGCGTCACCATCCACCGCTGGGGCGTCGTCCTCCTGATCGCGGCGAACCTTGTCGTCGTGCACTACGGCTGAAAGGGCACACCATGTCCCAATCGAGGAACGGCCGCGCGCCCCGGCGCCCGGGGCGTCGCGTGGCGGTCGTCGGCCAAGGGTACGTGGGGCTGCCGCTGGCGGTACGGGCGGTGGAAGCCGGCCACACGGTCGTGGGCTACGACGTGGACGCCTCCCGGATCGCCCGGCTGGCGGCGGGCGAGTCCTTCGTGGAAGACGTGGACGAGGGGCGCCTGGCCAAGGCGCTGGAGTCCGGTGCCTACCGCCCCACGACCGACGCCGGCGAACTCGCCGGCTTCGATGTGGCCGTCGTCACCGTACCGACGCCGCTCCTGGACGACGTCCCCGACCTGACCTGCATCGAGGATGCGGCACTCACGCTGGCCGGGCATATCAGGACCGGGAACCTGGTCGTGCTGGAGTCGACCACGTACCCGGGCACCACCGAGGACGTGTTCGGGGCGCTGCTGGAGAAGGAGAGCGGGCTGCGCCCCGGCGTCGACTTCCACCTCGGCTACAGCCCCGAGCGCATCGACCCCGGCAACCCGCGCTGGACGCTGGAGACCACTCCCAAGATCGTCTCGGGGACGGACGAGGAGTCCCTGCGCCGGGTCGAGGAGTTCTACGGCACGGTGGTGGAGCGGACGGTGCCGGTGCGCGACCCGAAGGTCGCCGAGTTCGCCAAGCTGATGGAGAACACCTACCGGCACGTCAACATCGCCCTGGTCAACGAGATGGCGGTGATCGCCCGCGAACTCGGCGTGGACGCCTGGGAGGCGATCGACGCGGCCTCCTCCAAACCGTTCGGCTTCATGCCCTTCACCCCGGGCCCCGGGGTGGGGGGCCACTGTCTGCCGGTCGACCCGCGCTATCTGTCCTGGCGGGTGGAGCGCCAGTTGGGCCGCCGCTTCCGGTTCGTCGACCTCGCCAACGACGTCAACAGCCAGATGCCGCAGTACGTGGTGCAGCGCCTGGTCGAGGCGCTCAACGAGCGCCAGCGGCCGGCGAACGGCTCCCGGGTGCTGCTGCTGGGGCTGGCGTACAAGCGCAACAGCGGCGACGCCCGGGAGTCGCCGTCGCTGAAGGTCGCGGAGCTGCTGCTGCGCACCGGCGCGCAGGTGCACGCGGTGGACCCGCACGTACGGGAGACGGCGCCGCTGGACAGCAGGGTGCGCCGGGTGGAGCTGACCGAACAGGAGGTGGCCGCCGCGGACGCGGTGGTGCTGCTCACCGACCACGACGACTTCGACTACGACGTGGTGCTGCGCGGCGCGCGGCACGTCCTGGACTGCCGGCGGCGGCTGCGGCCGGCCGCCAACGTCGAGATCCTGTGATGGCGACCGCCCTCGGCGGCCACGCGCGGCGGGTGTGGCGGGACGCGTCACTGTCGGCGGTGGTCGCCGGGGCGGTCGCGGTCGTGGTCTCGTTCGCGGGACCGCTGGCCGTCGTGGTGCAGGCAGCCCACTCGGGCGGCCTGGAGGAGGACCAGCTCTCGTCGTGGATCTGGGCTGTCGCCGTCGGCAGCGGCGTGACCGGGCTCGTGCTGAGCTGGCGGTACCGCGCGCCGGTCGTCGCGGCCTGGTCGACGCCCGGGGCGGCGCTCCTGGTCACGCAGTTGGACGAGGTGCCGTACGCGGCGGCCGTCGGGGCGTATCTCGCGGCTGCCGCGCTGACGGTGCTGGTCGGGGTGACCGGCTGGTTCGAGGCGCTGATGCGGCGGATTCCGGCCGCCGTCGTCTCCGCGGTGCTGGCCGGGATCCTGCTGCGGTTCGGCCTGGAGGCGCTGCAGGCGCTGGAGGACGCGCCCGCGGTGGCAGGGGTGATGCTGGCGGGGTACGTCGTCCTCCAGCGGGTGGCGCCCCGGTACGCCATCACGGTGCCGCTCGCCGCGGCCGTCGCGGTGACGGCGCTCGACGGCACGCTGTCCCCGGACGGGGTCCGGCTGTCCCCGGCGACACCCGTGTTCACGGCCCCCGCGTGGCCGGGCGAGGCGCTGGTGAGCCTGGCGCTGCCGCTGTTCCTGGTCACCATGTCGGCGCAGAACGCGGCGGGAGTCGGGGCGCTGCGGGAGGCGGGGTACGCGCTGCCCTCCGGCCCGCTGGTACGGGACACGGGCGTGGCGTCCGCCGCCTTCGCGCCGTTCGGGGCGCACGCGCTGAACCTGGGCGCGATCACCGCGGCGATCTGCGCGGGGCCGGATGCGCACCCGGACCGCGACCGCCGGTACGTGGCCGGGCTGAGCTGCGGGGTGCTGTACGTCGCGGTCGGCCTGTTCGGTACGACGGTCGCCGCGCTCTTCGCCACGCTGCCGCCGGCGCTGGTGTCGGTGGCCGCGGGCGTCGCCCTGCTCGGCGCGCTCGGCGGCAGCCTGTCGGGGGCGTTCGCTCAGACCCGCGACCGTACCCCCGCGCTCGTGGCTTTCCTCACCACCGCCTCCGGGCTCACGCTCCTGGGGCTCGCGGCGGCGTTCTGGGGGCTGGTGTTCGGAATCGCCTGCCTGGTGGTGCAGCGGGTGACGGAACGGGGCACATCGACGGCCGAGGGCGCGGAGCCGCACAAACCCGCCGGGCGAATTGACCGGAAAGCTCCCTGAAAACCGCTGGACCTATACTTTTTGGCACCTCAGGCGAGGTGACGGAACGGGGGAATCGTGCCGAGCACCAGACGACGGCTGTCCGGAAACAGCCGGTCCGCGATCGGAGTGTCCGCGTGACGGCCGGGGCGCTCAACACCGGGGAGCAGTCCCCCGGATTAATCATCGACTCGCCGACGCGGCTCCCGAGGCAGCGCACCGCACTCGTGGGCCGCGATCTGGAGATCCTCACCCTCACCGCCCAACTCGGCCGGGACGCACACTGGCTGATCACCCTGACCGGCCCCGGTGGAGTCGGCAAGAGCCGGCTGGCCCGGGCGGTCGCGGCCGAGGCGCCGTTCCCCAGGGTGGCGTACCTCGACCTGCACCAGACGGTCGGCGGCGACGGCCTGACCGAAGCCCTGGCCGAACGGCTGCCCGACGAACCGACTCTGCTGGTCCTGGACGGCTTCGACCAGGCCGCCACCGCCACGGCAGCCGCCGTCGACACGTTGCTGACCCGCTTTTCCAGGCTGCGCATACTCGCCACCAGCCGCCGGCCCCTGCTGCTGTACGGGGAGCGGCTCTTCCCCGTGCTGCCGCTGCCGAGCCCGACGCCGCCGTACCGGCTGGACGTGCGGGACCTCCAGGACCACGCCGCGGTCGAGCTCTTCGTCGACCGGGCCCGGGCACTCGACCCGTCGTTCGCCCTGACGGCGCAGAACGCCCCGGCGGTGGCGGAGATCTGCACCCGGATGGACGGGCTGCCGCTGGCGATCGAGATGGCCGCGGGAAAGCTGCGGCTCTTCGGCGTGGACGGCCTGCTGGCCCGGCTGCGGGAGGGCCGGGCGGTGCTCGGCGGCGCCCATGCCGCGCAGTCGCCGCTGCACCGCAGTATCCGGACCATCACCGGGCACAGCTTCCGGCTCCTCGACGAGGAGCAGCGCACCCTGCTCACCCGGCTCGCGGTCTTCACCGGCAGCGTGGACCTCGCCACCGTCGAGAAGCTCTGGGACCTGCCCGCGGACCGTACGGAGCAGGTGGTGGAGGCGCTGGCCGACCACCATCTGCTCCGGGTGACGCGGGGTGGGCGGGAGCCGCGGTTCACGATGTTCAACACCGTCCGTGAGTTCTGCCTGGAGCGCCTGGCGGCGAGTGGCGGGCTGGCGGACGCCAGGGACCGGCACGCGGAGTTCCACCTTGCGCTGATCCGCCAGGTCGAGGAGGGGCTGACGGGCCCGCAGCAGGCCCAGTGGTTCCAGCGGCTGGCGCCGCTGCACGAGGACCTGCTGGCCGCACTGACGCATGTTCAGGCGCGCGGGCGCCGCACCGACACGGCCCGTGCCGCCCTCGCGCTGCACCGCTTCTGGCTGGTACGCGGTCATCTCGTGCTCGGCGAGCAGTGGCTGGCCAAGGCGTCGGCGGCGTTCCGGTCCGCCCCCGGGCACGCGGAGCTGACCGCACAGGCCGAGGCGGCACGCGGCAAGCTGGCGCTGGCGCGCGGCGACACGCGGCTGGCGGCGGACTGCTTCCGGCACGCGGCCCACGCCTTCCACGATGTGGGCGACGCCCTCCGCGAGCACGCCGCCCTGGCACAGCTCGCGATCAGCCACCGGCCGGCCAAGCCTTCGGCGGTGCGCAGGGCGGCGGAGCAGATCCTGCACGCGACGGCCGGCGAGGCGGCGTCTGCCGAAGCGGCGCACGCGGGGGCTGCGTCCGTCAAAGGGGCGGACACCGGCACGGCGGACGCCGAAGCGGCGCATGCCGCGCTGGTGCTGGCCGCCGGCTGCCGGCACAGCGACCCCAAGCTCGCCGGGGATCTGACGGAGACGGCACACACGTTGTTCATGCGGGCCCGCGACGTCCGCGGCGAAGGGCTGGTGCTGGCCCTGCGCGGCGGGCTGGCCGACTCACGGGGCGACCAGGTGCTCGCGGAGCGGCTGTTGTGGGAAAGCCTGCACCGGCTGCGGGCCGTCGGCGAGCACACCATGCTGCCGACCGTGCTGGAGGTGCACTCGCTGCACGTGTGGCGGCGGCTGCCGCACCAGGGGCACCGGGTCGCCCGGCTGCTCGCCGCGGCCTCCGCGCTGCGTGACGTGACCGGCGCCCGTCCGCCGCTCATCGCCAGCGCGACCGAGAGGGCGCTGCGCGAGGCGCGCCGGCTGCTGTCCGGCCCCGCGTACGAGGCGGCCCGGCGGGAAGGGCAGGTGCTGACCGCCCACGCCGCCGCGAGCGAGGCGCTGGCCGTCAGCCCGCCGGCGGCCGAGCCCGAGTCGGAGACGTCCCGCCCGGTGCAGCTCACGGCGCGGCAGTACGAGGTGGCGATGCTGGTCAGCCAGGGGCTGACGAACCGGCAGATCGCCCAGAAGCTCGGGCTGTCGGAGTGGACGGTGGTCAACCACGTACGGGAGGTCATGCGCCGCCTGGAGGTGCCCTCCCGCATCCATGTCGCGCAGTGGGTCATGGACCGCCGGCGCCGCAACGGAGTGGGCACGGCGGCGGAGTGACGGACGGCTGCCGTGGCGGGTCCGTGCCGGCAGCGCTCAGTGCGCCGCCGGCACCCGCCCCAGCTTCTCCGGGGTGCGCACGGCGCGTACGGCGGTGACGTACGGCCGGCCGCCGCTGAGCCCGACGTCCACGACGACGACGGCGAACACGCCGGCGGGTGCGGACAGTACGGCGGCGGGCGTGCCGTCGTGCTGCTCGTGCATGCGGACCGTCATCCCGGCCGGGTAGCTGCCCGCGACGGACGCGAAGTACTCGGCGATGGCGCCGGCGCCGTGCAGCGGCGCGCGCGGGGTCTCCGCGTTGCCGTTGCCGTCCGCCCACATCGTCACGTCGGGGGCCAGCACCGCCATCAGCGATTCCACATCGCCGTTGAGGCAGGCCTCGAGGAAGCGCTGGGTGATCTCACGGACCTGCTGCTGGTCCGGCTCGAACCGCCGCCGGCCGAGCCGCACATGCCGCCGGGCGCGGCTGCCGAGCTGCCGTACCGCCGCGTCGCTGCGGTCGACGGCCGCGGCGACCTCGGGGAAGCTGAAGCCGAACACCTCGTGCAGCACGAACACCGCGCGCTCCAGCGGCGACAGCGTCTCCATCATCACGAGGACGGCCATGTTCAGCGACTCGCCGAGCAGCGAGGACTCCGCCGGCGCATCGGAGCTGACCAGCATCGGCTCGGGCAGCCACGGTCCCACGTACTCCTCGCGCCGGGCCCGGCTGCGGCGCATCTGGTCGATGGCCGTGCGGGTGACGGCGCGTACCAGATAGGCGCGGGGATCGCGGACGGCGCCGCGGTCGGCGCGCTGCCAGCGCAGCCAGGTCTCCTGGACGACGTCCTCCGCGTCGGTGACGGTGCCGAGCATGCGGTAGGAGATCCCGAGCATCAGCTTGCGGTGCTGTTCGAACGGGTCCGTGGTCCCGGACTGCTCGGAGACGGCTGTCAACTCGGCCATGGCTCCCCGCTACGTCGTCAGGATCGGCGCATATCGAGACTGTCCGCCGATTCTACAATCAGGGCCTCCAGCCTCTCGTAGTGGATCGTGCCGTTCTCGTTGCGCGGCAACTCCGGGGACACCTCCAGCAGTCGGGTCGGCAGATACCAGGGCGTCATGCCGCGTTCGACGAGGATGCCCACCAGTTCGGCCAGCGTCGGACAGCGTTCGCCGGCGGCCACGACCACGGCGCACGAGCTCTCGTGGCCCGACTCCCCCTGGTAGGGCACGAGGGCCACCTCCCGGACGCCCGGGTGGCGCATGATCTCCTGCTCGACCTCGGCGACCGGGATGATGAACGTGCTGCCGATGCGCCGGCTCGCCCGGCCGACGAAGCGGATGCCGCCCCCGCCGTCGTCGCAGACCAGGTCGCCGGTGTCCAGCCAGCCGTCGTCGTGCCGCCAGGTCTCGTGGACCGGGCCTCCGGAGCCCGGCTCCCAGAATCCGACGGCGAGCGAGGCGCCGCGGACCTGGAGCCGGTGCACGTCCTCGCCGCCGGCCCGCGGGGGCAGCCGTATGTCCAGGCCCGGTATCGGGGCGCCGTAGGTGCCGGCGGCGCGGTCGCCGGGGCCGTCGCCCGGGTCGTCCTCGCGGGTCCGGAATCCCCCCATGCCCACCTCGGTCATCCCCCAGCAGGCGCGGACCGGGACGCGCATCTGCGCACGGATCTCCCGGACGAGATCCGCCCGCGCCCCGCCGGTCCGCACCAGCCGCAGGGAGGGCAGCGAACGAGGGCGCCGGCGCTGCTCGTCGAGGAGCGGCTGGACGTAGTAGGAGGCCAGGAGCGTCTGGGTGACCGAGGCGGCCGACAGCAGTTCCACGTACTGCTCGGGCGTCCACACGTCCTGGTACGCGCCGGTGCCCCCGGCCAGCAGCGGGCCCCACACGCAGTAGAGCATGCCGATCTGGCACGTGATCGGGTGCGGGGTGCTGAACACCTCGCCGGTGCCCCAGCCCCGCTCGACCGGTCCTGCGCCCGCCCCGGTCCCCGCGAACAGGGTGTTCTCCGTGTGCAGCACCACCTTGTGCTCGCCCGTGGGGCCGGAGGTGAACAGCAGCATGCAGATCCGGTCCAGCTCGTCCCCCGTCGGCAGGCGCGGCGCGGGGTACCGCTCCTCGTGCGGGGTGTTGAGGAAGTGCTCGCGGAAGTCGACCGCCCACGGCGGGACCCAGTCCCCGTGGACCACGGCGTGGCGCAGCCAGGGCAGCCGGGGAGCGATCTCCTCCAGCGCGGCCGCGCAGTCGTAGCCCTCCCAGGAGTCCACCACGATGCACACCTGGGCGCGGGCCACCTGCAGCATGCGCTCCAGTTCCAGCACGCGCAGCGTGGGCAGCAGAGGGACGGCGACGGCTCCGGTCCAGGAGCAGGCGAGGGTGAGGGCGGCGACCTCCCACCAGTTGGGCAGTTGGAACGCGACGCGGTCACCGCGGCGCACCCCCAGGTCGGTCAGCGCGGCGGCGAACCTGCGGACATGGAAGGCCAGTTCGGCGTAGCGCACGGTGTTGGTACGGCCGTCCTGCGCGCTGAAGACGACGATCGCGGGGTGGTCGGGGCGCTCGGCGCTGACCCGGAAGAGGTCGTGCAGCACGGAGGTGTCGCGCCACAGGCCGCGCTTGCGGAACCGGGCGGCGACGTCGCCGGGGACCCGGAGTCCGTCCAGGCCCTGCGCGGTCCACGGCCCCTCGACCAGCGTCTCGGTCACCGGCGGTCCCCGGGCGCGGCTGCGCGGGACGGCGTCGGGGCCGGGGGCTCCGACGGCGCGGAGACGATCTCGGGGGCCGGGTCGGCGACGTCCGTCACGTACTCCACCTGCCACGCCTCCTTCTGCAGGAAGTGCAGCCCCAGGGTGCTGGCCGCGACGACCTGCTCGACGATCTGCCCACCCGCGAGCCGCAGGGTGTGCTGCTCGATGCTCGAACCGCACTCGCCCGTGGGCGCGTTGCCGAAGTACGGGCCGGTGTTGTGCCAGTGCAGCGCGAACCGCAGGGCCGCCCGGGTGCCGTCGGCGCTGTAGAACTCGTCGTGCAGTACGGCGCGGACGCCGGGGTGGGCGCGGTGGACCTCCTGGCAGAACCCCAGCACGAACCTGACGCCCTGCACGCCCCAGGCGGTGGGCGCGTACATGGTGACGTCCGGGTCGTACAACTTCTCCAGGGCGGCCCAGTCCTGGTCACCGAGCGCGGTGATGTACCTCTGGGCAAGGGTCTTCTCCGGCACGGGAACTCCTCCTCGGGAATCACAGGGGAACACGGGTCGCTGAAATCCGGCCAGGGAAACGGTGGAGTCAGTCGACGGCCGGGGCGGCGTCCTTGCCGGCGAGAGGCTCCCCCGGGCCGGCAGCAGCCGCCGGCTGCGGCGGGGCGGGCGGCAGCAGCAGCGCGACCGCGGCGGCTGCGAGCGCCACGACGGCCGTCAGGTACAGGCCGTAGTGCACGGCGTCGGTCAGCCCGCCGGCGAACGCGGCGTCCGCGAGCCGGCCGGCCTGCTGCTGCACCTCCTCCGGGACGCCCTCGGCGGCGAGCCGGCTCTGCAGCACCGCGCCGACGGCCGCGGCGCCGATGACCGCGCCGATCTGGCGGGACGTGGTGAACATGCCCGAGGCGACGCCGGCCAGCCGGGGCGGGATCTCCTGCATCGCGAGGGTGGCGGTGGGCGCGAAGACCAGGCCCATGCCCACGCCGAACACGAGCTGACCCGGGATGACCGCCCACACGCTGGAGTCTGCCTGCGCCATGGCGGCCGTGAGGGCGATCCCGCCGGCGAAGATCACCAGCCCGGGGACGAGGATCTTCCGCCCGCCGAGCCTGCCGACCGCGGTGCCCGCCACGGGCGCGATGAACAGCGAGACGAGGGGCCCGGGCACCAGCGCGAGGCCGGCTTCGCTCGCGGAGAGGCCGAGGACGGACTGCAGGTAGAGGGTGAGCGGCAGCAGCACGCCGATGGAGCCGAAGAGCAGCATCGCCCCGAGCATCGCGGAGACGGTGAACCCGCGGCTGCGGAACAGCTCGAACGGGACCAGCGGAAGGCCGCCCTGGTTGGCCCGCTGGTGCAGCGTGAAGAGCCCCAGGAGCGCGACGCCGAGCACCAGCACCAGCGGGATGCTGACGAACGACTCGATGGTGCCCCAGTCGTAGCGCTCGCCCTCGATCAGCGCGTACACGATCAGGCTGAGGCCGGCCGTGGACAACAGGGCGCCCATCAGGTCCAGCGAACTCTCCCGGCCGGTACGGACGTCGGGCACCACCAGGAACGCCCCCACGAGGGCCACGGCGCCGATCGGGACGTTGATGAAGAAGATCCAGCGCCAGTCAAGACCGGAGACCAGCACGCCGCCGACCGTGGGTCCCGCGACCGTGGCCAGGCCCGCGACCCCGGACCACACTCCGAACGCCGCGCCTCGGCGCTCCGCCGGGAAGACGGCGGTGATCAGGGTCAGGGTCTGCGGCATCATCACGGCGGCGCCGAGCCCCTGGACGGCCCGGGCGGCGATCATCTGCCCCGGGGTGTCCACGATCCCGCACACCGCCGAGGCCACGGTGAAGAGCGCGAGGCCGGCGATGAAGGTGCGCTGCGGACCGAACCGGTCGCCGAGCCGGCCGGAGAGCAGCAGCAGCGTGGCGAAGACGAGCATGTAGGCGTTGGCGAACCACAGGATGTCGTCCAGCGACGCGTCGAGCCCTTCGGCCATCTCGGGAATGGCGATCGTGACGATCGTCGTGTCGAGCAGCGTCATGAAGAAGCTGGCGCAGAGTACGGCCAGTACCAGCCAGGGGTTTCGCTGCCGTGACTCGGTCACGTCCGTGGCCATTGCCGTCGCCTCCCGTGCGTCGCGTGTGGAGCGTCCGTACATGACCGACGCAGCGGGGCCGCGGAACCGTGACACGGGAGCGCCCGTACCGGCGTGACGGCCGCGCGCCCGGGGCCGGGTGAGGCCTTCCACGCCGCAGAGCCGGGGGAAATGCGCACGTCAGCGCGGTTCTCCTGGTGCCATCCGCGTTCTCCTCACAGGAACTTGTCATCGCTGTGAGATCCGGCATTGTGGAATTCTCCTCCGCAGGTCCTGAAACGTCGCCCCCGAGGAGTAGGTGTCCATGTCCCACGGGCAGTTGAACGTCTGCGTCGTCGGCGCCGGGCCGCGAGGTCTGTCGGTCCTGGAGCGGATCTGCGCCAACGAGCGCAAGTCCCCCGCCCACGAGGAGCTGCGCATCCACGTCGTCGACCCGCACCCGCCGGGGGCGGGCCGGGTGTGGCGTACCGACCAGCCGGATCTGCTGCTGATGAACACCGTCGCCTCCCAGGTGACCGTCTACACCGACGCCAGCGTGGAGATGGAGGGGCCGATCGAGACCGGACCCAGCCTGTACGAGTGGGCGCAGTCCGTCGTACGGGGCGCCGGGCCCGCGGTGCCGGACGGGGTGCTGGCCGAGGCACGGCAGCTCGGGGCGGACGACTATCCGACGCGGGCGTTCTACGGGCACTACCTGGGGGACGCCTTCCGCCGGGTGGTGGCCGAAGCGCCGGAGCACGTGACGGTGCAGGTGCACCGGTCCACCGCGGTCGCGCTGGACGAGGAGGACGACGGGGGCGGGGGCGCGGCCGGCCAGCGCCTCACCCTCGCCGACGGCACCCGCTTAGGCCACCTCGACGCCGTCGTCCTCGCGCAGGGGCACCTGCCGGCGCGGCCCACCGCGCGCGAGAAGGAGCTGGCGCGGGAGGCGGCCGAGTGCGGGCTCGTGCTCGTCACGCCCGTCAACCCCGCCGACGCCGACCTCTCCGGGATCCGGCCCGGTCAGACGGTGGTGCTGCGCGGGCTCGGGCTGAACTTCTTCGACCACCTCGCCCTGCTCACCACCGGCCGCGGCGGCCGGTTCGAGCGCAGCGGCGACCGGCTGGTGTACCGGCCCTCCGGCCGCGAGCCCCGGCTCTACGCCGGCTCGCGGCGCGGCGTCCCGTACCAGGCCCGCGGCCACAACCAGAAGGGCGCGCACGGCCGTTACGAGCCGCGGCTTCTCACCCCCGAGGTCATCGCCCGGCTGCGCGAGCGCGGCACCGCGGGCCGGCGCGTGTACTTCGCCGTCGACCTGTGGCCGCTGATCGCCAAGGAGGTCGCGAGCGTCTACTACGGCGCCCTCCTCGCCGTGCGGGGCCGGGAAGCGGAGCGCGAGGCGTTCGTCGCGCGGTATCTCGCCGCGCCCACCGCCGAGGTCGAGGCCGCACTGCTCGACGAGCACGGGATCCCCGCCGCGGACCGCTGGAACTGGGCGCGTATCGACCGGCCGTACGCGACACGCGAGTTCGCCAGCCGGGGGGAGTTCCGCGACTGGCTGCTCGGCCACCTCGCCAACGACGTACGCGAAGCCCGCGAGGGCAACGTCAGCGGCCCGCTCAAGGCGGCGCTCGACGTGCTGCGCGACCTGCGCAACGAGATCCGCCTCGTCGTCGACCACGGCGGCCTGGAGGGCATCTCCTACCGGGACGACCTGCAGAACTGGTACACGCCCCTGAACGCCTACCTGTCCATCGGCCCGCCCCCCTCCCGGATCGAGGAGACCATCGCGCTGGCCAACGCGGGCGTCCTTCAGTTCATGGGCCCGGAGCTGCACGTACGCATCGACCGTACGGGCGGGGAACCGGCGTTCGTCGCCGAGTCCAGCCGGGTCCAGGGCCCGCCGGTGCGGGCCGCGGCGCTGATCGAGGCGCGGCTGCCCGAGCCCGACGTGCGGCGCACCGCCGACCCGCTGCTCACCCACCTCCTCGCCACCGGCCAGTGCCGCCCGTACCGCATCTCCAGCGACGCCGGCGCCGACGTGGTC
This sequence comes from Streptomyces sp. CNP082, assembly GCF_059570535.1. NCBI lineage: Bacteria > Bacillati > Actinomycetota > Actinomycetes > Kitasatosporales > Streptomycetaceae > Streptomyces > Streptomyces sp. CNP082. Next base: position 29,951 of record NZ_JCANSZ010000002.1, read on the forward strand.
ACCGGCGGGCTGGCCGTCGGCCAGCGCCCGTACCGCGTGATCGACGCCGAAGGCCGGCCGCACCCCCGCCGCTTCGCCTACGGCGTGCCGACCGAGACCGTGCACTGGGTGACCGCCGCGGGCATACGCCCCGGGGTGAACTCGGTGACGCTCGGCGACTCCGACGCCATCGCCCGCGCCGTCCTCGCCCTCACCCCCGCGGCCGGCCCCCGCCCCCACGCCACCGAGGAGCTGTCATGACGCCAACCCCAACCTCCCCAACCTCCCCGGCATCCCCGGGACCTGCCGAATCCCCGCCCGCCGGCCTCGACGCCGGCCTTCTCTCCCCCGTACGGGCCGGCACCCCCGTCGAGGCGGCCGTGTCGGACCGGGCGTGGCTGCAGGCGATGCTGGACGCCGAGGCGGCGCTGGCGCGCGCCCAGGCCCGTACGGGCACCATGCCCGCGCCCGCCGCCGCCGCGATCACCGCCGCGGCCCGCGCCGACCTGCTCGACCTGCGCGCGCTCGCGTGCGCCGCGCGGGAGACGGCCAATCCCGTCGTCGGCCTGGTCAAGGCGCTCAGCGGGGTCGTGGCCGAACGCGACCCCGCCGCCGCGGAGTACGTGCACCGGGGCTCGACCAGCCAGGACGTCTTCGACACCGGCGCGATGCTCGTCTGCGACCGGGCGCTGCGCCTCGTCCACGCCGACCTGCTGCGCACCGCGCACGCCCTGGAGCGGCTGGCGGCGGAGCACCGCGACACGCTGATGGCCGGGCGGACGCTGACGCTGCACGCGGTGCCGACGACGTTCGGGCTCAAGGCCGCCGGCTGGCGGGCGCTGGCGCTGGACGCGGCCGAGCGGGTGGCGCGGGTGCTCGACGGCGGGCTGCCCGTGTCGCTCGGCGGGGCGGCGGGGACGCTGGCGGGATACCTGGAGTACGCCGCGCTGGACGGCGCGGGGGCGGCGGACTCCGGCGCGTACGCCGAGCGGCTGACCGCCGCGTTCGCCGACGAGACCGGGCTCGCGCCCGCCGCCCTGCCCTGGCACGTCCTGCGCACCCCCGTCGCGGACGTCGCCGCCGCCACCGCCGTCGTCGCCGGGGCGCTCGGCAAGATCGCCGTGGACGTGCAGTCGCTCGGCAGGACCGAGGTCGCCGAGGTGGCCGAGCCCGCGGTGGCCGGGCGCGGCGGCTCCTCCGCGATGCCGCACAAGCGGAACCCGGTCCTCGCCACCCTCGTCCGCAGCGCCGCGCTCCAGGTCCCGGCGCTGGCCGCCGCGGTGACGCAGTGCATGGTCACCGAGGACGAGCGCTCCGCCGGCGCGTGGCACGCCGAGTGGCACCTGCTGCGCGAGTGCCTGCGGCTGGCCGGCGGCGCGGCGCACACCGCGGCCGAACTCGCCGAGGGGCTCCAGGTCAGGCCCGACCGCATGCGCGCCAACATGCGGATGACGGAGCACCTGGTCACCTCCGAGCGCGTCGCGGCGGTCCTCGCCCCGCTGCTCGGCAAGGCGCGGGCGAAGCAGGTGCTCACCGACGCCGCGGCGGAGTCGGAGCGTACGGGACGGGCCCTGCCGGCGCTCCTCACGGCAGTGCCCGCGATCGCCGAACACTTCGACGAACCGGCCCTGGCGGCGCTCCTCGACCCCGCTTCGTACACCGGCGCGGCCGGCGCGCTGGTGGACCGGGCACTCGCGGCTGCCAACTCCCCTGTCATCTAAGGGACTTGCTGCTGCGTACGCATGCGCATGCAGGTGCGTCCGGCGCGGCCGGCGGCGCCATCACCGGTGCGGGCGCGGCGAGTTCGGCGCCGTCCGTCGCCGCCGCGCCCGCCCGCGTACCCCCTGCGGGCGACAACACTCCAGGCCGGGGCAGCCCGTGACGATACAAGGGGGGTGACCGTCATGGATGAATGCCTCCAATTCGTCTGTCCGCCGTGGTGCAACCTGGCCGACTCACCGGAAGACCACTTCGGGGCTCTCGGTGACGACCTGTCCCGGGTGCTGCACCTGGGCTGGAATGCCGGGGCGATGTTTCAGGGGCGGGGCGACCCCCGCCAGACAGTGGGGTTCGATGTGGATCTGTGCGCGTACTCGTTGACCGACGGGCGCCCGGGACGGCCGTTCCTGCGGGTGTCGGACGAGGCCGACAGCGCGAACAACTTCGAGGTGCACGACGTGGCCTCCGCCGCATTCCTGCTCCAGCAGATGGCCGGCGCGGTGCGGAACCTGGCGGGGTTCCTGGAGATGCTCAGCGCCCGCCAGGAGGCCGAGGAGGCGCAGTGGCAGGCCGTCCGGCTGGACGGCGAGGTGCGGCAGGCCGAACAGCAGCAGGCCAGGGCCGAGGCGGGACTGCGCCAGGCGCAGGAGTACATCGGCGTCCTGGAGCGGGAGATGGAGGCGGCGGGAACGGCGCGGGACGCGGCGCACTGGCAGGTGGAGAAGGCCCGCGGGCGGGTGGCGGAGGCCGAGCGCCAGGCGCGGGAGAGCCGCCGGGTCGCGGAGGCAGCCGCCGCCCGCTCGGCCCGGCTGGAGGGCGCGCGGTAGGCGCCGGGGCCAGGAACGGCGGTCAGGCGCCGCGGTCAGGAACGGCGCGGCTGGCTGAAGCGGAGCGGGTTGCCCGACGGATCGCGGAACGCGCAGTCCCGTACCCCGTACGGCTGGTCGACCGGCTCCTGCAGCACCTCCGCGCCGGCGGCGGCGATGCGCTCGAACGTCGCGTCGCAGTCGTCGGTGGCGAAGATGACGCCGGGCAGCAGGCCCTTCGCCAGCAACTGCGCCATGGCCTCGCGGTCCGCGGGCGAGGCGTGCGGGTCGGGCAGCGGCGGTTCGAGGACGATGTGCACGTCGGGCTGCGCGGGCGAACCCACGGTCACCCAGCGCATGCCCTCGAAGGCGACGTCGTTGCGGACTTCCAGACCGAGGGCGTCGCGGTAGAAGGCGAGGGCTTTGTCGTGGTCGTCGACGGCGATGAAGCACTGCGAGAGCACGATTCCCATGCGGCTCACGCTACCGGAGCCGGCCCTGCGCGCCCCGCCTCCGCACCGGCCGCGTGTGGATCTTGGCGATGCACGCCGGGATGGCGGCACCGTCGTCGTGGGTACGGGCCCGGTAGGCGCTGGGGCTCTCGCCGACCAGCTCCGTGAAGCGCGAGCTGAACGACCCCAGCGAGGAGCAGCCGACCGCGAAGCACACCTCGGTCACCGTCAGGTCGCCGCGCCGCAGCAGGGCCTTGGCGCGCTCGATGCGGCGCGTCATCAGATAGCTGTACGGCGTCTCTCCGTACGCGGCGCGGAAGCTGCGGGAGAAGTGCCCCGGCGACATGAGCGCGATCCGCGCCAGCCCGGGCACGTCCAGGGCCTGCGCGTAGTCGCGGTCCATCGCATCCCGCGCCCGCCGCAACCGGACAATCTCCTCCAGCCTCACCCCACCCACCCTGCCACACCCCCCGCCGACCCTCGTGCGCGCACGACGGCGCCCGGCGGCGCCAAGTGGGCGCCAAGTCGCCGGATAGTCTCAGCCAAACCACCGGGCTGATCATGTCCCCTCGGAGCATCGGCCATGGACCGGCAGCGGGCGTCGTCACGGCGATGCCGGTACGGGTCCGCCTCAGGAGACACTCGATGGACACGTCACCCGGAATCGCGATCGCCTACCACTCGCGCCGCGGCCATACGCACGTGCTGGCGCAGGCCGTCAGGGCCGGCGCCGAGGCGGAGGGCGCCGCGGTGACCATGGTGCCCGTCGAGGAGATGGGGGAGGGCGACTGGGAGACCCTGGACGCCGTGGACGCCATCGTGTTCGGGGCGCCGACGCTCATGGGGTCCGCGTCCGGCGCGTTCCACGCCTTCGCCGAGGCGACCAGCACCCGCTGGGGTACCGAGTCCTGGAAGGACAAGATCGGGGCGGGGTTCACCCACTCGTCGTGCAGGACCGGCGACAAGCAGGTCACGCTCCGGTACTTCGCCACGCTCGCCGCCCAGCACCAGATGCACTGGGTCAACCTCGGCCTCGCCCCGGGCTGGCACGCCGGCCACGAGGGCAAGAACGGCCCCGACCGCCCCGGCGGCGCCAAGCACGGCGCCGCCGCAGCCACGAGGAGCGACCTCGGCACCGTCTCCGTGCACAAGGCCGACATCGCCACCGCCGACCACCTCGGCCGGCGGGTCGCGCGGCACACCGCCGTGGTCCTCGCGGGGCGGGCGGCGCTGGGCATCGCGTGACGCGCCGGCCCGCTCACGGGTACGAACGGAAGTCTCCATGGCCGTAAGTGACTACACGGGGCAGGCCGCGCTCACGGCCGTCGACCTGGTCAACAGCCTGGACGTCATCACCGGTACGGACCGGCTGCGCACCCCCGAGGACGCGGCCGGGCTCCTGACCCGGCACGGCTGGGACGTCGGCCGTACCGTGTCCGCCGCCGACCTGGAGCGGCTGCGGCACCTCCGGCCGCGGCTGCGGTTCGTCTTCGGCAGCACCCCGGTGCACAAGTCCGTCGCCGACCTCAACGCGCTCCTGCGCGAGCTGCGCGCACAGCCCCAGCTCGCCGACCGCGACGGCGGCTGGCACTGGCGCTACACCCACCCGCGGGCGCCGCTGGGCGAGCGGGTGGGCACGTCGTGCGTGGTCGCGCTGCTCACCGCGATCGCCGACGGCGGCGCGGGGCGGCTGCGGATCTGCGAAGGCGCCGGCTGCGCCCACGTCTTCGTCGACGCCTCCCGTCCGGGGCTGCGCCGGTACTGCGACGCCAGGAGCTGCGGCAACCGCGCGCACGTCACCGCGTACCGGGAGCGGAAGCGCACGAGCGGCGCCGGCTGAGCGGGGCCGGCTGAGCGGGGCCGCCCCGCACCCGTACCCAGTGCTGAGCGCGCGGCGGCTGTCAGTGGTGTCCGATACCTTCGCCGTCAGTGGTCGAGGGCGACCGCTGACAGTGAAGGAGGAGAGCCGTGACACTCCCCGACGACCTGGCCGGGATGGCGCGCAGCGTGCTCGACGCGAACCGCTATCTCACCCTGGGCACCACGGAAGCCGACGGACGGCCACGGGTCTCGCCGGTGTTCTTCACCCACGCCGGCTACCGCACCTTCTACTGGGTCTCCTCACCCCACGCGCGGCACTCCGCCAACGTCGCCGCCCGGCCCGGCGTCGAGTTCGTCGTCTACGACTCCACCGCCCCGATCGGCGCCGGCCGCGCGGTCTACGTCGGCGCCACGGCTGCGGAGGTGCCGGCCGCAGAACTCGCGGCGGCGTGCGACGAGGCCTTCGGCGGCGCCGTCGACCCCGCGGCGACGCGGTTCCGGCCGGCGGAGCTGAGCGGCGACGCCGGGCTGCGCCTCTACCGGGCCCGGGCGGTGAGCTGGGAGGTCCATGTCCCCGGCCGCGATCCGCAGTACGGAACGGGCATAGACACCCGCCGCGAGGTCCGGCTCTGAGCCGGCGGCCCGGCGCGCCCTTGCGTGGTCATGAGGGCGCGCCGGGCCGGCCGGTCGGGCCTGCGGGCGTGACGGCCGGCTAGGCGGTTCGGTAGGCGTCGATGACGGTCTGGGTCGTGGCGCTGCCGTCGGCCGCCTCGACCGTTGCGCGGAAGGAGACGGTGCCGCCCGCGGCCGGGTTGGTGACCTTCACGGCCCCGCCCTCGACCGGTGCCTCCTCCCAGGTCTCGCCGCCGTCGTAGGAGACGGAGACGGTGAGGTCGCCCCCGGTGCCCTGCACGGTGACGGGCACCGGCACGGTGGAGCCTGCCGGGCCGGTGTTCGCCAGCGTCAGCTCGGGGGCGAAGCGGACCGCGCTCGTGGGCAGGGGGACGTCCTGCTGATCCTGGGGCCCGGGGGCGGCGGAGGTGAAGGTGTAGGAGGCAGTGATCTCGGTGCTCACGCCCGAGTCGCGGGTGAGGGTGGTGACCAGCTCGTACTCCGCCTCATCGTCGGGGACGGTGAAGGAGGCGTAGTCGATGATGTCGTCGGCCGTGGCGTACTCCTCGCCGTTGCGGTAGAGCGTGGTGGCGGCGGACGTGTAGGCCCCGTCGCCGAGGTGACCGGCGCCGTCGGTGAGCGGGTTGACGGCGCCGTAGATCCTCTCGCGGAACCGGCGCAGGCCGTCGTACTCCCCCAGCATCGGGCCGAAGACGCCGACGTTGAGGGTCTCCCGGTACTCCTTCCCTGCCTCGTAGGCCCGGTAGCCGGTGGTGTAGACCGAGTCGTCGGTGAACTCGGCGTCGGCCTGCCGCAGTTCCATGGCCCATCCGATGCCGGTGTCCGCCTGCACGAACACCTCCGTGGTGCGCGGCAGCGGGTGGTAGGCGTGCTGGCTGGTGCCCACGGCGAAGCGGTCGCCGGCCACCAGCAGCCTGCCGGTGCGGTCCGGCAGGGTCGCGCCCTCGCCGAGGGTGACCTGCGCCAGCTGGTCCCGCGTGACCTCCTGGGCCAGCCCGGTGTGGAAGCCGCCTTCAAGGACATCGGCCGTGTGGTACTCGCGGTTGTCCCCGGCCCAGTCGGTGCGGACCAGGGAGGTCATCTCCCAGTCCTGCGGCAGCGCGCCGAGCTGCGCGGTGTGCAGGCCCTCCGGCGCCGGGCCGCCGAGCATGCTGAGCGACACGTACGCGCCGGGGGGCTCGTACGTGAGGGCTTCGAAGGAGACGCTGGTCTCGGTCCGCTCCGCCTGGGCGTCCGGCACGGTGACGTCGATCGGCTCGGCGTCCCGGGCGTCGACGGTCACGGTGGTGTCCTCGCCGACGGTCAGCCGCGGCTGGACGAGCCAGTCGACGCCGGCGAAGTCCGTCTCTCCGCCGCCGGTGAAGACGGCCACGTCCAGCACGTAGTCGCCGGGTGGCACCCGCACCGGGGAGCCGGGCGTGAGGTCGAGCCACCCCGAGATCTGGCCGACGGAGAGGCTGGCCGACCAGTTCCCGGACGTGCCGCCGTCCCGGCCGGTGACCTCCAGGGCGAGGTCGTACATCTCCTGCTCGCGCTCCACGGCCCCGGCGGTGCGGACTGTCTGCTGCCCGTCGGTGGCGGTGACGGCCACCGAGAACGCGCCGTTGACCTGCGGCACGGTGGTGTCGGCGGTGACCTCGACGGTGGCGGTGCCGCCGGCGGGGACGGTCACCTCGTCCGCGCTCAGCGTGAACGTGCCGGCCGGCGCGGCGTCGCCGCCGGGGCCGGTGGCCTCGGCCGAGAGCTGGAGGGTGGCGTCCTCCTCACCGAGGTTGCGGTAGGTCAGCTCCCGGGTGATCGGTTCGTCGTCGTCGTGCGGGTACTCGGCGAGGCCGAAGTTGAGCGAGACCTCCTCGGTGACGATCGTCTGGTCCATGGCGGTGGGCATGTCGATGCGGCCCGTGCCCTGCTGGAACGGGGTGTGGTCGCCCGGCTTGGCGGAGCCGACGAGCGCGGCCTTGAGCTGCTCGCCGGTCCAGTCGGGGTGCCGCTGGGCGAGGATGGCGGCGGCGCCGGCGACGTGGGGGGTGGCCATGGAGGTGCCGGAGATGGCGACGTAGCCGTCGGCGACCGGGTTGCCCTCCTCCTCGACCCTGCTGCCGGGGGACGCCGCGGCGCCGATGTCCACGCCGGGGGCGGTGACGTCGGGCTTGACTCCGCCGTCGCGCAGCCGCGGGCCGCGCGAGGAGAAGTCGGCGAGCTGATCGGAGCCGTCCACCGCGCCGACGGTCAGCGCGGCGTCCGCGGTACCGGGGCTGTGGAGGGTGGACTCGGCGGGGCCGTCGTTGCCGGCGGCGATGACGAAGAGGGCGCCGGTGTCCGCGGAGAGGGTGTTGACCGCCTGCTCCATCGGGTCGATCCCGGTGCCTGCGGTGCCGCCCAGGCTCATGTTGACGACGTCGGCGCCCTGGCCTGTGGCCCACTCCATGCCCTGGATGATGTCGGAGTTGAAGCCCCGGCCGTCGTCGCCGAGTACCTTGCCGTCGAGCAGCCGGGCGCCGGGGGCGACGCCGGTGTAGGTGCCGCCGGAGTGCGCGCCGGTGCCGGCGGCGGTGGAGGCGACGTGAGTGCCGTGCCCGGAGCGGTCTTCCGTGTCGGGGGACTCGCTGAAGTTCCGTTCGGCCACGACCTGGTCCGCGACGTCCTCGTGGTTCGCGGTGACGCCGGTGTCGAGAACGGCGATCGTGGTGCCCTCGCCGTCGTAGCCGGCGGCCCACGCCTCCGGTGCGCCGATCTGCGGCACGCTCTCGTCCAGGCTCGCCCGGACGGCGCCGTCCAGCGTGACGGCGGCGATGCCGGGCGCCGCGGCAAGCGTCGTCCGGTCGCCGTCGCGCCGCGTGAACGCCCGCCAGGTACCGGCCGCGTCCCCGGCGTCGACGGTCATCGCCTCGGCGTTGATCGACGCCAGCTCCGTGGTGTCTTCGGGAGCGGGGACCTCCGCCGCGGCGAAGAGCCCGGCGCGGGTGTCCTCCGCCCGCGCGTCGTCTTCGTAGACGACGATGAGCGGCAGTTCCTCGTCGGTGCCGTACGGCTCGCGGCTGAGTTCGGTGACGTTGAACAGGCGGCGGTCCAGCGAACCGTCCGCGATCAGCGGCTGCGCGTCCGCCGGGATCACATGGGTGCCGTCCTCGCTCCGCAGCACACGGGCCGGAACGTCTCCGCGGCCCCGGGCGCGTATCAGGCCCCTGACCTCGCCCCGGGCGTTGAGCACCACGCGGTCGCCGGTGATGAGCGTGACCTGCCGCCGGCCCTCGTCAGCTCTCTCGGGTATCCCCGCGGAGGCGGCTGCGTCCCGCACGTCGATGTCGTCGGCCGTGGCCGGGGCGGAGAACCCCGCGGCCAGAGCCAGGACCAGGACCGCCGTCCCGGCGGCCATGCCCCGCCGCCGTGGCGTCGGGCCTCTTCTCACCTGTAACAGGGCCGCGTTTCGGACGTACCTCTGCCACTTCGGCATCACACACCCCTTGGGGTTGTGCGGTAGGCCCCCGGACGTCCGCAACCTAGCAGTGATGCCGCTCACGCAACAGAGTGCGCATGAGGCGCACGCACCGGCCCGTCAGCCATGACCGGCGGCGAGGAAAAGCTACGACGGGGATGCCGGGGGCGGGGTGCCGCCCAGGGCCGCGGTGAGCGCGGCGAGGTGACCGGCGACGGGGCCGAGCGTGAGCAGCCCGGTTCCGGCGCCGGCCAGTTCGGCCGCCGCGGGCGCGAGCCGGTCGCGGGCGCGCGCCATCGTCTCGCGGTCGCCGAGTTCGACGGCTGCCCGCGCGACGAGGCACCACAGGGCTTCCTGCATCAGGTCGCGCGGCGGCTCGGGCACGGCGCGCAGCGCCTTCGCGGCCTCGGCGCGGCGCCCCTCGGCCAGCAGCACGAGGGGCCGTACCCACGGCTTGTACGGGCCCCAGTCGGTAGCGGTGGCGGCGGGCGGGTCGACTGGGGCGGCGAGGCCGTGCCGTAGCCGGAGGCAGAGCAGTGCCAACGGCAGCAGCCCGCGCTCCAGTCCGGGCATCCCGGCCCCGTCGAGCCGCCGGGCGGCGGCACGGTAGGCGGCCTCGGCTTCGGCGAGGGGCGCGGTGCCGGTCTCGGTGCGGCGGAGGGCGGCGTACCAGGTGGTGAACACCCCGACCAGCGGCAGCTCGTGGCGTGCCGCGAGCCGGTCCGCGGCGGCGGCGTGCGTGTCGGCGCCGGGGAAGTCCGCCAGCGCGGCGCGGGCCTGCAGCCGGATGAGGTGGCCCAGCACCTCGTACGTCACGAGCCCGTGCCGGGCCCCGAGCCCGACCAGCTCGGCCCCGGTCCGGTCCCGTTCCGCGGCCAGGCCGGTGCGCTCGAAGGTCTGCATGAACACGCCGTTCAGCGCGAACGCCAGCAGCGCCGGATCGTCCAGGCCGCGGGCCAGCCGCTCCGCCTCCCGGGCGGCCTGCGGGCCCCGCTCGGAGCGGGTGCCCCGGGACTCGACGGCGACGGTGGCGAGCAGCCGGGCCCGTACGGCGGCGTGCTCGGCGGGCGGCAGCGCGGCGAGGGCGCGTTCGGCCGCGGCCACGACGCGCGCCGTCTGCTCGGGGTCGTCGACGCGGGTCCAGTTGGCGGGGACGTCGTACGCGCCGATGACCCGGGCGGTCAGCTCCGGGTCGCCCGACTCCTCGGCCGCCTCGACGGCGGCCACCCGGTGCCGGCGGGCGGCCTGCAGCCCGCCGCCGCCGGTGACGGCGAGGCTGCGGAGCAGGCCGACGGTGGACTCCAGCCGGGCGCGCGCACCCCCGGCGACCGCCTGGTCGTACGCCGCAGCCGCCTCGGCCCACACCCGCCGCGCCTCCTCGCCCCCGCCACCGCCGCCCTCCCCGCCCGGCTCCTCCAGGTGGTCCGCCTGCGCCAGGATGTCCGTCTCCAGCCTGCGCAGCGCCGGGCCCGGGTCCACGCCCAACTGCTCGCCCAGCATCGTGCGCGCCCGGCGCAGCACCGCCAGCGCGTCGGCCTGGCGGCCCGTGCGGTACAGCGCCAGCGCCAGCAGGCGCCAGGCGCCCTCGCGCCAGGGGTGCTCGGCCACGTGCGCGTCCAGGTCCGCCGCCGTCTCGGCGGCGCGGCCCAGGGACAGCCGGGCCTCCGCGTGCAACTCGACGGCGACGAGGCGCAGTTCCGCGAGGCGGGAGCGCTCGGTACGGGCCCACGGCAGGTCCGCGAACTCCGCGTACGCGGGCCCGCGCCACCAGCCCAGGGCCTCCTCCAGCTTCGCCGCCGCGGCCCGCGGCGGCAGGGTCCGCGCGCCGGCCACCGCCGTCTCGAAGCGCCAGGCGTCGACGGCGTCCGGTTCGGCGCGCAGCGCGTAGCCCGGGCCCTGCGTGACCAGCAGCCGCGCGGGCGCGCGCGGCGGGCGCTCGGGTTCGAGGGCGCGGCGCAGCGCGGCGACGAAGGTACGTACCGCCCCCACGGCGTCCGCGGGCGGGTCGGTCCACAGGTCCTCGACCAGCAGGCCGACCGGGACGACGCGGCGGCGCGCGACGATCAGGCGGGCCAGCACGGCCCGGTGCCGTGGCCCCTTCAGCGCGATCTCGCCGCCCTCCGCGCCACCGTCCGCACCCCACGCCGTCACCGGCCCCAGCACGCCGAACCGGACCCGCACCACCGACCACCTCTCCCGGCACCCGCCCGCCCGGGGCCCGCCGGGCGCCACCGTACAGCGCGCTCATCCGCTGCTCATCCGCGCCGCGCACGCTGAGGACAGCGATCGGCTACGAATCGGCTACGAAGGGAAACCCCATGTCACCCCGCATCCCCGGCTTCGACTACCGCCGCGTGACCGTCGCCGGCGGCGTCGCCCTCAGCGCCGCCGTCGGCGGCAATCCCGACGGCAGCCCCCTCGTGCTGCTGCACGGCTTCCCGCAGACCCACCTCATGTGGCGGCACGTCGCCGCCCGCCTCGCCGCCGACCACACGGTCGTCTGCCCCGACCTGCGCGGCTACGGCGCCAGCGACAAACCGGCGGAGGCGGCCGGCGGGCCGGGCGGCGGCACGTACGCAAAGCGCACCATGGCGGACGACGTCGTGGCGCTGGCCCGCGCGCTGGGGTACGAGCGCTTCGCGCTGGCGGGGCACGACCGCGGCGCGCTGGTGGCGTTCCGCGCCGGGCTCGACCACCCCGATGCGGTCACCCACCTGGCGTGCCTGGACGTGCTGCCGACGCTCGACATGTGGGACGTGCTGCACGGGGCGTCGGCGGCGGTCGGCTTCCACCTGTACCTCATGGCGCAGCCGCCCGGCCTGCCCGAGGAGATGATCGCCGCCGCCCCGGACGCGTTCTTCGGCCACTTCCTCGACGCCTGGTCCGGCGGCGGGGACGCCATCCCCGCCGACGTACGCGCCGCGTACCTGGCGGCGTCGCGCGCCGCGGTGCCGTCGATCGTGGCGGACTACCGGGCGTCCGCGGGCGCCGACGTCGAGCACGACCGCGCCGACCGCGACGCCGGCAACCGCCTGCGGATGCCGGTGGCCGTCCTCCAGCAGGACTGGGGTGCCGCGCTCGGCTACGACGCCGCCGGACTGTGGCGCGCCTGGGCCCCCGACCTGCGGCACGCCACCGTGACCTGCGGCCACTTCATGGCCGAGGAGGCGCCGGACGAGGTCGCCGCCGCGCTGCGCGGCCTCCTCGCCCGTACGCCCGCGGCTACGGCAGCGTGAGCCCGTAGGCCGACAGGATCTCCCTGATGGGCTGGTAGTACGTCGTGCCGCCGCTGGTGCAGTCGCCGGTGCTGCCGACGATGATGCCGACGGCCCTGCCGCCGGAGAACGCGGGGCCGCCGGTGTCGCCGGGCTCGGAGCAGATGTCGGCGCGGAAGAGGCCGGTGACCACGCCGTCGGGGTAGCTCACGGTGACGCCGATCTGCTGGAGCAGGCCGCAGTGGTAGCCGGTGACCCGCCCGTAGTGGCACAGCGCCATGCCGGGTGACGGGTCGACGGCGCCGGTGATGTCCACCGGCGTGCCGCCGGCGCCCTTGACCTCGCCGGGGTACGACACGGAGGTGTTGGTGTAGCGGATGACGCCGTAGTCGTTGCCGGGGAAGCTCGACCCCGCGGTCTGGCCGACGGACACCCGGCTGCCCTCCACGTCGGCGGCCCACGAGTCGCCGACAGTGGCGCAGTGGCCGGGGATGATGCCGTACGAGGCGCCGCCTGCCACGGCGTTGAAGCCCAGCGTGCAGGAGTACCCGGCCCCGTACAGCGCGTCGCCGCCGCGCAGCTCGGCCGCGGCGGCGCGCTGCGCGGAGGCGGGCGGGGCGAGGAGGGTCAGCAGCGCGCCGAGCACCGCGAGGACGGTGCCGGTGGCGAAGGTGCGTAACGGAGAAGCGGTACGGCGTCGGCTCACGGGTCCCTGCCTTCCGGGCGGCGACGGTCTCGACCGCATTGTGCGCGCGGCACGCGGAACCGGGAAGGGGCTGCGCCGGGAGGGGGATCGGGAGGCGCCGGGTCTCAACGGCTCGGCAGCAGGCCCTTCTCCAGGGCGACGACGACCGCGCGGGTGCGGTCGCTGACGTCGAGCTTGGCGAAGATGCGCAGCAGGTGCGTCTTCACCGTGGCCTCGCCGATGAACAGACGCTTGCCTATCTCCGCGTTCGACAGCCCCTCGGCCACCCCCGCCAGCACCTCGGACTCGCGCGGCGTGAGCGTCACCGGGGCCGGGCTGCGCATCTTGGCGACCAGCCGCTGGGCGACGCGGGGCGCCAGGACCGTCTCCCCGCGGGAGGCGGCGTGGATGGCGTCGACGAGTTGGGCGCGGGTGGCGTCCTTGAGCAGATAGCCGGTGGCGCCGGCCTCGACCGCGCGCTCGATCTCGGTGTCCGTGTCGTACGTGGTGAGGATCAGCACCCGGGTGCGCGCGGCCTCCGCGACGATGGCGGCCGTGGCGCCGACGCCGTCGAGCAGCGGCATCCGCAGGTCGAGCAGGGCGACGTCCGGGTCGAGGCGGGCGGCGAGCGAGACGGCCTCGCGGCCGTCGCCGGCCTCGCCGGCGACCTCGATGCTGGGCTCGGCGGCGAGCAGCGCGACGAGGCCGGCGCGCATCACGGTGTGGTCGTCGGCCACGATGACGCGAAGGGGCGTGGCGGGCGTGGGTATGGGCATGGGCGTCGTCATGTCAGACCTGTCCGTCCGTGGCGAGTCCGGTCGTGCGCGTTCCGTCCGCGAAGGTCCCGTCGGCGGTCTCGTCGGCGGTCTCGTCGGCGCGGGTCCCGTCCGCGCGCGTCCCGTCCGGGAGGGTTCCGTCCGCGGTGAGCCCGGCCGTGGGCACGGTGACGAGTATGCGGGTGCCTTCGCCGGGCGAGCTGGTGACGGTCAGCTCGCCGCCGAACTCGGCGAGCCGCCGGCGCATCCCGTCCAGCCCGAAGCCCCCGGCCGGTGCGGCCTCCTCCCGCCCGGCGCCACCGGCCGCCTCCCGTCCCACCGCCCCCGGCACGAACCCCTTCCCGTCGTCGGTGATCTCCAGCTCGACCCCCTCCGGGCCCGCCGCAAGCACCACCCCGACCGTCGAAGCCCGCGCGTGCTTGCGCACGTTGGCCAGCGACTCCTGCGTGCAGCGCAGCAGCGCGATCCGGGTCGGCTGGTCGCAGTCGACGTCCGGCAGCTCGGCCTCGACCACGAGCCCGGTGTCCTCGGCGAAGCGGTCCAGGGTGCGCCGCAGCGTAGTGGCGACGGAGCCGGCGGCGACGCCGCTGCGCGGGGCGGCGCCGACGAGGACCCGGGCCTCGGCGAGGTTCTCGCGGGCGGTGCGTTCGATGGACTGCAACTGCTGTGCGCTCCTGTCGGGTTCGTCGGCGAGACCGGCGCGCGCCGCCTCGGCGAGCACGACGATCGACGCGAAGCCCTGCGCGAGGGTGTCGTGGATCTCCCGGGCGATACGCTCCCGCTCCTCGGCGGCGCCTTGCCGCCGCTGCGCCTCCACCAGCCGCTCCTCGGCGTCGGCCAGTTGGCTGCGCAGCCTGGCGCGCTCGTCGCGTACCGCCAGTGCCCGGGGGGTCAGCAGCGCGAGCACGACGCTGACCGCGTAGACGGCAAGGGACGACAGGGCGTTGGTGGTGACGCTGTCGACGCTCCAGCCCTCGCGCAGCGCGCCGCCGAGGGTGATCGCGACGGCGCCGAGGCCGCTGTAGAGGACGGCGGCCCGCAGGCTGTCCACGAAGATCACGAAGTGGGACAGCGTCACCGTGTACAGCGCTCCGAAGCCGTCGCGGAGCCACGACAGCCACCCCAGGACGAGGATCAGCAGGACCAGGTAGCCGTACGCGAGCCGCACCGGGTTCCCGGGGCGGCTGCGTACGACTCCGTAGGCCAGGCCGAGGACGGCCACGAGCGCCAGCGACCCGTACCGGTCACCTGCCGGGACGTCTCCCAGGATCGTGATCAGGGTCAGCAGACCGATGATCGCCCAGGAGAAGACGTCCCAGCCGTGGAGCATCCAGATCCAGAGGGGGTCGCCGCGCCGTGGTCGAGGGAGCATGCTGGTCAGCGTACGTTCTCCAACGTACGCGCCACCGGCCCTGCCGCGGCGGGCCTGCGGCGCCGCACCGGCCACCAGGCCCGCTCGCCGAGGAGCAGCAGGGCCGCGGGCAGCACCATCATCCGGATCACCACCGCGTCGAGCAGCACGGCGAGCGCCAGGCAGAAGCCCATCTGCTTCATCTCGGTCAGGTGCAGCGCGACGAACCCGGCGAACACGGTGACCATCACGATCGCCGCGCTGGTCACGACCTTCGCCGACGCGCTGATGCCCGCGGTCACCGCTTCCCGCGCCGGCATCCCCGCGTCCCTGGCCTCCTTGATCCGGCTGACCACGAAGACCTGGTAGTCCATCGAAAGCCCGAAGAGGATGACGAAGAGGAACAGCGGCACGCGGGAGGCGATCGCGCCCATCGAGTCGTAGTCCAGCAGACCCTCGGCCCACGTGCCCTGGAAGACGAGGACGAGCGCGCCGAGCGCGGCGGCGGCGGAGAGCAGGTTCAGCGCGACGCCGACCAGCCCGATGACCACCGAGCGGAACGCGATCACCGTCATCACGAAGGTGAGCAGCAGCAGGGCGCCGATGATCAGCGGCAGTTTGCCGCGCTCGTGCTCGACGTAGTCGACGCCGCGGGCGACGTCGCCGCTGACGGCGGTCTCGACGCCGGTGAGCTTGCCGACGGTGGCGGGCAGGTGGTCGTCGCGCAGGCGCTCCAGGGAGTCCTTCGCGGGCTGGGAGTTGGCGAAGTGCGGTACGGAGAGCACGAGCACGCTGGTCCGGCCGTCCGGGGAGGTGCGTACCGCGGGCTCGGCGTCCTGGACGAACAGCGGGTCGGCCGACGCCCGCCGGCCCAGGTCGGCCAGCGCCCGCCGCACCTCGGGGGCGCGCTCCGCGGGGGCCCGGGCGACGACCTCATGCTGCACCTTCAGTTCGGGGAAGGCGGTGGTCAGCCGGTCGTACGTCTGCATGGCGGGGATGTCGCGGGAGAAGGTGTCCTTGCCGGGGTCCACGAGCTTCATGCCGAGCGCGGGCGCGGCGAGCGCGAGCATGGCCAGCACGGCGACGACCAGGGTGGCGGCGGGGCGGCGCTGCGCGGGCCGCAACAGGGCGGCGAAGACCCGCCCGTGCTCGGGGCGTTCGCGCCGCGGGCGCCGGTCGCCGCCGCGCGCGGCCCGGCGCGCGGCGCGCCGCTCGGCCCGCCGTTCGGTGCGGCGGCCGATGAGCACGAGCAGCGCGGGCAGCGCCGTCAGGGAGCTGGCGACGGCGACGGCCACGACGAGGATCGTGCCGGTGGCGAGGGAGGAGAAGATGACGTCGGTAGCGAGGTAGAGGGTGGCGGTGGAGACGATGACGGCGAGACCGGAGATCACGATGGCCCGCCCCGCGGTCGCCGCCGCCAGTTCGACAAGGGCTGCGGAAGACAGCCGGCCGCCCGCGCGGGCGCGTTCCTCGCGCTCGCGCTTGAGGTAGAAGAGCGTGTAGTCGACGCCGACGGCGAGGCCGATGAGCAGGATCAGGTTGGTGCCGACGCCGGGGTCGGGCAGCAGGTGGGAGGTGACCATGGCCAGGCCGAGTGCCGCGGCGATCGAGGTGAGCGCCAGCAGCAGCGGCACGCCGGCCATGACGACGGATCCGAAGACGACGAGCAGCGTGACGAGCGTGACGGGCAGGGCGATGCGCTCGGACAGCGCCAGGTCCTCGCCGCGCTGATCGTTGACGCCCTGGCTGATCGCGGGCGATCCGGTCTCCTCGACGACGACGCCGGGGTGGGCGGCGGCCGTCTTCTCCGTCTGCTCCAGCAGCGGCCCGACGTTCTCCTTCCCGTCCAGCTCGGCGCCCTTCATGACGACCGGTACGCGCAGCGCGCCGCCGTCCTGCGCGCGTACGGGGCTGCCGACGGACGCCACTTCGGGCAGCTTCTCCATCCGGGCGGTGACGTCCCGGGCCGCCGCGCGGGCGGCGCCGGGGTCGAGGGAACCGCCGGACTCGGCGCGGATGAGGACGTGTTCCGTGGGCGTGCGCTGCAGGCCGCCCTCGGTCGCCAGTTGTTCGGCGCGGCCGGCCTCGCCGACCCAGAAGTCCTCCGTGGTGGCGGGGTTGCCGCCGACGGATATGCCGGTGGCCAGACAGAGCGCGACGAAGACGAACCAGCCGGCGACCGCGCGCCACGGGTGCCGGGCGCTCCAACGGGCCGTGCGGACGGGAAGTTTTCTCATGCCGGAAATGCTCGCGACCGGGGCCCTGTCCCCGACAGCCGCGGACGGTGGAACCGGGGGTCCACCGGTCGGTGGACCCCGGCCTCCACCGCCTTCAGCCGGCGGGCGGCTCGTCGTCCGGCGGGCGGACGTCCTCCACCGCGCCCGGAGCCGTATCCCCGCCCGTGTCCGTATCCGTGTCCGGGGCTGTGCCGGGGGGCGCGCCCTGGCCGGCCCGCAGCCAGCTCGGGCGCCCGCGGATCTGCAGCTCGAACTCGCCGGCGTAGCGCCGGTGTCCGGCCCGTACCGCCGTCGCGACGGCCTGCTTGCCGCGCTTGTCGATGAGAATGAGCTGGTCGTGCCGCAGGTCGCGCATGAGCGCCACGCACAGCGCGATCATCACCAGCGTGAACGGCACCGCGACGAGGATCGTCAGGTTCTTCAGCCCGGTCAGCGCGGCGTCCCCGCCGCCCCCGATCAGCAGCATGACCGCGGCGACGGAGCCGGTCAGCACACCCCAGACCACGACCACGCCGCGCGCCGGCTCCAGCGTCCCCTTCTGCGACAGCGCACCCATCACGATCGACGCGGCGTCCGCACCGGAGACGAAGAAGATGCCGACAAGGACCATCACCAGCAGCGTGGTGACGCCGGCGATCGGGTACTCGTTCAGCACCGCGAACAGTTGCCCTTCGGGCGTCGACTCCTCGGTGATGCCCGCCCCTTCGGCCTCCTGCCGCATCGCCGTGCCGCCCAGGATGCAGAACCACAGCAGGCTCACGACGCTGGGGACGAGGATCACGCCGCCGATGAACTGCCTGATGGTGCGCCCGCGGCTGATACGCGCGATGAACATGCCGACGAACGGCGTCCACGAGATCCACCACGCCCAGTAGAAGACCGTCCAGGCCGACAGCCAGCCGGCGACGTCCTCGCCGCCGCTGGCCTCCGTACGCGCCATCATCCGCGGCAGGTCGCCCACGTACGAGCCGATGGTGGTCGGCAGCAGGTCGAGGATGAGGATCGTCGGGCCGACGACGAAGACGAAGACGGCGAGCAGGAACGCGAGCACCATGTTGATGTTCGAAAGCCACTGGATGCCCCGCTCGATGCCGGAGACGGCGGAGGCGACGAACGCGGCGGTGAGCACGCCGATGACGAGGATCAGCAGCCCCTCGCCGACCTCCTTCGACGTCCAGCCGACCTCCTTGACGCCGCTGCCGATCTGCAGCGCGCCGAGCCCGAGCGAGGCCGCGGAGCCGAAGAGGGTGGCGAAGATGGCCAGGATGTCGATGACCTTGCCCATGCCGCCGTTGGCCCGCCGCTCGCCGATGAGCGGGATGAAGACGGCGCTGATGGTCTGCCGGCGGTTGCGGCGGAAGACGCTGTACGCCATGGCGAGCCCGACGACGGCGTAGATGGACCAGGGGTGCAGCGTCCAGTGGAAGAGGGTGGTCGCCATCGCGGTCTCCATCCGCTCGGCGGCCCCGGCGCCGCCGTCGACCGTGCTCGGCGGCGGCGAGGCGAAGTGCGACAGCGGCTCGTTCACGCCGTAGAACATCAGGCCGATGCCCATGCCGGCGCTGAACATCATCGCCACCCACGACACGGTGCGGAACTCCGGCTGCTCGCCCTCCCGGCCGAGGGTGATGCGGCCGTAGCGGCTGAAGGCCAGCCAGAGCGCGAAGATCACGAAGCCGGAGGCGGCGAGCACGAAGGCCCAGCCGCCGTAGTGCATCGTGTCGTTGAGCAGCGACGTGGAGGCGTCCTCCAGGGAGTCCGTCGCCACCGCGCCCCAGAGCACGAACGCCAGCGTCAGTGCGGCGGCGACACCGAAGACCACCGCGTCGGTACGCGGCGCGTGCCCCCGGGCGCCGCCGCCTTCCGCGGGCGTCTCCGCCCGTTCGTCGAGCACGTACGGCCACCTTCCCCCTACGCTCCGCGTACAGAACCCCCTCACCATAGGGGAGAGCGGCCGGAGCGCCCGGGAGCGGCGGCGTCAGTGCGCGGCTGCGGCGGCCATCGCGGCGCCGACGATGCCCGCGTTGTTCTGCAGTTCGGCCGGGACGACGGCGGCGCGGATGCCGGTGATGTCGTCGAGGAACCTGTCCGCCTTGCGGCTCACGCCGCCGCCGATGACGAACAGTTCCGGCGTGAAGAGCATCTCCAGGTGCGCGAGATAGCGCTCCACCCGGTGCGCCCACTGCTTCCAGCTCAGGTCCTTGTCCTCGCGCTCCTTGGCGGAGGCGCGCTTCTCGGCCTCGTGGCCGTGCAACTCCAGATGACCCAGCTCGGTGTTGGGGACGAGCCGGCCGCCGGTGAAGACGGCGCTGCCGATGCCGGTGCCGAAGGTCAGCACAATGACGGTGCCGGTACGGCCGCGGGCGGCGCCGAACGTCAGCTCGGCGATGCCGGCGGCGTCGGCGTCGTTGACGACGTGCACGGGGCGGCCGAGGCGGTCGCCGAGGAGGGCGGCGGCGTCGACGTCGATCCAGCTCTTGTCGACGTTGGCGGCGCTGCGTACGACGCCGTCGGTGACCACTCCGGGGAAGGTGACGCCGACCGGCCCTTCGTGCCCGGCGAAGTGCTCGACGACCGCGGCGACACCCTCGGCGACGGCGTCGGGGGCCGAGGGGTGCGGGGTGAGCACCTTGTACCGCTCCTCGGCGAGGGTGCCCTTGTCCAGGTCGGCCGGGGCGCCCTTGATGCCCGAGCCGCCGATGTCGACTCCCATGATGTTCATAGCCCCAGACAATACGGCGGCGGGGGCCCGGTGCCGGTCAGGACGGCCGGCGGGGTCGTACGGACCCGGCGGCCGGCGGGGGCGGGGCGGGCCCGTCCGCGTACGGCACGCACCCCCTGCCCGTCCGATATCCGGTTCCGCGCGACCGGATAGCTTCTTGACGCGGCCTCATCAGCTCCGCCAGCCTCATGTGCACGACAATCCCCCACCGTTGGGAGCACTCATGCCCCTCCGTCGTGTACGCCTCGGGTCACGCCCGGCCGGCGCACTGCTCGCCGGCGGGCTGCTGACCGCGCTGCTTGTGCCGGTCTCGGCCGCCGCCGAACCCACCGCCCAGCCCGCGACCGCCGCACCCGCAGCGACTGCCGCACCCGCCGCGCGCCTCGCGCCCGAGCAGGCGCCGGACATACCCGTCGCGAACGTCAAGGCGCACCTGTCGCAGTTCCAGTCCATCGCCACCGCCAACGGCGGCAACCGCGCCCACGGCCGCCCCGGCTACCGGGCCTCGCTCGACTACGTGAAGAGCAAGCTCGACGCCGCCGGATTCACCACCCAGATCCAGCAGTTCAGCGCGGGCGGCGGCACCGGCTACAACCTCATCGCCGACTGGCCCGGCGGCGACGCGGACCAGGTCCTCATGACCGGCGCGCACCTCGACTCGGTCACCTCGGGCCCCGGCATCAACGACAACGGCACCGGCTCCGCCGCCGTACTGGAGACCGCGCTCGCCGTCGCCGAGTCGGGCTTCCAGCCGCGCGAGCACCTGCGCTTCGCCTGGTGGGGCGCGGAGGAACTGGGCCTCGTCGGCTCGCGGTACTACGTCTCCAACCTGCCGTCCGCCGACCGCGCCGCGCTCACCGGCTACCTGAACTTCGACATGATCGGCTCGCCCAACGCCGGGTACTTCGTCTACGACGACGACCCGCAGATCGAGACGGTCTTCAAGGACTACTTCGCCGGCCTCGGCGTCCCCACCGAGATCGAGACCGAGGGCGACGGCCGGTCGGACCACGCGGCGTTCAAGAGCGCGGGCGTGCCCGTCGGCGGGCTGTTCACCGGCGCGAGCACGACGAAGTCGTCGGCACAGGCGGCGAAGTGGGGCGGCACGGCCGGCCAGCCCTTCGACCGGTGCTACCACAGCTCCTGCGACACCACGTCGAACGTGAACGACACGGCGCTGGACCGCAACAGCGACGCGCTCGCGCACGCGGTGTGGACGCTGGCCGAGTAGTTCCGTACGCATCCGCCCGCTCCGCTCCGGCGGACACGCTCCCCGGCGGCGGGGCGGGCACCCGCGCGGCGGCGGGCCCGGACAGCAGCGCCGGGGCGCACGTCAGGCTTCCGGGACGGCGTCCGGAGCTGCTTCCTAGGCGGCAGCCCCGCCCGGCGCCTCCCCCGCCCCGTCCCCGGCATCCCCCGCTTCCACGCAGTCCTCGGCTTCCTCCGCATCCTCGGCCAGCGCCTGCCGGCAGATCGGCCGCAGCCCTTCCTGCACCGCGCCGCTGATCTCGCTGAGCATCTGCTGCTGCTCGGGCGTGAGCACGTCGAAGAGGTGCTTGCGCACCTCCGTCACATGCCCGGGCGCCGCCGCCTCCAAGACGCCGAACCCGGCGTCGGTGAGCTGTGCCACGGACCCGCGGCGGTCGGCGTCGGTGGCGCAGCGGGAGACGTACCCCGCCTTCTCCAGCGCCGCCACCGCGTGCGACAGCCGGCTGCGCGAGGAGCGGGCCAGCTCGGCGAGCTGGCTCATGCGCAGGCTGCGCTCGGGGGCCTCGGAGAGGTGCACGAGGATCTCGTAGTAGGCCACGGGCATCCCGGAGTCACGCCGAAGCTGGCGGTCCAGATGCGCGTTGAAGTCGCGGACGGCGTTCATGAAGAGGCGCCATATCCGCTGTTCGTCATCGGTGAGCCAGCGTACGTCGGTCATGCGTCCAGCATACCTATAGTTGAGCCCTCAACCAGAGCATGTGCTAGGGTTTGAGTGAACTTTCAACCACCTGCCCCCGGTGGAGGGCACCCGCTACGGAAGAGGCGTACTCCATGGCTACCCACGCCGACCAGATCCCCACCTACCAGACCGGCACGTGGACCATCGACCCGGTGCATTCGGACGTCGCCTTCGTCGTCCGGCACCTGGGAGTCACGAAGGTCCGCGGCACGTTCGACCATGTCGAGGGCACGATCGTGACCCACGAGGACCCGCTGCAGTCCGAGGTCAACGCGGTCATCCAGACCACCTCGGTCAACACGCGCAACGACATGCGTGACAACCACGTACGCAGCACGGACTTCCTGGACGTCGAGGGGTACCCCGAGATGACGTTCAAGTCCACCGGCATCCGCGAGAAGGACGGCGTCTACCTGATCGACGGCGACCTGACGCTGCGCGGCATCACCCGCGCCGTGACCCTGGAGACCGAGCTCGGCGGCTTCGCGCCGGGGCCGGAGGGCAGCACGGTCGTCGGGTTCTCCGCGAGCACCGAGATCAGCCGCAGCGACTTCGGCGTGACCGGCGGCGCGGCCGGCGCGGCGGTGAGCGACTCGATCAAGATCACGCTGGACATCGAGGCCGGCCGCCCCTGAGGCCCGTACGCACGCCAGCGGGCGGCCATGCGCCGCCCGCCGCACCGACCGCGGTGCGGGGCCGCCCCGCCGGGTGACGACCGCTCAGTCGCCGGCCACGGAGTCGCCCCGCACCGTGCCCGTGCCCGGCAGCGCCTCGGCCGGGTCCGAGCCGTGCCGGACGGGGCGGTTGTCGCCGTCCACGAACACGATCCGCGGCAGCAGCGCCTTCGCGTCCGCGTCCGCGACCGTCGCGTAGCTGATGACGATCACGAGGTCACCGGGGCTGACCAGCCGGGCCGCCGCGCCGTTGATGCCGATCACGCCGCTGCCCCGCGGGCCGGGGATGACGTACGTGGTGAGCCGGGCGCCGTTGTCGATGTCGACGACGTCGACCTGCTCGCCGGCCAGCAGGTCCGCGGCCTCCATGAGCCCCTCGTCGATGGTGATCGACCCGACGTAGTGCAGGTCGGCCTGCGTCACGGTGGCGCGGTGGATCTTGGACTTCAGCATCGTCCGGAACACGTGCGGCCTCGTCTGCGGTCAGGGGTACGGGATCGACGCCAGGGTAACCGCGCCGCCGCGACGACCCGGCAGCACGAACGCCGAACTGTGAGCGACGCCACCGCGCCCCGGGGGCGCGCGGTCAGAGGCCCCGTCTCCCGCGGGGGGCGGTCTCCATCAGGTAGGTCACCGTACGGCTGACGTCCGACAGCGACAGGATCCCGACGAGCCTCCCCTCCTCCGTGACCAGGACGCGGTGCTCGGGACCGGGTTCCATGCGGGGCAGGAGGTCGGCGAGGGAGTCGTCCGGGCCGACGACGATGAGCTCGGACACCGGCACCATCACCTCGCCCACGGTCACCGTCC
Organism: Streptomyces sp. CNP082; assembly: GCF_059570535.1. Classification (NCBI taxonomy): domain Bacteria; kingdom Bacillati; phylum Actinomycetota; class Actinomycetes; order Kitasatosporales; family Streptomycetaceae; genus Streptomyces; species Streptomyces sp. CNP082. Next base: position 53,215 of record NZ_JCANSZ010000002.1, read on the forward strand.
CGCCGCCCTCGGGCCGCGCGTGCCGGGCGTCGCGCAGCGTCACCAGCCCGACCGGTTCCCCGTTCCCGGCGGTCACCGGGAACGCCCCGTGCCGGTAGTACAGGTTGTCCAGCAGCTCCGCGACGTCCAGTTCCTCGGGCACCACGACCGGATCCCGCGTCATGGCGTTCCGCACGGGGACGCCGGCGAGCAGGCCGCGCAGTTGCGCCTGCCGCGCCTCTGCGGTGGCGGCCCCGATGAGGAACCAGCCGATCAGGACCAGCCAGAGCCCGCCGAACCCGCCGCCTCTCAGAAACGTCACGAGCCCCAGCACGACGAGCAGCCAGCCCAGGGCCCGCCCCGCCGCGGTGGCCCCGGCGGTCGCCCGCAGCCGGTCGCCCGTACGCCACCACAGCAGGGCGCGCAGCAGCCGCCCGCCGTCCAGCGGCGCGGCCGGCAGGGCGTTGAAGACGGCGAGCAGCAGGTTGATACCCGCGAGCCACCCCATGACAAGGACCAGGAGCGCCGGCGCGGACGCCAGGTGCAGCAGCCAGGTGCCCAGCACGAAGAGTCCGCCCAGCAGCAGGCTGACCAGCGGCCCGACACCGGCGATCCGCAGCTCCGCCCCCGGGTTCGACGCTTCCGACTTCAGCCGGGCCATCCCGCCCAGCAGCCACAGCACGATGTCGTCCACGGAAACGCCGTTGCGCCGCGCCACCAAGGCGTGCGCCAGTTCGTGGGCCAGCAGGGAGACGAAGAAGACCACGGCGGCTCCCAGGCCCGCCGCCCAGTACAGCGCCCAGACGTGGCCCGGCTCGGCTTCCGGGAGCTGGCCTTGCGCGAGCCCGACCGCGATGACGCCGAAGATGAGGACCACGCTCCAGTGGACCCCGATCCGGACGCCGGCGATGCGCCCCAGCGTGAACGTCGCCCGCACAGCGTCACTCCTCCGCTCGCACCCGGCGCGGCACGGACCGGCGCGGCCCGCTCCCCGGCCGCGCCCGGCTCCGTACCCGATGACTCCAGTGAAGCCCCGTCCGCGCCCCGGCACGCTGTCGAAGGGGCGCCACCTGGGCCGTTCGGCGTAGCCGGACCCTCTCGGAGGCACCGGAACGAGCCCGGGGACAGGGCCGCGACGGGCCCTCCCGGGCGGGCGCCCGGGAGGCGGCAGAACAGCACACGGGCCGGTCGGATGAATTGCCGGATGACGGGGTCGGTGCCGGGTGCGGCCGACGGCACGGGGCAGACGCGACGCTCGCGCACCCCGCCTCCGCAGGCGGGCAAGACGCTCAAGACGCCCTCACGACTACCCCGTTACGGACCCGCGCGCCACTCTCCGGGGCCCGATCCGGTGCTTCCCTCCGCCGCCCCGTGTCGCTGGCCTTCCCGGGCTCCGCCCTGTGAGACCAGTTGGTCATGAAATATGACAAATACCCCACCCGGGGGCTGCCCCGGCGCACCGCGCTCTGCCTGGGCCTGCTCGGCGCGTACCAGCTCGCCATCGCCCCCGACGCACACACCCCCAGGCCGGGAGCGGCCGACGGGGCGGAGCTGGCGAACGGCAAGCCGCTCGGCCACGCCTCGTACCCGCTGCGCCCGGCCGCCGGCCGCACCGGCGCCGCTCCGATGACGACGTCCGGCGGCATGGCCCGTATCGCAGGACCGACCCGGCCGGTGGCGGTGCGCGCCGCGCCGCACACCATGCTCCGGGAGACCGGCAAGAAGATCGCGCTCACCTTCGACGACGGCCCGCACGCGACGCAGACGCCGGAGATCCTGCGGATCCTGCGACGCCACCGGGCGCACGCGACGTTCTTCGTCATCGGCGAGAACATCCCCTGGAACCGCGACGTGCTGCGCCGGATCGCCGCCGACGGCCACGTCGTCGGCAACCACTCCTACACCCACCCGCAGCTCGACCTGATCAGCACCCCGCGGGTGCGCGAGGAACTGGAGCGGACCTGCGAGCTGGTGGCGAAGGAGCTGGGTGCGCCGCCGCGGCTGGCGCGGGCGCCGTACGGGATGTGGCACCCGCCGAGCCTGGAGATCTGCGCGCAACTGCAGATGGAGCCCTTCCAGTGGGACATCGACACCCTCGACTGGGACTTCCGCGACCAGGCGTTCATCGAGACGACCGTGCTCGGGCAGGCGCATCCGGGCGCGATCGTGCTGGCGCACGACGGCGGGGGCAACAGATGGGCGACGGTACGGGCGCTGGAGTACTACCTGCCGCGGCTGCTGGACGAGGGCTACACGCTGGCGCAGCCCGCGTAACACCCGAAACCCTGCCTTCCCCTGCCTTCCCCTGCGCCCCCCGCACACCCGCCCAAGGGTAGGCCGCCCCACTGACAGAACCGGCCGCCGGCGGACCGCACGCCGGCCGCCTCCCGCACCGTGCCGCGGCACGGCCGGAGATCCGACGGTCCGGGGGGCTGGCCCGTAGAAAGCGCTTGCGTCATGCTGGTGCCCATGGCCGATCCCGCACTCCCGCCCCTTCCCGGCGGCGTCAGCGTCTCCCGGCTCCGCGTCTACGACTGGCAGGCCCCCGACGGCCTCCGCGGCGGCACCCCGCATCTGCACCTCGCCTGCACCGAGGCGTACGTCGTCCTCGGCGGCCACGGCGCCGTGCAGACCCTGACCACCTCCGGGTACGCCGAGACCGAGCTGGCCGAAGACGCCGTCGTCTGGTTCACGCCCGGCACCATCCACCGGCTCGTCAACGCCGACGGCCGGCTCGACATCCTGGTCCTGATGCAGAACGCGGGCCTGCCCGAGGCCGGCGACGCCGTCTTCCCCTTCCCGCCCGACGTCCTCTCCGACGACGCCGCCTACGCCCGCGCCGCCGCGCTCGACCCGGCGGAGCCGGAGAAGTCCGCGCAGGCGCGCCGCGACCTGGCGCTGGCCGGCTTCGCCGAGCTGGCCGGGGCCGCGCGGGCGGGCGACACCGGGCCGCTGGCGGCGTTCCACGCGCGGGCGGTGGAGCTCGTACGTCCGCACCTGGACGACTGGCGGACCCGCTGGGAACGGGGCCCGGCCGCCGCCGCGGCGGCGACGGCCGCGCACCTGGACGCGCTGCGCACGGACGGCGGCCACCTGCGGGCGGCGTCGGTGCAGCGGACGGGGGCGGCGGCGCGGCTCGGCATGTGCGGGCGGCTCCAGGCGTGCGACCTGGACGGAGCGGTGATGGTCGGGACGTAGCGGGAGGCAGCGGCCGGAACCCGGGTGGCGTCCGCCCACCACACCGGAAGAATGTCAGGTATGCACCGGTTCCTGGCGCCACTCCTCGCCCTCCTCGCCACGCTCCTCACGGCGTCCCCCGCGCACGCCCAGGACCCCGTCGGCGACGCCGCCCAGGCGCTGCGCGAGCGCCCCGTCTACGTCCACCCCGACGTCCGGGGCCAACTGTCCGTCGGCCGGGCCAACGCGCTCGCCGCCCGGATCAAGGACGAGGACCGCCCCGTCTTCGTCGCCGTGCTCCCCGCGGACTCCGGTGTCGCCGCCCGCGACGTGCTGCCGAACCTCCGCTCGCGTACCGGCATCGCCGGCGTCTACGCCGTCCGCCTCGGCGACGGCTTCGGCGCCGCCGCCGACTCCCGCGTGCTGCCCGACCGGGCCGTCGACAACCTCCGCCGCGCCGCGATCGGCGCCCACCCCGGCGACGCCACCGGCCAGGTGGTCACCTTCGCCGACGAGGCCGCCCGGCAGGCCCGCGGCAGCGCGCCCTCCGGTTGGAACGGCAGCGTGGGCATCAGCGCGACCGGGGTCGTCGTCCTCGGCGTGACGGTGCTGCTGATCGCCGGCGGCGCGCTCTTCGTCCATCAGCGCGGCAAGCGCCGCAGCGCAAAGCGGGCCGGAGCGGAGCTGGCGCGGCTGCGCACCGTCGTCGACGAGGACATCACCGCGTACGGCGAGGAGATGACCCGTATCGCCTTCGACCCCGCCGACCCGGCCGCGGACGACGCGATGCGCGAGGACTACCAGAAGGCGCTCGACGCGTACGAGAAGGCCAAGGCCCGGATGGACGCGGCCGGCGTCCCCCGCGACGTGCGCGGGGTGACACAGGCGCTGGAGGAGGGGCGGTTCGCGCTGGCGACGCTGGAGGCGCGCCGCACCGGCGCGGCGCTCCCCGAGCACCGCCCCCCGTGCTTCTTCGACCCCCGCCACGGCCCGTCGACCGCCGACGTGCAGTGGGCCCCGCCGGGCGCCGCGCCGCGCACGGTGCCGGCGTGCACGGCGGACGCGAACCTCCTCGCCGCCGGCGAGGAGCCGATGACCCGCACGGTCGAGACGGCCGGCGGCCCGCGGCCCTACTGGAACGCCGGCCCGGCTTACGCCCCGTGGGCGGGCGGCTACTTCGGCGGCGGCCTCCTCCCGGGGCTGCTGGTGGGCACGATGCTGGGGCAGACCATGTACGCCCCGGGCGGCGGGGCGGGCGGGGACGGCTACGAGGGCGGGGACCAGACCGGCGCCGACTTCGACTCCGGGGACTTCGACGGCGGCTTCGGCGGCGGCGACTTCGGCGGCGGCGGGGGCTTCGGGGACGGCGGGGGCTTCGGGGACGGCGGCTTCGGCGGCTTCTGAGCACGGCGGGACGGCCCGTACACGAAAGCCGGCAGGCGGCTGCCGGCGGGACTGGCCGAGTCGCGCCCTTCACGACCGGTGCCGCGTTCCTCACACTACGTCACAGCACCGACAACCGACGTGGGGGTGGGGCGATGGCGGCGCGACGACGGCGGTCCGCCGCCCGGCGACGCCGGGCCGCGCGGCTCAGGGCGGCCTCGGCCGGCGGCGCGCTGCTGCTGGCCCTCCTGGCCGTCTGCTGGTCCACGGTCTGGCCGTACGCCCTCGGCGCCCTCGCCGCCGTCGCGGCCGGGGCGCTCGCCGTCGGCCTCTGGCGTACGGACCGCGGGATCCGGCGCCGGGACCGCCAGTGGCGCGCGGAGGACCGGATCAGCGCCGGCCGGCGCACCCTCACCGAGATCGACGCCATGTCCGGCGAGGAGTTCGAAGAGCACGTCGCGCTCCTGCTGCGCCGGGACGGCTGCACCGACGTCCGCCGCGTCGGCCGGTCCGGCGACCACGGCGTCGACGTCACCGCCCGCCTCCCCGACGGCCGGCTGCTGATCACGCAGTGCAAGAGGTACGCGCCCAGCCGCCGGATCGCCGAACGCGACCTGCGCGACCTCCTCGGCGCCAGGACCCACACCGGCGCCGATGTGGCCGCCTTCGTCACCACCGCCGGCTTCAGCCGGCCTTCCCTGACGTACGCGAAGCAGAACGGTCTGATCGCCGTCCACCGCGACTACCTCGGCACCTGGAACAGCGGCGCCACCCTCGACGCGCTGGGCCACGTGAACGGCGCCGGGCAGGGCGACCACCGGCACCGGCGCCGCTGGAAGAAGACCTACGGCACCTGACGGCCCGTACCGCCCCGCTACCGCCCCGTCGTCTCCCGCCGCTTCCGCGCGCCCGCCGGGGCCGGGCCCCGTACCGCACCCGGCGCCTGCCACTCCGCACCGCGCCGCGCCCGCCGCTTGGCGCGCTCGCTGGAGCCGAGCTGGTACGGCACCGAGGTCACCATCACGCCCGGCGTGAACAGCAGCCGCGCCTTCAGCCGCAGCGCGCTCTGGTTGTGCAGCAGGTGCTCGTACCAGTGCCCGACGACGTACTCCGGGATGTAGACGCTGATCACCGTGTCCGGCTTCTCCCGGCGCAGCCGCTTGACGTACTCGATCAGCGGCCTGGTGATCTCGCGGTACGGCGACTCGATGACGGTCAGCGGCACGTCCAGCTCGCTGTCCACCCACTGCTGCTGCAGCGTCCTGGTCTCGTCGGCGTCGACCCCGATGGTCAGCGCCTCCAGCTTGTCGGAACGTACGAGCTTCGCGTACGCCAGCGCGCGCATCGTCGGGCGGTGCAGCTGGGAGACGAGCACGATGGAGTGCACGTGCCCCGGGCGCGGCATCGCGTCGTCCTCCTCCTCGGCGACCGCGACCTCCTGCGCCACCCGGTCGTAGTGGCGGCGGATGGCGGCCATCACCGCGTAGAAGAAGATCATGCCGGCCAGCGCGATCCACGCGCCGTGGCTGAATTTGGTGACCAGCACGACCACCAGCACCAGCGCGCAGAACACCGCGCCGAAGCCGTTCATCGCGCGGGACCGCAGGATGCGCCGGCGCGCGTCGGGGGCGTGCTCGGTGGCCAGTGCGCGGTTCCAGTGCCGGACCATGCCGGTCTGGCTGAAGGTGAAGGAGACGAAGACGCCGACGATGTAGAGCTGGATCAGCCGGGTGGAGTCGGCCTCGAAGGCGTAGACGAGGGCGCCGGCGAGCAGGGCGACGAAGAGGATGCCGTTGCTGAACGCCAGCCGGTCGCCCCGGGTGTGCAACTGGCGCGGCAGGAAGCGGTCGTGGGCCAGGATCGAGCCGAGCACGGGAAAGCCGTTGTACGCGGTGTTGGCGGCCAGGAACAGCACCAGCGCCGTTGCCGCCGCCAGGATGACGAACGGCAGCGAGCCGTCGCCGAAGACCGCCGCGCCGACCTGCGCGATCACCGGGTTCTGGACGAAGCCGGACCCGACCGCCTCGCCGTTGCGCACCAGCTCCTCGGCCGGCCGCTCGGCCATCCGCACGTCGGTGTGCATGGCGAGGGCGATGATGCCGACGAACATGGAGATCGCCAGCAGGCCCATCATGGCCAGCGTCGTCGCCGCGTTGCGGCTCTTGGGCTTGCGGAAGGCGGGCACTCCGTTGCTGATCGCCTCGACGCCGGTCAGCGCGGCGCAGCCGGAGGAGAAGGCCCGTAGCAGCAGGAAGACCAGCGCGAAGCCGGCGAGGCCGCCCGCGTGCTCGCTCCTGATCTCCAGGTCGGCGGTGGGTGCGCGCATCGTGTCGCCGAGCGCCAGGGCGCGGAAGGCGCCCCAGCCGATCATGATCAGCACGCTGGCGACGAAGACGTACGTGGGGATGGCGAAGAGGGTCCCCGACTCCTTCACGCCCCGCAGGTTCATGGTGGTCAGCAGGCCGATGACGATCAGCGCGCACAGCACTTTGTTCTCGGCGGCGAAGCCCCAGGCCGAGCCCAGGTTCTCCACCCCGGCGGAGACCGACACCGCGACGGTGAGCACGTAGTCGACGAGCAGCGCGCTGGCCACCACCTGGCCGGCGCGCCGGCCGAGGTTGGTGGTGGCGACCTCGTAGTCGCCGCCGCCGCTGGGGTAGGCGTGCACCGTCTTGCGGTACGAGGCGACGACGACGACCATCAGCACGACGATGGCCCCGGTGATCCAGGGGCTGTACGTGTACGCGCCGACGCCGGCGATCGACAGGACGATCAGCACCTCGCCCGGGGCGTACGCAACCGAGGACAGCGGGTCGGAGGCGAAGACCGGGAGCGCGACGCGCTTGGGGAGCAGCGTCTCGCTCAGCCGGTCGCTGCGAAGCGCGCGGCCGATCAGTATGCGCTTCGGCAGTTCGGTCAGCTTGGGCACGGGGCGATCGTAAGTGATCCGAAATACCGCTCTGGTCAGCGAAGTGCGCTTTGTCCAGGACGACGGCGAGGTTTTGACGCGACTCTAACGCCGGGCGTGCCGGCCGCGCTGCGGGCCGCCGTCGCCGCCGTCGGCGGCGGGGGTCTCGGGGCCGGGCGGAGGGGCGGCCGGCTGGTCGGCCGAAGGCGCTGGCGGGGGTGCCTTCTTGGCGCGGCTGCGGGCGCGCAGGTACTCGATGACGATCGGCAGCACCGACAGCAGCACGATGCCGACGAGGATCGCCTCGACGTTCTGGTGCACGAAGTCGACGCGGCCGAGGGCGGCACCCAGGAGGGTGACGCCGACGCCCCAGAGGATGCCCCCGATGACGTTGAAGATGAGGAACGGCCGGTAGCTCATCCGGCTGACGCCGGCGATGATCGGGGTGAAGGTGCGCACGATGGGCACGAAGCGGGCCAGCACCAGCGACTTCGGGCCGTGCTTCTCGAAGAACTCGTGCGCTTTCAGCACGTTCTCCTGCTTGAACAGCTTGGAGTCCGGGCGGTTGAAGAGGGAGGGGCCGACCTTGCGGCCGAAGAGATAGCCGACCTGGTCGCCGGCGATCGCCGCGAGGGCGACGAGCACGGCCATCAGCCACAGCGGGAAGTCGAGCACGTCCGAGGTGATCAGCAGGCCGGTGGTGAACAGCAGCGAGTCGCCCGGCAGGAAGAAGCCGATGAGGAGCCCGGACTCGGCGAAGACGATCAGGAGCACGCCGGCCACGCCGAACTTGTCGATCAGGAAGTCGGGATCCAGCCACCCCGGTCCGAGCGCAAGCGTGTTCATGGGTTCGGGACTCCTGACATCCGGGACAGGCGGCAGGGAGAAGAGTGGGCCACCTACGGGGCGAAACGCAAACCGGGGGCGTGCGGTTCCGGACGCGGGGCAGGCAGGTGGTGAAGCTGCGGGGCGGGCGCCGGGGGTGCCGGGGTTTGCCGGGGTGCTCCGGGGGCGGAAGGCGGGGGCCGGGGTCGCCGGGGCGGCTAGATCTGCTCCGCCGGCCAGCCGAGGAGGCGGGCGCCCATGGCGGCGGTCTCCAAGGTGTACCGGTGCAGGGAGTCCGCCACGTCGTAGCCGGTGAGGCTGCGTATCCGGTCCAGCCGGTACGACAGCGTGCGCACGCTCACCCCCAGCCGCCGGGCCGCCTCGGCGTTGACGTAGCCGGCGGCGGCGCACGTCTGCAACGTCGCGAGCAGCGGCTCGGCGCCGCCACGGGCCTGCGTCAGCGGGCCCAGGACGGTGCGTACCAGATCGGCCATCGCCGCCCGGTCGCGCAGCAGCACCGGGAAGACCAGCAGCTCCGCGGCCTGCAGCACCGGCTGTGTGAGGCCGAGGGCGGCGGCCATGTCGAGCGCGCCGAGCGCCTCCTCGTAGCTGCGGACGACCCCGCTGGGGCCCGCGTGCTCGCGGCCCATGGCGACGCGGGTGGCGCTGGCGTACCCGCCGCCCGGCTCCAGCGCCACCTTGGCGAAAGCCTCCAGCAGCGCGCGCTCGCTGCTTCCGGCGACGCAGACGAGCTGGCCCTCCTTGGTGGTGAGCAGCACGTCGTGCTCGCCGAAGCGGCCCAGCAGCTCCCGTTCGATACGCCGCACCAGCGGATGGACGTCGGCGAAGGGCTCCTCGCCGGCCGCGACCGCGACGGCATGGGCGCGGGCCAGGCGCAGCCCGAAGCGCTCCGCGCGCTCGGCGAGCCGGCCGAGGTCGCTGCGGCCGTAGAGCAGGTCGTCGATGAACTCGCGGCGCTCGGCCTCCTCCTGCCGGACCGCGAGCCGCTGGGCGCGCTCGTGGCCCTCGCCGAGCGCGGCGACGGCCGCCTCGACCGCGGCCAGCACGGCGTCGCCGCTGCGGGCCCGCTCGGCGGCGCTCGCGGCCCTGGCCACGCCGGGCAGGGCGGCCCAGGTGCGGCGGGTCTCGGCGAGGTGGTCGCCGATCAGCTCACGCAGGCTGCGGCCGGACTCGGCGGCCTGCTCGCCGAGCTCGCGCAGCGCGTCAAGTTCGGGGCGGCGCAGCAGCCGTCCGGTGGCGGACACCTCGGCCAGCAGTTCCGCATAGCCGACGAGGACGTCGGGGGGTGCCCCCACTACGGGCGTTCGCGCCACCGCCGCTCCCGGTTGCCGGATCCTGGAGAAGGGACACCGCTGTCGCTGCCGGGTCCCGGAAATGTGGCGCCCAGAGTACGGCACGGACGTTCGGACAGGAAAGCGCGCCCGTACGGGCTGCAGGGGCGGCGGAAGCCAGGCTCCCGCCGCCCCTGCCGTGCCGGCGTTCCCGGATCAGCCCGTCAGCGCGACGGCCTGCCGGACGGTCTCGGCCAGGTCGCCCACCGCCGGATCCTCGGTCTCGGCGGCCAGGTCCTCGGCGTGACCGGCGAGTTCGCCGACCGTGGGCGCCCCGGGCAGCGGCGTGTAGCCGGCGCCGGTGGTGGTGCCGCTGTCACCGCCCTCCTTGCCCTCCGTATACGGCTCGGGCGTGGTGCCGGCGCCGGAGCCGCCGCGCAGGGCGTCGGCGAAGTAGGCGGCCAGCGCGGTGAGCTGCAGCCGGGGCGGGGCCGCGCCCCACAGGTCGCCGGACAGGGCGCTCGCGTCGACGGTGCTGGACTCCTCGTGCGGGGCGCGGGTGTCGGGGTCGAGCCAGCGCACGGTGGCCGTCGCGACGCTGCCCGAGGCGCCCTCGGCGAGCCGGACGGCGTAGAGCGCGGTGACGGTGTGGCCGGGGCCGACCTCGCCGCCGTCTACGGCGTCGTTGCGGAAGTCCTCGTCTGCGACCTGGCGGTTGTCGTAGCCGATCAGCCGGTAGTCGGAGACGGCGTGCTGGTCGAAGACGACCTGGGCCTTGGCGTCGCGGGCGCGCAGGTCGACGTTGCGCGGCAGGTCCTCGACGAAGACCTCGCGGGCCTCCTCGGTCTCGGAGACGTAGGTGGTGTGACCGTCGCCCTGGTTGGTCAGCCGCTCCATCAGCGCGTCGCCGTACTCGCTGCCTACGCCGACGCCGAACAGGGTGATCCCGTAGTCCTCCCGGGCCGCGGCGATGCGGTCGAGGATGGCGTCGGGGTCGGTGGCGCCGGTGTTGGCGAGCGCGTCGGAAAGCAGGACGACGCGGTTCGTCGCGCCCTTGCGGTGGCCGTCGACCGCCTCGTCGTAGCCGCGGGCCATGCCGGCCTCGACGTTGGTGCTCTCGGCGGGCTGCAGTTTCTCGACCGCGTCGTGGATACGCTCCTGTGCCCCGCCCACGGCCGTCATCGGCAGCACGGTGCGGGCCTCGTCGCTGAACGCGACCAGCGCCAGCGCGTCGTCGTCGCGCAGTTCGTCGACCGCGGTGTGCAGGGCCTCGCGGACGAGGCTGAGCCGGCCGGGCTCGGCCATCGAACCGGAGACGTCCACGACGAAGGTCAGCGCGGCGGGCCGGCGCGCCTTCGTGCCGTACTCGTTGCTGTCGGGGCGGGTCGCCAGCCCCACGCGCATCAGCGACCAGCCGTCGTCCGTCGTGGCAGCGCCGTCGGCGGTGACGGAGAAACCGTCGTCCTCGGGCGCGGGGTAGTCCTGGCGGAAGCTGTTGATGAACTCCTCGTGGCGCACGGTGTCCGCCTGCGGCAGCGAGCCGGCGCCGATGGTGCGGCGGGCGTAGCTGTACGAGGCGGTGTCCACGTCGAGTGCGAAGGTGGAGACCATGTCGGGCTCGGGTACGAAGGAGTCCCCCCGCTCCTTGCCGGCGGCCTCCGGGGCGGCGTCGTACGCGCCGTCCGGGACCACGGAGGGCGCCTGGGCAGCCGGCGGTGGCACATCTCCGCCACCGGCCGCGTCCTCCAGGGACGCCTGTTCCTTGTGCGTGTCATCTCCCCCACCACTGCAGCCCGTCAGCAGCAGCGGCACCGCCACCAGTCCTGCCAGTCCATTGAGCACCGCGCGTCTCATCGCGCCCCTCCCTCGTGCTGTCCTTGTCGGGACTGTGACGAAGGAGGGGGCGATTCGGTGCCGTTACTCCGTCGACTCGCGGATCCCGGCCCGGGGCATCAATGACACGGCATCAGCTCCTCGCACACACGACGGTTGATGGTGGAGGCGGTGCGGAACACCGGGACCGTCCGGATCCCGGTGCCGCAGACAGTCGCACCGTTACCCGCAACGTACCGTCCGGCCGCACGCTCCGCCTCCCCAATGCCGGCACCGATCTCATCGGGACGTCGGGAAGCCCAGGTCGATGCCGCCGTCCGCAGGGTCGGGCCAGCGGGTGGTGACGACCTTCGCCCGGGTGTAGAAGCGGACGCCGTCCTCGCCGTAGATGTGATGGTCGCCGAAGAGGGAGTCCTTCCAGCCGCCGAAGGAGTGGTAGCCCACGGGCACGGGGATCGGCACGTTCACGCCGACCATCCCCGCCGTGGCCTCCAACTGGAAGCGGCGGGCGGCGCCGCCGTCGCGGGTGAAGATGGCGGTGCCGTTGCCCCACGGCGAACCGTTGACGAGCTGCACGCCCTCCTCGTACGTCTCCGCCCGCACCACGCACAGCACCGGCCCGAAGATCTCGTCCCGGTACGCGTCGGAGTCCACCGGCACCCGGTCCAGCAGGCTGACCCCGATCCAGTGACCGTCCTCGCGGCCGGGCACGGTGTAGCCCGTGCCGTCCACGACCACCTCGGCGCCCTGCGCCGCGGCCCCCCGCACATAGCCGGCGACCTTGTCACGGTGCTCGCGGGTGATGAGGGGGCCCATCTCCGAGTCGGGGTCGTCCCCCGGGCCGATGCGGACCTTGCGCGCCCGCTCGGCGATCTTCGCCACCAGCTCGTCTCCGGTGCCGCCGACCGCGACCACCGCCGAGACCGCCATACAGCGCTCCCCCGCCGAGCCGTACGCCGCCGAGACCGCCGCGTCCGCAGCCGCGTCCAGATCGGCGTCGGGCAGCACCAGCATGTGGTTCTTCGCCCCGCCGAGCGCCTGGACGCGCTTGCCGTGGGAGGTGCCGGTGGTGAAGACGTACCGGGCGATCGGGGTGGAGCCGACAAAGCTGAGCGCGGCGACGTCGGGGTGCTCCAGCAGCCGGTCGACGGCCACCTTGTCGCCGTGGACGACGTTGAACACGCCCTCCGGCAGCCCCGCCTCGGCAAGCAGCTCCGCGAGCAGCCCGGCCGCCGACGGGTCCTTCTCGCTCGGCTTCAGCACGAAGGTGTTGCCGCAGGCCAGGGCCAGCGGGAACATCCACATCGGCACCATGGCGGGGAAGTTGAACGGCGTGATGCCCGCGACCACGCCGACGGGCTGCCGGATCGAGGCGACGTCGATACGGGTGGAGACCTGCGTGGACAGCTCGCCCTTGAGCAACTGCGGAATGCCGCAGGCGACCTCGACGACCTCCAGCCCGCGGGCCACCTCGCCGAGCGCGTCGGAGTGGACCTTGCCGTGCTCTGCGGTGATCAGCCGGGCGACGTCCTCGCGCCGGGCGGCGAGCAGTTCGCGGAAGCGGAACAGCACCGCGGTGCGCCGCGCGAGCGACGACACGCTCCACTCCGCGAACGCCTCGCGGGCGGCGGCGACGGCGGCGTCCACCTCAGCGGCGGAGGCGAACGCGACCTCGGCGGCCTGCGCTCCGGTGGCGGGGTCGTAGACCGGTCCCGACCGTCCCGAGGCGCCTTCGACTGCCTTGCCGCCGATCCAGTGGCCGATGGTCTTCATGGGCAATCCCTTCGTCCAGCAACGGTTTCGGTCTAACCGCCGCCGCGGAGCGGTGTCAATCATGCGTCGATCACGCCGCGTGCGTGTCCCGTTACCAATGTCACGATTACGTCGGTTCTCCACCACATCTGCTCGACAACCCCTCGCCGATGGTCGGCCGGAGGCTCCCGGCGGGCACAGGGTCACTGATCACCAGGGGCGCTGCCCCGGCGCCCCGCCGGGAGGTACAGAGATGACGGACAGTCTGTGGTCGTACAAGGAGATCGCTGCGCACATCGGCGTGCGGACGGAGACCGTGCGGTCGTACCGCAAGCACGGGATGCTGCCGGCGCCCGACGCCGTCGAGCGCGGCAGGCCCTACTGGCACCCGGACACGGTGCACGCCTGGGTCGCGCAGCGGCCCAGCAGCCGCGGGCGCCGCGGACACCGGTGACGGCCGACGCCCGCAGCAAGGCGGACGCCCGCAGCAAGGCCGACGCCCGCAGCAAGGCCGAGGCCCGCGGCACGGCGGACGCCGCCGCGGGCCCGGTGTCCGCACCGCGCCGGCGTCACCGCCCCCCGACAGGCGTGAGGTCGTCGGACGCCTCCGCCGGCCGCTGCCGCTCCTGACCGGGCGCCCGGGGCCCGCCTTCGCCGAATCCGCTGCGCTCGACGCGCTCGTGGAACCGGCGCAGCGGCCCGGGCGCCCACCACGTGGCGGCCCCGGTCAGCTTCAGCACCGCGGGCACCAGCAACCCGCGCACCACCATCGCGTCCATCAGCACCGCGAGGGCCAGGCCGATGCCCAGCATCTTGGTGTTGGTGACCCGGGAGGTGCCTATCGCGAGCATCACCACCGCGAGGATCACCGCGGCGGCGGTGATGAGCCCGCCGGTCCGCCGGAGCCCGAAGACGACGGCCCGGTCCCGGTCCCCCGTGCGGTCGTACTCCTCCTTGATGCGGGAGAGCAGGAAGACGCCGTAGTCCATGGACAGACCGAAGGCGACGCAGAACATCAGCACCGGCAGCGTCGTCTCGATGTCGCCGGTCGCAGTGAAGTCCAGCACTCCGGAGAGGTTGCCGTCCTGGAAGACCCACACGATCGCGCCGAACATCGCGGTGAGGCTCAGCGCGTTGAGCACGACGGCCACGAACGGTATGAGCACGCTGCCGGTGAGCAGGAACAACAGGACCAGCGTGGCCAGCACGATCATGAGCGCGGCCCGGGGCAGGACGGACCGGATGGAGTCCTTGGCGTCCACCAGATCGGCCGCCGTGCCCGTGACCGACACCTCGAACGGCGGCCCAAGGGCGCGGATGTCGCGCACCAGGTCCTGGCTGGCGGCGTCCACCGCCTCACCCTGCGCGGTCACGGTCAGATAGCCGGCGCCGGAGTCCATGGCGGGGCCGTCGATCCGCTCGACGCCGTCGAGCGCGGCGATCCGCTCCCGGTACCCGGCCAGCTCCGACACGGCCGGGTCCCCTTCGACGTAGATCTCGATCGTCCCCCCGGGAGTGCCCGGGAAGCCGTCCCTGATGTGCTCCTGCACCACGTGCGACTCGGCCGACCGGGGAAGCTGCCGGTCGTCCGCCGTACCGAACTCCACCTGCAGGAAAGGCAGCCCGAGCAGGACCAGCCCCGCGGTCGTCAGCACCGCGAAGACCGGCGCCCGGCGCATCACCAGCTTCGCCAGCCGCGCCCACCCGCGCCCGCTCTCGGCACCGCCGGGCATGCCGCCGCCGCGCCTTGGCAGGATGCGCCAGGAGTTGACCCGCGGGCCGAGCAGCACCAGCGCCGCGGGCAGCACCGTCAGCGCCGCCACCGCGGCCAGCAGCACCACCGCGATGCCGGCGTACGCGAACGAGCGCAGGAAGTACTGCGGGAACAGCAGCATCGCCGAGAGCGACACCGCGACCGTCAGCGCCGAGAACAGCACCGTGCGGCCGGCGGTCCGCAGCGTGGTGCCGACCGCGCCCAGCGGTTCCGCGCCCGCGGCCAGCTCCTCGCGGTAGCGCCGGACGATGAACAGTGCGTAGTCGATGGCGAGTCCGAGGCCGAGGGCCGTGGTCAGGTTCTGCGCGAAGCCCGACACGTCCGCGAACGCGGTGATGCCGCGCAGCACCGCGTTCGTCCCCAGGATGGCGACGATGCCCACCGCCAGCGGCAGCAGCGCGGCGACCGCGCTGCCGAAGACCACGATGAGCAGCAGGAGCGTCACCGGCAGGGCGATGATCTCGGCCCGCAGCAGGTCCTCCTGGATGGTGCCCTGCAACTCGTCGTAGACCGCGGCCTGCCCGCCGAGGCGCACCTCGACCGGGCCGTGCTCGCCGCGGAATTCGGGCGCAAGACCGTCGAAGACCTCACTCGTGCGCGTCTCGTCCCCGGTGATCCGCGCGGCGATGAGCGCCTCGCTGCCGTCCGCAGACCGCAGGCCGGCGGCCCTGGCCGCCGCGTCCTGCGCCGCCCCGCCTTCCGCGCCCTCCGCCGCCGCGCCTTCCGCTCGCCCGCCCTCCGCCTGCCCGGCGGACCGGGCCACGGCCCAGTACGACGTCACCCCTTCGACCGAGTCCGCCGCCGCCAGCCGCCCGGCCAGCCGCTCCGCCTCGGCGGCGACCGCGGGATCGTCCACCCCGTCCGGCCGGCCGCTGTCCACGAGCAGCAGCAGGTTCGGCCGGGCTCCGGGGAACTGCTCGTCCAGCGCGTCCGCGGCATACGCCGACTCGGACGCCGGATCCTGCCACCCCCCGCCGCTCATGCGGTCCGCCACCCCGCTCCCGGCCACCACGGCCAGCGCCGTGAAGGCCAGCGCGAGCAGCAGCGACAGCCTGGGCCGCGCCGTGACGAACCGCGTCCAGCGGCCCGCCCCGGCCGTCCCCCCGCCTGTGCCCTCGGCCATCGGTTCCGCCCCCTCCTTGCACAGCGCAATAGAATGAGACGCGAGCCGGAATACGAGTCCGCGCTCGCGTTTCCTCAGAATGCGAGCGGTCGCTCGTGTTTGTCAACTCCCACCCGAAGGCTGTGGATAGCCGTGTCGAAACCAGCACCGGCCACCGGCGGGCAATCCCCCGCCGACCGGCCGCTCCGCCGCAGGCAGGCGCGCGGCGAGCGGCGTGCGCAGCAGTTGCTCGACGCCGCCGCGGCCGTGTTCGCCCGCAGCGGATACGCCGCCGCGTCCACGAACGCCATCGCCCGCGAGGCCGGCGTCTCCCCCGGCACGCTGTACCAGTTCTTCCCGAACAAGGAGGCACTGGCCGTCGAGCTGGGCCGCCGCTACGACCACGTGCTCCACGAGACGCACAGCGAGGCGTTCACCCCCGCCAACGCCGCGCTCCCGCTCGACAGCATGCTCGACGCCGCCCTGGACCCGGTGATTGACTTCTGCGCCGCCAACCCCGGCTTCGAGGTGCTCCTGCAGAGCGCGGACATCCCGGGCCTGGTCGCAGAGGAGCACGAGGCGGTGCACACGACGATCGTGGCCGCCGTCGAGGCCATGCTCACCCTCCGCGCCCCGGAGCTCTCGCCCGCCGAGATCGCCCGTGCCGCCGCCATGTCGTTCAGCATCTTCAAGGCGGGCCTGGAGCTCTTTATGACCGCCGAGGACACCGAACGGGACGCGTACCGCACGGAGATCAAGCGCGCCCTGTCCGGCTACCTCGCGCCGGTCGTCGGCACGGACGCCATACCCCTGCCGGACTGACCGCGCGACGAGCGAGGATGGAAAATACCCCTAGGGGGTATAGACTCCGAGTGCAGGAAGCAGGACACGGCTGCACCCCCGTCGACAAGGGAGACTCCCATGAGCACTCAGACCTCCGTCACCACCGTCTACAAGGTCTCCGGCATGACCTGCGGCCACTGCGAAGGCGCCGTGAGCGCCGAGATCTCCGAGCTCGACGGCGTCTCCTCGGTCAAGGCCGTGGCCGCCGCCGGCGAGGTGACCGTCACCTCCGCGGCCCCGCTCGACGAGGAGAAGGTGCGCGCCGCGGTGGACGAGGCCGGGTACGAGCTGGTCGGCAAGGCCTGACCCGTACAGCCGCGACGAACGCCGCCCCCGTACCCGCCAGACGGGGGCGGCGTCGGCGCACACGCCGCCGGTTGCACAGCGGGCAACAAGTGACTCAGATCACATCGATCAGGGGGTAACCATCGGCGCCGGTCGCGTGTCTATTCGGGTGACGTCGACACCCGGCGGAGTCGGCGTGCACGAGGCCGGGACGGCACGTGCGAGGAGCATTGAGCGGCCCCTCCCGCGGCGGTGTCCCGGCGGTACGAAGGCGCCCGGCCCTTACCGGGGCCGGGAGAGCGAAGCGCCCCGTCGACTGATCCGTGGGGGGATCGCAGACGGGGCGCCTTCGCGTTTTCGCGCGTTGCCGCCAGCGTGCGGGCTGCCGGCTCAGCGCTCCTCGACCGGGACGAAGTCCCGCAGCACCGCACCGGTGTAGATCTGCCGGGGGCGGCCGATGCGGGAGCCCGGCTCCTTGATCATCTCGTGCCACTGGGCGACCCAGCCCGGCAGCCGCCCGAGCGCGAAGAGCACCGTGAACATCTCGGTCGGGAAGCCCATCGCGCGGTAGATCAGGCCGGTGTAGAAGTCGACGTTCGGATACAGCTTGCGCTCAACGAAGTAGTCGTCGGCGAGCGCGTGCTCCTCCAGCTTCAGGGCGATGTCCAGCAGTTCGTCGGACTTGCCCAGCGCGGAGAGGACGTCGTGCGCCGCCGCCTTGATGATCTTCGCCCGGGGGTCGAAGTTCTTGTAGACGCGGTGCCCGAAGCCCATGAGCTTCACGCCGTCTTCCTTGTTCTTCACCTTGCGGATGAAGGTGTCGACGTCGCCGCCCGTGGCCTGGATGCCCTCCAGCATCTCCAGCACGCTCTGGTTGGCGCCGCCGTGCAGGGGTCCCCACAGCGCGCTGATCCCCGCCGAGATGGAGGCGAACAGGTTGGCCTGCGAGGAGCCGACCAGCCGCACGGTGGAGGTCGAACAGTTCTGCTCGTGATCGGCGTGCAGGATCAGCAGCTTGTCGAGCGCGCTGACCACGACGGGATCCAGGTCGTACTCGGCGGCCGGCACCGAGAAGGTCATGCGCAGGAAGTTCTCGACGTACCCGAGGTCGTTGCGCGGGTAGACCACCGGGTGGCCGACGGACTTCTTGTACGCGTACGCCGCGATCGTCGGCAGCTTGGCCAGCAGCCGGATCGTCGACAGGTGCCGCTGCTGCTCGTCGAACGGGTTGTGGCTGTCCTGATAGAAGGTCGACAGCGCGCTGACCACGGAGGACAGCATCGCCATCGGATGTGCGTCCCGCGGGAAGCCGTCGTAGAAGCGCTTGACGTCCTCGTGCAGGAGGGTGTGACGGGTGATCTCGCCCTTGAACACCGACAGCTCGTCGACGCTCGGCAGCTCACCGTTGATCAGCAGGTACGCGACCTCCAGGAACGTGCTGCGTTCGGCGAGCTGCTCGATGGGATAGCCGCGGTAGCGCAGAATCCCCTGCTCGCCGTCCAGATAGGTGATGCCCGACTTGTACGCCGCAGTGTTGCCGTAGCCGCTGTCCAGGGTCACCAGCCCGGTCTGGGAGCGCAGCTTTCCGATGTCGACGCCGGTGTCACCGACGGTGCTGTCGACGATCGGGAAGGTGTACTCGCCGTCGCCGTACCGAAGTACTGCAGATTTGTCGCTCACTCTGTCCTCACCCGACGTATCGTGCCTCTTCTTTGAGGTGCTTGAGGTGCCCTGACTACCCTCCAGCTTCCCCCATGCGGAGCGATTCCGTGCACTCGGGGTCGGCTGACGGATCAACATACGGCACTGCGTGCCACTTACGGACCATCGTGCCCTGTCGGAGCCGGATATGGCAGACCCAGTCGCCCGCGCAGCCGGTGATCCAGCGCCGTACAACGCCGGCCTGCGGAAACGGTCCGCACCGCCTGTCCCAGGGCCTTCCGGGAGCCCACCAGCACGACCAGCTTCTTCGCCCGGGTGACAGCCGTGTACAGCAGGTTCCGCTGGAGCATCATCCAGGCGCCGGTGGTGACGGGGATCACCACCGCCGGGTACTCGCTGCCCTGCGAACGGTGGATGGTGACCGCGTACGCGTGCGCCAGCTCGTCCAGCTCGTCGAAGTCGTACGGCACCTCCTCGTCCTCGTCCGTGAGCACCGTCAGCCGCTGCTCGACCGTGTCCAGCGCGGTGACGACGCCGACGGTGCCGTTGAAGACCCCGTTCCGCCCCTTCTCGTAGTTGTTCCGTATCTGCGTCACCTTGTCGCCGACGCGGAACGTACGACCGCCGAAGCGCTTCTCGGCGAGTCCCGGGCGGCCGGGGGTGACGGCCTCCTGGAGGAGGCCGTTCAGCGCGCCGGCGCCCGCGGGGCCGCGGTGCATGGGGGCGAGGACCTGCACGTCGCGGCGGGGATCGAGGCCGAACCTGGCCGGCACGCGGCGGGCCGCGACGTCCACCGTGAGCCGGCCGGCGGCCTCGGTGTCGTCCTCGGCGAAGAGGAAGAAGTCGGCGAGGCCCTGGGTGAGGGGCGGGGCCCCGGAGTTGATGCGGTGCGCGTTCGTCACCACGCCGGACTGCTGCGCCTGGCGGAAGATCCGGGTCAGCCGGATGGCGGGCACCGGGCCGCCGTCGGCCAGCAGGTCGCGCAGCACCTCCCCGGCGCCGACGGACGGCAGTTGGTCGACATCGCCGACGAGCAGCAGGTGTGCCCCCGGCGGCACGGCCTTGGCCAGCTTGTTCGCCAGGAGCAGGTCGAGCATCGAGGCTTCGTCGACGACGACCAGGTCGGCGTCGAGCGGGCGGTCCCGGTCGTACGCGGCGTCGCCGCCCGGCTTGAGCTCCAGCAGCCGGTGGACCGTGGACGCCTCGGCGCCGGTCAGCTCCGCCAGCCGCTTGGCCGCGCGGCCCGTGGGCGCCGCCATCACCACCTTCGCCCGCTTGGCCCGGGCCAGCTCCACGATCGAACGGACGGTGAAGGACTTGCCGCAGCCCGGTCCTCCGGTCAGCACCGCGACCTTCTCCGTCAGCGCAAGCCGGACCGCCTGCTCCTGCTCGGGCGCCAGCTCGGCGCCGGTGCGACCGCCGAGCCAGGTCAGCGCCCGGCTCCAGTCGACGTCCTGGAAGGCCGGCATCCGGTCCCGCTCGGTGCGCAGCAGGCGCAGCAACTGGGCGGCCAGGGAGACCTCCGCGCGGTGGAACGGCACGAGATAGATCCCCTGCACGTCCTCCTCACCGGCCGGCCCGGGCACCGTCTCCCGGACGACACCCTCCTCCTTCACCAGCTCGTCCAGGCACTCGATGACCAGGCCCGTGTCGACCTGCAGCAGCTTGACCGCCTCGGTGATGAGCTGCTGCTCGGGCAGGAAGCAGTTTCCCTGGTCGGAGGATTGCGACAGCGCGTACTGCAGGCCGGCCTTGACCCGCTCCGGGCTGTCGTGCGGGATGCCGACGGAGCGGGCGATGCGGTCGGCGGTGAGGAAACCGATGCCCCAGACGTCGGCCGCCAGCCGGTACGGCTCGTTCTTCACCACGGAGATGGAGGCGTCCCCGTACGACTTGTAGATCCGCACGGCGATAGAGGTGGAGACACCGACGCCCTGGAGGAAGAGCATTACCTCCTTGATGGCCTTCTGCTCCTCCCAGGCGGCGCCGATCAGCTTCGTCCGCTTGGGGCCGAGGCCCGGGACCTCGATGAGCCGGGCGGGATCCTGCTCGATGACGTCGAGCGTGTCGACGCCGAAGTGGTCGACGATGCGCTCGGCGATACGGGGGCCGATGCCCTTGATCAGCCCGGAGCCGAGATAGCGGCGGATCCCCTGGACGGTGGCGGGCAGGACCGTCCGGTAGTTCTCCACGGTGAACTGTTTGCCGTATTGCGGGTGGGAGCCCCAGCGGCCCTCCATGTGCAGCGACTCACCGGGCTGGGCGCCGAGCAGGGCGCCGACGACCGTGAGCAGATCGCCGCCGCCGCGGCCGGTGTCGACGCGGGCGACCGTGTACCCGTTGTCCTCGTTGGCGTACGTGATCCGCTCGAGGACTCCCTCCACCACCGCCAGTTGCGTCATGGGACAGACGCTACCGCCGGGCCCCGACATCGCGGGCCGGCCTGTGGACGACCGGGGCTGTGGACAACCCGCACTCCCGCGTGCGGCGGCGCAGCGAGGGGGCCCGGCCCTTGCGGGCCGGGCCCCCTCGCGTCCCCCTCCAAAGGCTCCCCCACCCCCCTGGTACTCCCCCCGGGAAGCCGATGCCCTATACGACCCCGATCAGCGGCGCAGGGTTGCACGGCTTCAGCACTTTATCGATCTGTAACCCGACGTGCCGACATCGGTGATTGACCGTAATGTTTCGGGCATGAGGGGCAAACCACTTCACAAGGCTGTCCTCGACGACCTCGATCCGGAGCAGTTGCATCAGGTTGCCGCTGAGCTGGGCACCGGCGACCGGGGCGCGAAGCGGGTCGTCGGCGAGACGGTCGCCGCCCTCACCGGCTCACTCGCCGAAGAGGCGTCCTCCCCGCACGGGGCGCACGAGGTCGAGCAGGCGCTCGACGAGGCACAGGGGGCGGCACCCGCGGGCGCCGGAGTACGCCCGCTGAGGGGCTCGTCCGGCTGCATGCTGCAGACGATCGTCGGCAGGACGAGCATGCCGGTGGCCCGCGCGGTCTCGCAGCGCACGGGCATCCCGATGGCGCAGGTGTCCCGGGCGCTGAAGATCCTCACGCCGATCGCGATGGCCGCCGTCTCCCGGACCGTGAAGAACCGCAAGGTCAGGGCGGACGGGCTCGCCGAGATGCTCACGGAGCAGCAGCAGGCGGCCCGCAGGCCGGGCGGCGGGCTCGGCGCCCTGGCGCGGCTGTTCGGCGGCGGGCAGTCCCACGGCGGCGGGCGCCACCGCGCCTGACGGCACAGCCCTTGGCCCTGCCCGTACGCGACGCGCGCCCCGGGACCCGCCGCCGCTCGGGCCGCGGCCCGCCGCCCCGTCGCTCAGCCCACGACCAGTTGCTCGTACCGCTCGACGATCTCGGCCAGCACCTCCGCCCCGTCGCGCGCCCACAGTGCCGGGTTGAAGATCTCGACCTCGACGAAGCCGGCGTACCCCGCCTCGTCCACCCGCTCCCGGAACCAGCGCAGGTCGACGCTCCCGTCGCCCAGTTGCCCCCGCCCCAGCAGCACCCCCTCCGGCAGCGGCGTCACCCAGTCCGCCAGTTGGAAGGCCGCGATCCGGCCGGACTCCCCCGCGCGGGTGATCTGCCCCGCGACGGTGTCGTCCCACCACAGGTGATACGTGTCCACCACCACGCCCACGCGGTCCGCGGGGAAGCGCTCGGCCAGGTCCAGCGACTGGGCCAGCGTGGAGACCACGCACCGGTCGGCCGCGTACATCGGGTGCAACGGCTCGATCGCCAGCCGCACGGCGCGCTCCGCCGCGTACGGCGCGAGGGCGCCCAGCGCATCCGCGATGCGCTCCCGTGCGCCGTACAAATCGCGACTGCCCGCCGGCAGGCCGCCGGAGACGAGGACGAGCGTGTCCGTGCCCAGCACGGCGGCCTCGTCGATGGCACGGCGGTTGTCGTCGAGGGCGGCGGTGCGCTCTCCCGGGTCTTCGGTGGTGAAGAAGCCGCCGCGGCACAGGCTCGTCACCGTCAGCCCGGCGTCGCGGAAGAGCGCTGCGGCGGCCTCCACCCCGAACTCCTGGACGGGCGCGCGCCACAGCCCCACGCCCCGCACCCCGGCCGCGGTGCAGCCGCCCGCGAGTTCGGGGAGCGACCACTGTCTGATGGTCTCCTGGTTGAGGCTGAGGCGGGCCGGCCCCCCGGCCGGCTGTCCGGTGCTCACTGGGCGACTCCGTGGACGGCGAGAAACGAGGTCATACGCTGCGCCGCGAGCGGCGGGTCGGGGAACAGGCCGAGCGCGTCGGCCAGTTCGTACGCGCGCGCGAGGTGCGGCAGGGAACGGGCCGACTGCTGACCGCCGACCATCGTGAAGTGGCTCTGGTGACCGCCGAGCCAGGCCAGGAACACGACGCCCGTCTTGTAGAAGCGCGTCGGCGCCTGGAAGAGATGGCGGGCCAGCGGCACGGTCGGGTCCAGGACCTTGCGGAAGCCGGCCGCGTCACCGGTGTCGAGGGTCCGTACCGCAGCAGCGGCCAGCGGGGCGAGCGGGTCGAAGACGCCGAGAAGCGCATGGCTGAAACCGTGCTCGTCGCCCTCGATCAGCTCGGGGTAGTGGAAGTCGTCGCCCGTGTAGCAGCGCACTCCCTTGGGCAGCCTGCGGCGCAGGCCCACTTCGCGGGAGGCGTCGAGGAGGGAGACCTTGACTCCGTCGACCTTGTCCGGATACTGCGCGATGACGTCCATGAAGGTGTCGGTGGCGGCGTCGAGATCGGAGCTGCCCCAGTACCCGGCGAGCGCGGGGTCGAACATGTCGCCCAGCCAGTGCAGGATCACCGGCTCGCGCGCCTGGCGCAGCAGCGCGCCGTACGTCTCCAGATAGTCCTCGGGTCCGCGGGCGCACGCCGCCAGCGCGCGGGAGGCCATGAGCACCACCTGCGCGCCGGCGTCCTCGACCAGGGCGAGCTGCTCCGTGTACGCGGCGCGCACGTCGGCGAGGCTGGCGCCCCGGGGTGCGAGCTGGTCGGTACCCGCGCCGCAGACGACGCGTCCGCCCTGGGCCCTGGCCTCGGCGGCGGAACGGCGGATCAGCTCGGCGGCACGGGGCCAGTCCAGGCCCGTACCGCGCTGCGCGGTGTCCATGGCCTCGGCGACGGCGAGGCCATGGGACCACAGGTGACGGCGGAAGGCGAGGGTGGCGTCCCAGTCGACCGCGGCGGGGCTGTCCGGGTCGCCGGGGGCGGTGTCGGCGTACGGGTCGGCGACGACGTGTGCGGCGGCGAAGACCGTACGGCAGGAGGGGCGCGGGCCGTCGGCCGCGAGCGCCGGAGCGGGCTCCGCGCGCGGTTCGTACGCCTCCAGCACGCCCCCCGGCCGGGGCAGCCGGATCGTCGTCATCGGGCCAGCTCCGGCACCTCGACGCGCCGCCCCTCGGCGGCGGCCTTGAGGCCCAGCTCGGCGAGCTGCACCCCGCGCGCGCCGGCGAGCAGGTCCCAGTGGTACGGCTCGTCGAGCACCAGGTGCCGCAGGAACAGCTCCCACTGGGCGCGGAAGCCGTTGGGGAACCCGGCGGGACCGGCGTTGTCGGGAACTTCCTGCCACTGGTCGCGGAAGGACTCGGAGACCGGCAGGTCCGGGTTCCACACCGGCTTCGGCGTCGCCGCCCGGTGCTGGACGCGACAGCCGCGCAGGCCCGCGACGGCGGAGCCTTCGGTGCCGTCGACCTGGAACTCGACCAGCTCGTCGCGGTGGACGCGGACCGTCCAGGAGGAGTTGATCTGCGCCACGACGGGGCCGCCGGGCGCGGCCAGTTCGAAGATGCCGTACGCCGCGTCGTCGGCGGTCGCCTCGTACGGCTCGCCGTGCTCGTCCCAGCGGCGGGGCACGTGCGTGGTGACGTGCGCCTGCACGCTGCGTACCGGGCCGAACAGCTCGTGCAGGATGTACTCCCAGTGCGGGAACATGTCGAGCACCATCCCGCCGCCGTCCTGCGCGCGGTAGTTCCAGGAGGGCCGCTGGGCGGGCTGCCAGTCGCCCTCGAAGACCCAGTAGCCGAACTCGCCGCGGACCGACAGGATGCGGCCGAAGAAGCCTCCGTCGATGAGCCGCTTGAGTTTCAGCAGCCCCGGCAGGAAGAGCTTGTCCTGCACCACACCGTGCTTGATGCCCGCGCCCTGCGCCATCCGGGCGAGCTCGAGAGCGGCGGACGCGGAGGCGGCGGTCGGCTTCTCCACGTAGACGTGCTTGCCGGCGGCGACGGCCTTCTTCACGGCGTCCTCGCGGGCGGAGGTCACCTGGGCGTCGAAGTACAGCTCGACGGAGTCGTCGGCGAGTACGGCGTCGAGGTCGGTGGTGTACTCCGGCAGGTCGTGCCGGCGGGCGAGGTCCTTCAGCGCGTGCTCCCTGCGACCCACCAGAACCGGCTCGGGCCACAGCACGTCGCCGCCGCCGAGATCCAGCCCGCCTTCCTCGCGAATGGCAAGAATCGAACGGACGAGGTGCTGCCGATACCCCATCCGCCCGGTGACGCCGTTCATGGCGATACGCAGCGTCCTACGTGGCATCTGGTCTCCCATAGTAAGCGCTTTCTGCCCCGGGAGAAAGTTATCCCCGCCCGGCCTGCAGCGCAAGAGCCCGACCGGGTAGGCACAAAGGCGTGCACACTCCTGCCACCCTCGCGACGCGGGCGGCGCGAGGATGGCGCGACGTGCAAGACTTCCGCTCACAGTTCGGACCGGCGACCAGCGCCGGGCGGGGCCCGCGGGCCCCGGGGGATTCCGGCCACCGGGCCGGGACGCGCACCCAACGGGAGGCAGAGCGATGGCAGTCACCCTCGCGGACGTCGCGGCACGCGCCCGCGTCTCCGCCGCGACCGTCTCCCGGGTCCTCAGCGGCAACTACCCGGTGGCCGAGGCCACCCGCGCGCGCGTGCTCGCCGCGGTGGACGAGCTGGACTACGTCATCAACGGCCCGGCGAGCGCGCTCGCCGCCGCCACCTCCGACCTCGTCGGCGTCCTCGTCAACGATGTCGCCGACCCCTTCTTCGGCATCATGGCCAGCGCCGTGCAGTCCGAGCTGGGCAGCGAGAAGCTGGCCGTCGTCTGCAACACCGGCGGCTCCCCGGAGCGCGAACTCACCTACCTCACGCTCCTGCTGCGCCAGCGCGCCGCCGCCGTCGTGATCACCGGAAGCGCCGTCGAGACGCCCGAGTACGCCGCCGCCAGTGCGGCGAAGGTGGGCCGGCTCGCGGCGAACGGCACCCAGGTCGTCCTCCTCGGCCGGCCGGCGAGCGCCGCACCCGAAGGCTCCGTGTTCGCCGTCGAGTTCGGCAACCGCGAGGGCGGGCGCCGGCTCACCGAACACCTCATCTCACTCGGCCACCGCCGCATCGGCTACGTCGCGGGCCCCGCCGACCGCACCACCACCCGGCACCGCCTCGAGGGCCATCGCGCCGCGCTCGCCGCCCACGGCCTCGGCGGCGACGCCGGCGAACTCGGCCGGCTGACGGTGCACGGCCCGTACTCCCGGAAGTCCGGCTACGACGGCGCGCTGGAGCTGCTGGACCGCGAGCCGGGGCTGACCGCCGTCGTCGGCTCGAACGACGCGGTGGCGCTCGGCATCTGCGCGGCGCTGCGCGACAAGGGGCTCGACATCCCCGGCGACATGTCCGTGGCGGGGTTCGACGATCTGCCGTTCAGCGCAGACGTGACGCCGGCGCTGACGACGGTGCGGCTGCCGCTGCAGGAGGCGGCGGCGCGGGCGGCGCGGCTGGCGCTGGGGCGGGAGGAGTCGCCGGCGGGCGGGCGCGACACGGTGCCGGCGGAGCTGGTGACGCGGGCGTCGACGGCGGCGCCGCGGGCGTAGCGGAGGCCGGGGTCCGCGGCGATTGTCCGACCGGACGGGACGACCTGTGGATAACTCTGCACGAGGTCGCGGGATGCCTGTACCTTTGACTCAGTCAAAGAAAAGCGCGCGCCAGGAGGTGGGGCTCCATGACCATCGAGGACATCCGCTCGTTCAACCGCTTCTATACGAATCTGATCGGCGCCCTCGACTACAGCCGCCAGCTCCACACGCCGTACACGCTCACCGAGGCCCGCGTGCTTTACGAGCTGAGCCACGCCCAGCATGCCGACGCCGCCGACCTGCGCGGGGCGCTCACGCTGGACGCCGGGTATCTCAGCAGGCTGCTCGGCAGGTTCGAGAAGGACGGCCTGGTCACACGCGGGCCTTCGGCCGCCGACGCACGGCGGCAGCGGGTGGCGCTGACCCCGCGCGGGCGTGAGGCCGCCCAGCTACTGGAGGAGCGCTCGCGGGAGCAGGTGGGGACGCTGCTGGCGCGGGTGCCGATGGACCGGCGCGCGCGGCTGGCCGCCGCGATGAGCACGGTGCGGGAGCTGCTGTCGGAGTCGGCCGCGGCGAACGGGGTCGTGCCGACCCCGGCCGAGGAGGCCGAGTTGCGCGAGCCGGGGCCGGGCGAGTTGGGCTGGATCGTCCAGCGGCACGGCGAGCTGTACGCGCAGGAGTACGGGTGGGACGCCGGCTTCGAGGGGCTGGTGGCCCGGATCGTCGCGGACCATGCGGCGCAGCACGACCCGGCGTGCGAGCGCACATGGATAGCGGACCTGGGCGGTCGCCCGGTCGGCTCGGTCATGTGTGTCCGGGGAGACGCCCCGGACACGGCGCGGCTGCGGCTGCTGCTGGTCGACCCGGAGGTGCGGGGGCACCGGCTGGGGACACGGCTGGTCGACGAGTGCATCGGCTTCGCCCGCGAGGCGGGATACCGCGCGCTGGTGCTGTGGACGAACTCGGTGCTGGTGTCGGCCCGCCATCTCTACGAGCGGGCGGGGTTCGAGCTGGTGGCGGAGAAGCCGCACCACAGCTACGGGGCGGACCTGGTGGGCCAGGACTGGCGGCTGACGCTCTGACGGATTGCACCCGGCGGCGAAGCCGGACGACCAGGGTGCTCAGACCGTTCGGGGCGGGCGGTGCGCGGATTCACCCCCACGCACCGCCAAGGAGCGGTTGCCAGGCGCGGTGGGGTCTGATCGACTCACGGCATGCGACTCGCCTTCTCCACGCTCGGCCTGCCCCGGCTCCCCGTCGCCGAGGTCGCTCAGCTTGCCCGTGACGGCGGCTATCAGGGCGTGGAGCTGCGGTGCCACCCCGAGGAGCCCGTGCACACCGGTCTCGGGATCGGGGAGCGGGCGGACGTGGTGGAGGCGTTCACCGCGGCCGGGGTGGAGATCCTGGCACTGGCGGGCTACGCGGGCGTCGCCGCGGCCGGGGACGACGAGCCGGTGGTCACCGAGATGCGCGAACTGCTCGCGCTCGCCCGGGACCTGGGTGCCGCCCACATCCGGGTCTTCCCGCAGGGCGGTGACCAGCCGGCCGTCGAGGCGGACCCCACCGCCGCCCGGCGGCTCGCCGCCGTGGCCCCGTATGCCGCGGACCTCGGCGTGCGGGTGCTGCTGGAGACGCACGACACGCACCGCACCGGCGCGGACGTCGCCCGCGTCCTCGACCTCGTCGGGCACAAGAGCACCGGGGCGCTGTGGGACGTGCTGCACACCTGGCTCGGCGGCGAGGAGCCGCAGGAGTCGTTCGCGGCGCTCTCTCCGTACCTCGGCTATGTGCAGGTCAAGGACGCGGCGTCGCGGGAGGACCTGGCGCCGCTGGCGCTGGGCGAGGGGACGGTGCCGCTGGCGGAGTGCCTGGTGGTGCTCACGGAGGCGGGCTGGGACGGCTGGCTGTGCTGGGAGTACGAGAAGCGCTGGTTCCCCGACGCCCGGGAACTCGCCCCGCTGCTGGCCGGCGGCCGCGAACATCTGATGCGGCTGCTGGCCGACGTGGCCTGAACACGCGTCACCCCCGCGCCCGCGGCACCGCCGGACGGCCCGGGACGGCGCGCGGCGGGCGGCGGGCGGCGGGCGGCGGGCGGCGGGGCAGACCGGGGCGACTCCCACTTCGGCTGCACCCGGCCGTGGTTCACCACCGGCAGCCAGGGCTCCGGCGGGACCTCGCCCGGGACGCGGTCAACGAGATCCGGACGGTGGTGCGCCGGCGCCGCCCGATGCCGCCGGTACGGCGGGGCGGTGCGGCACGGCGCCGCTCCGCCGGCCGGTTCCCCGGCCGCCCAGCGACGTCACGGCCACCCCGCCGACCAGCAGCAGGGCCGCCGCCCAGCGCAGCCCCGTGATCTCCTCGCCCAGGAACAGCGCCGCCGAGGACATCCCCGCGACCGGCACCAGCAGGGAGAACGGCGCGACCGTCGTGGCGTCGTACGCACGCAGCAGATAGCCCCACGCCCCGAAGCCGAAGATCGTGGCGACCCACGCGATGAAGACGACCGCGCCGACGCCCGCCCAGTCCAGCGACTTGAGCGCCGCCCAGTCCCGCTCCGGCCCCTCGAAGGCCAGCGACAGCGCGAGCAGCGGCAGCACCGGCACGCAGGAGACCCACACCATGAAGCGCAGGGCGTCCGGCGGTGCGGCCTTGCGCATGACGACGTTCGCGACCCCCCAGCTGAACGCCGCGGCAAGCACGATCGCGAACGCCCCCAGCGGCCCCGAGCCCCCCTCGTCGACCGCGGCCAGCGCGACCCCGCACAGCGCCACCCCCATGCCTGCCAGCCGCACCGGCCCCGGCCGCTCCCCCAGCACCACCGCCGCGATGCCCGCCGTGAACACCGCCTGTATCTGCAGCACCAGCGACGACAGCCCCGCCGGCATCCCTTGCTCCATGCCGATGAACAGCAGGCCGAACTTCGCCACCCCCAGCGCCAGCCCGACCGCCAGGATCCACTTGAACGCCACCTGCGGCCGGCCGACGAGGAACACCGCGGGCAGCGCCGCCACCAGGAAGCGCAGCGCGGTGAACAGCAGCGGCGGGAAGTGGTCGAGACCCACGTCGATGACGACGAAGTTCAGGCCCCAGAGGAAGGCGACGAGGACGGCGAGTGCGATGTGCAGCGGGCGCATGCGCCCAGGATCGGCCCCGGCAACCGTAAAGCACCAGCACGTATTACTTCATGATTGGATGTAGTAACACTGAAATTTGGGGGTGACCATGCTCGATCTGTCCCGGCTCCGTGCGCTGCACGCCGTCGCCGTCCACGGCTCCGTCGGCTCCGCCGCGGCGGCCCTCGGCTACACCCCGTCGGCCGTCTCCCAGCAGATCGCCAAACTGGAGCGCGAGACCCGTACGCCGATGCTGGAGCGCCGCGGCCGGGGCGTGACGCTCACCGACGCCGCCCAGCACCTCGCCGCCACCGCGGAGCAGTTGCTCGCCATCGTCGAGGAGGCCGAGACCACGCTGGAGGAGCGCCGCGGCCGGCCCATGGGGCGGCTGACGGTGGCCTGCTTCGCGACCGCCGCCCGCGGCCTGCTGCCCGCGGCGCTGGCCGCGCTCTCCACAGCGCATCCCGCGCTCGACACCCGCATGCTGGAGGCCGACCCGCACCTCGCCCCCGGCCTGATCACCCGCGGCGTGGCCGACCTCGCCGTCGCCCACGACTGGAACACCGTCCCGCTGCCCACCCCCGAGGGGATGGAGTCGGCGCCCATCGGCGACGACCTGTGCGACATCTGCGTCCCGGCCGGCCACCCCTTCGCCGGGCGCACCGCGCTCGTCCGCGCGGATCTCGTGGCCGAGCGCTGGATCTGCCAGCCGCCGGGCTCGACGTGCCACGACTGGCTCGTACGCACCCTGCGCACCTCCGGCCACGAGCCGGATCTCGCCTACCAGGTCGCCGAGTACGCCTCGCAGCTCGCGCTGGTCGCGGCCGGTCTGGGCATCGCGCTGGTGCCCCGGCTCGGCCGGGGCCCGCTGCCGGCGGGGGTGGTCGCGGTGCCGCTGGAGCCGGTGCCGGTGCGGCGGGTGTACGCGCTGTGGCGTACGGGCGCCGCGCGGCGGCCGGCGATACGGGAGGCGGTGCGGCTGCTGCAGCGGGAGTGGCAGGAGCGGGTCGGCGGCTGACGGCACGGCGGCATCGGTCCCGTACGCCCGCAGGCTTGAGCCCGCGCCGTACCGCCCGTGCGGTAGGGCCGCGACCGCGGGTGATGACACCCGCGGGCGCGGCCTCGTGCGGCTCAGCGGCTCCGGCTCACGGCCGGAGCGACTGCGCCCGCAGCTCCTTCTTCGTCACCTTGTCAAGACCGCTGTCGTACGCGGCCAGCGGCCTGGCCTTCGTGGCGCCGGCCCCGGCCGCGACACCGGCCCAGTCGAGGATCCGCTCCGTGGCATGGACGCGCTGCTCCTCCGGGAGCTGGCTGACCCGGGCGCCGTGGTTCGCGCCGGGCGCGGTGTAGACGTACGAGTCCCGCGCCCCCTTGCCGAGGCGGAACGGCTCGGAGCCCCACGGGTCGTTCTCGCCGTAGACGAAGAGCATCCCGTCGGCGTTGTTGCGCACCCACTTGTCGACGTCGTTCATCACCCCCGGCTTGAACCGCATGTCGATGTCGCGCGGCACGAAGTTCCGCGGCGGCTGGTAGCCGTAGCGGCTCAGGTCCTTCAGGTGCGGCAACTGGATGGTGGGCGCGCCCAGCTCGGTGCCCGCCTGGTAGTAGTACGGCGTGTACGGCTCGAGCCCCTGGTCGGTGTAGAAGGACCAGCCCGCGATGGCGTCGATGTAGTCGTAGAGCTCCTGGTCGGAGACGGTGGCGGCGTCCGGCACGTCGGCGCAGTCGGCGGCCGTGCTGTACTGCCAGAAGCCCCACACGAGATCGAGGACGGTCGCCTCGAACGCTTTGTCCAGGGTGCCGACCGTGGTGAAGGTCGAACCCGACTCCGCGGCCCACGCCGCGTACTTCTCCGAGAGCACGTCCCGCCGCACCAGCGCCTCGCGCTGCACGGCGTTGAGCGCGTCCCGGCACTCCTTGGTGCCGACCTGCTCGAAGAACCGGTCGTAGGCCGCGTCCTCGTTGTTCACCACGTCGTTCGGCGCGACGTAGGCGACGACGCCGTCCATGTCGCGGGGGTAGAAGCGCTCGTAGTACGTGGCGGTCATGCCCCCCTTGCTGCCGCCGGTGGCCAGCCAGTTCTCGTCGTAGACGTCGTTCAGCGCCTGGAAGAGGCGGTGCTGGTCGCTGGCGGCCTGCCAGATGTCGAGCTTCTCCCAGTCCGCGGGGTCGGGCCGGGACGGGGTGAAGAACCGGTACTCCATGGAGACCTGGTTGCCGTCCACGATCTGCGTGGGCTCGCTGCGGGACGGCGTGGTGGAGACGTTGTAGCCGCCGGTGGAGAAGACCGTGGGCCGGTCGGTGTCCTTGTGCAGCACGGTGAGCCGTTGCTGGAAGGTCTGGCCGTTCGGCTTCCGGTGGTCGACGGGCTGGGTGTAGTTCAGTACGAAGTAGCGGTAGCCGTCGACCGGCTTCTCCTCGATCAGGCTCATGCCCTCGATCGAGAGGAGCCGGTCCTTGATGTCGGCCTCGTCCGCGGTAGCGGCGCCGACCGGTGAACTGCCCAGCCCCACCGTGCCGGTGAGCACGGCCAGACTCAGCAGCCATCCGAGCTTCCTGCGCATCTTCCCTCCCCGGGTTCACAATGACCCTCGGAACCTAGCCGCGTTGGCCTCGCCGGAGAAGAACGCCGAACCCCCCTGTGGATAACTTTCCACGCATTGCGCTGCTTCGATTACTCTGGGTAGCGGAAATGAACGTCTGGGCAGGGAAGGCAGGGCTGAGCGATGAGGCAGCACCGCCCGCAGGTATTCCGCCGGCTGCGTCACGGGCGTCGTCGGCCACGCCATCGGCACCCCCGGCTGCCCCGGCTGCGCCGTCTGTGCGGGCTGTGCCGGCTGTGCCGGCTGTGCCGGCTCCGTGTGCGCCGAGTCCGCCGGCTAGACCGCCGCGGGTGCCACCGAGCCCGCGTAGGTCCGCCACAGCTCCGCGTACCGGCCGCCGCGCGCGAGCAGTTCCTCGTGGGTGCCGTCCTCGGCGACCCGGCCGTGGTCGAGGACCACGACGCGGTCGGCGCGGGCGGCCGTCGTGAGGCGGTGGGCGACGACGAGGGTCGTGCGCCGGCCCGCGAGGCGGTCCGTGGCGCTGTTGACCGCGGCCTCGGTGGCGAGGTCGAGCGCGGCGGTGGCCTCGTCGAGGAGCAGGATGTCGGGATCGACGAGCTCGGCGCGGGCCAGGGCGATGAGCTGGCGCTGGCCGGCCGAGAGGTTGCGCCCCCGCTCGGCGACGTCGTGGAGGTAGCCGCCGGGCAGCGAGGCGATCATGTCGTGGGCGCCGACGGCGCGCGCGGCGGCCTCGACCTGGGCGTCGGAGGCGTCGGGGCGGCCGTAGGCGATGGCGTCGCGCACGGCGCCGGAGAAGAGGTACGACTCCTGGGGGACGACGCCGAGGCGGTGGCGGTAGCCGGTGAGGTCGAGTTCGCGCAGGTCGGTGCCGTCGACGCGGACGGCGCCGCGGGTCGGGTCGTAGAACCGGGCGGCGAGCTTGACCAGCGTCGACTTGCCGGCGCCGGTCTCGCCGACGAACGCGACGGTCTGTCCGGCTGGAATCGTCAGGTCGAGCCCGGTCAGGGCCGCGTCCGCGGCGCCCCCGGCCTGCCCGTCGTACGCGAAGTGCACGTCGTCGAAGGCGATTTCGCCGCTCAGCCGCCCGACCGGCCGCGGCTTCGCGGGCGGCGGGGTGGAGGGCTTCTCGTGCAGGAGCTCCTGGATGCGGCCGAGCGCGACGGCCGCCTGCTGGTAGCCGTCGAAGACCTGGGAGAGCTGCTGCACGGGGGCGAAGAACAGATCGATGTACAGCAGGTACGCCACGAGTGCGCCAGCGGAAAGCGTGCCGGCGGCCACCCGGTCCGAGCCCACCGCCAGCACGCCGACGGTGGCGAAGGAGGCCAGGAGCTGCACGAACGGGAAATAGACGGAGATGAGCCACTGCCCGCGCACGCGCGCCCGGCGGTAGCCGTCGCTGCGCTCGGCGAACCGCGCGGCACCGCCGTCCTCGCGGCGGAACGCCTGCACGATGCGCAGCCCGGCGACCGACTCCT
This sequence comes from Streptomyces sp. CNP082, assembly GCF_059570535.1. Taxonomy (NCBI): domain Bacteria; kingdom Bacillati; phylum Actinomycetota; class Actinomycetes; order Kitasatosporales; family Streptomycetaceae; genus Streptomyces; species Streptomyces sp. CNP082. Next base: position 86,977 of record NZ_JCANSZ010000002.1, read on the forward strand.
GCAGGTCCCCGTTGACGACGCTGACCCGCTCGCGCGCCAGCTCGTACGCCTTGACGCTCTGCCGGCGGAAGAAGAACGTGCCGACGATCAGCGGCGGCAGGGTGGCGAAGACGATCATGGCGAGCTGGAGGTCGATGACCAGCAGTGCGACCAGGATGCCGAAGAAGGTGAGCAGCGAGACGACGGCGGTGACCAGGCCGGTCTGCAGGAACGTGGACAGGGCGTCCACGTCCGTGGTCATCCGGGTCATGATCTTGCCGGTCAGATGGCGCTCGTAGTAGTCGAGGCCGAGCCGCTGGAGCTGGGCGAAGATCTTGACGCGCAGGGCGTAGAGCACGCGCTCGCCGGTGCGGCCGGTGAGCCGGGTGGCGCCGACCTGGGCGGCCCACTGGCCGAGCACGACGACGAGCGCGAGTCCCGCGGCAGTCCACACGGCGCCGAGGGAGAGCTGCTGGACGCCCTCGTCGATGCCGTGCCGGATGAGGATGGGCAGCAGCAGCCCGGCGATCGCGTCCCCGGCGACGAAGAGCAGGGCGACGGCGAGCGGGGCGCCGAAGCCGCGCAGCAGCCGGCGCAGGCCGTACGACGCCTCCGGCGCCTCGGCGCGGTCCTCGTCCACGTCGGGGGTGTCGGTGGCGGGCGGCAGGGCGGTGACCTTGGCCAGCAGTTCCGGGCTGCCGGGCGAGCCGGCGAGCATGCCGGCGAAGCCGGAGGGGTCACCGGCCGAGGCCGTGGAGTTGCCGCCGGCAACGGTGCTCTTCTCGCCGGTCTCCTTGCGCACCCACAGGCCGGGCGTGATCCCGTCGACGCTGGCGTGGGTGTCGGCGGCGGCCTGGCCGGCGGGGTCGCGCTCGCGGTCCGCCAGCTCGTCCGGGTCGGTCAGCAGCCGGCGGTAGAGCGGGCAGCGGGCCTGCAGTTCCTCGTGGGTGCCGACGTCGACCAGCCGGCCGCCGTCGAGGACGGCGATGCGGTCGGCCAGCGCCAGGGTGGACTGGCGGTGGGCGATGAGCAGCGTAGTGCGGCCGGCCATGACGCTCTTGAGCGCCTCGTGGATCTCGTGCTCGACGCGGGCGTCGACCGCGGAGGTGGCGTCGTCCAGAAGCAGCAGCCGGGGGTCGGTGAGGATCGCGCGGGCCAGCGCGATGCGCTGGCGCTGGCCGCCGGAGAGGGTCATGCCCTGCTCACCGACGACGGTGTCGTAGCCCTCGGGAAGGCCGGCGACCGCGCCGCCGTCGGCGCCGGCGGAACCGGCGCCGTTGCCCAGCGCGGTGATGAAGCCGTCGGCCTGCGCGGCGCGCGCGGCGGCGCGGATCTCCTCGTCGGTGGCGTCGGGCTTGCCGTAGGCGATGTTGTCCCGGATGGACTCGGAGAACAGGAAGCTGTTCTCCGGGACGAGCCCGATGGCCGCACGCAGGGAGGGCAGCGTCAGATCACGTACGTCGTGGCCGCCGATGCGGACGGCGCCACCGTCCGGGGCGACATCGTAATAGCGGGGGATCAGCATCGACAGCGTCGACTTGCCGCTGCCGGAGGCACCGACGACGGCCATCGTCTCGCCCGGCTCCACGCGCAGCGTCAGCCGGTCGAGCACCGGGTGGTCGGGGTCGTAGCCGAAGGTCACGCCGTCGAACTCGACGTCGGCGGGGGCCTCGGCGGGCAGTTCGTGCGCGCCGGGCCGGTCGGACAGCTCGGGCTCGGTGTCGATCAGCTCGTAGACGCGCTCCACGCCCGCGCGGGCCTGCTGCCCCACGGTGAGCATCATCGCGAGCATCCGCACCGGGCCGACGAGCTGCGCGAGATAGGTGGAGAAGGCGACGAAGGTGCCGAGGGTGATCTGTCCGCGGGTGGCCATCCAGCCGCCGAGCGCGAGCATGCCGACCTGGCCGAGGGAGGGGACGGCCTGAAGGGCGGGGGTGTAGCGGGCGTTCATGCGGACGGTGCGCAGCCTGGCGGCATAGAGCTTGCGGCTGATGGCGCGGAGCTTGCCGGTCTCCTGCCGCTCCTGGCCGAAGCCCTTGACGACGCGGACGCCGCCGACGGCGCCGTCCACGACGGAGGCGACGGTGCCGGCCTGCTGCTGGGCGTACCAGGTGGCGGGGAACAGCCGGGTCCGGCTGCGGTTGGCGATCCACCACAGGGCGGGGGCGACGCCGAGGGCGACGAGGGTGAGCGTCGGGGACAGCACGATCATGACGACCAGGGAGACCGCGAAGAGCAGCACGTTGCCGATCATCATCGGGATCATGAAGAGCAGGCCCTGGACGAGCTGCAGGTCAGTGGTGCCGCGGCCGACGACCTGCCCGGTGGACAGCTCGTCCTGGCGGCGGCCGTCGAGCCGGACGATCGCGTCGTACATCTCGGTGCGCAGGTCGTGCTGCACGTCGAGGGCGAGCCGGCCGCCGTAGTAGCGCCGGACGTAGGTGAGGCCGTAGACGGCGAGGGCGGCGACGACCATGAGGGCGGCCCAGGGCGCGAGCGGCCGGTCGCCGGAGACGATCACGTCGTCGATGATCAGCTTGGGGATGAGCGGAACGAGGGCCATGATGCCCATCCCGGCGAGGGAGGCGCCGAGGGAGAGCAGGACGTTGCGGCGATAGCGCAGACAGTGGCGGACCAGCCGCCGCGCCCAGCCGTCGGGCGCACCCGGCGAAGACGTCTGCTCGGCAGGGCTTTCTTCCGATGGGGTCCGTGCTGCAGGGATCTTCCCCGATGGTTCCGCCACCGGCCGCCTCCGCCTCAGTGTCGATCGTCCTGGTCCAGGATCGACAACCTACGGACGCCGGGATTTGTTTCTCGCATGCGTACGGAATGGGGCCCGCGGCCGGCCGTGGGCGCCCGGCCGCAGGTCAGGCCACCGCCTGCAACTGGGGCGGGCTGCTGCCGGTGAGCACCTCGACCAGCACCAGCAGCCGGGTGAGGGGTTGCTCGACGCCGTATTCCTCCGCCGGGGAGACGGGCCTGCCGCCCTCGGAGAAGCGGGCCCAGACGGCCTTGCCGTAGGGGCCCGGCTCGCTCCAGCCCCAGCTGTCGCTGAGGCACTCCACGATCTGCATCCCGCGGCCGGACTCGGCGAACGGGTCGGCGACGCACACCCGCGGGACGCCGGTGCCGGGGTCGAAGACCGCGCACACGACCTCGGGACCGCGGCGCAGCAGGCTGAGGACGACGGGGTGGGGGGCCTGGCTCCAGGACGGTTCGCGCATGCCGTGCCGCAGGGCGTTGGCCACCAGCTCCGAGGCGACGGCGGCGACGTCGTCGACGAGGTCCTCCAGCAGCCACCCGCGGAGCGTCGCCCGGGCGACGTTGCGGGCGATGGATATGGACCGGGGGTCGTCCTCGAGCGTGCACGCTGCGAACTCGGAGGCAGTCACCCACCCTTCAGCCGGTGCGGTCATCTCCAACTCCCCAGTCTCACGTGCACGTTGATGAAACAGGTTGCGATGCCATAGTGATCGATGTGCACTTGCCGCTGCAAGTACGGATGCAATTTCATTCGCAAGAACGGGTGCACGTACATTGGTCTCGCGAACCCAGGAGGAGACGGAATGCAGCAGGTCACGAACGGTGTGCCGGCGGATCAACTGGCCGGAATCACCTGGCGGAAGAGCCGATTCAGCAATCCGAACGGCGAGTGCGTGGAGGTCGCTTGGCTCCCCGGCGGGGACATCGCCATGCGCAACTCGCGCGATCCGGGCGGACCGGCCCTCATCTACACACAGGCGGAGATCACCGCCTTCCTGCTCGGCGCGAAGGACGGCCAGTTCGACGATCTGATCGTCAACGGTGCGACGGTAGGCCCGGGTTGAACTCCGCAGTAGCTGTACAGCGAACCCTTCACAGTGAGAGACTGAGCGGTCGATTCACACACCGCGGGACAGGGGCAGGCAAAGATGTCAGCGTCACCGGAGCAGACGTCATCGGTACGCAGGGCACTCTCTCAGCAGCACGGAGGGCCCACGGTTCTCCGGATCCTGCTGGGTACACACCTGCGTCGGCTCCGGGAGGCCGCCGGCGTCTCCCGTGAGGCAGCCGGTGATGCGATCCGGGCGTCGCACGCCAAGATCAGCCGCCTGGAGCTCGGCCGGGTGGGGTACAAGGAGCGCGACGTCTCCGACCTCCTCACCCTCTACGGCGTCATGGACGAGCAGGAGCGCTCCGAGTTCCTGGCCCTCGCCCGCCGCGCCAGCTCCCCCGGCTGGTGGCAGAAGTACGGCGATGTGCTGCCGGGCTGGTTCGAGACGCTGCTCGGCCTTGAGGAGGCCGCGGGCCTGATCCGTAACTACCAGGTCCAGTTCGTCCCCGGGCTGCTGCAGACCGCGGACTACGCGCGTGCCGTCACGCTGCTGGCCAACGCCGGCGCGCCCGAGCAGGAGATCCAGCGCAAGGTCGACGTGCGGCTGCGGCGCCAGCAGGTGCTGGACCGGCCGGACGCGCCGAAGCTGTGGGTCGTCGTGGACGAGGCCGCGCTGCGCCGCCCGCTCGGCGGGGCCGACGTCATGCGGGGCCAGGTCCGGCACCTGCTGGAGATGGGCACCCGGAAGAACATCACGATCCAGATCGCGCCCTTCGACATCGGCGGCCTCGCGGCGGCCGGCGGCCCGATACACATCATGCGTTTCACCGAGCCGGATCTGCCCGACGTCGTCTACCTGGAGCAGCTCACCAGCGCGCTCTACCTGGACAAGCCGGACGAGGTGGAGAACTACAAGCTGGTCATGGACCGGCTCTGCGCCACGGCCGAGACGCACGCGGGCAGCATGCGGATACTGGAGCGGCTGGCCGACGAGTTCTGACGGACTCCCGGCCCGCCCCACCTGACTCGCCCCGCCCCACCCAACTCGCCCCCGGCCCGCCAGACTCGCCCCGGCCCGCCCGGCTCGACCCGGCCCCCGGCCTATTCCGGCTGTTCCGAGGCGCCCGTCTCCCGCTCGCCGGCGATCTGCCGCGCCATCAGCGTCGTCAGCTCGTACGCCGTGTGCGACGCCGCCACCGACGTCATCTCGGCGTGGTCGTACGCCGGCGCCACCTCCACCAGGTCAGCGGAGACCAGCCGGCAGCCCGCCAGCCCGCGCAGGATCTCCAGCAGCTCGCGCGAGGTGAGCCCGCCGGCCTCCGGGGTGCCGGTGCCCGGCGCGTGCGCCGGGTCCAGGACGTCGATGTCGACGGACACGTACAGCGGCCGGTCGCCGATCCGCTGCCGCAACTGGTCGGTGACCTCGTCCACGCCGCGGCGCATCACGTCCGCCGAGGTGACGATGCCGAAGCCCATCTTCTCGTCGTCGTCCAGGTCCTTGCGCCCGTAGAGCGGGCCGCGGATGCCGACGTGCGAGAGCGCCGCGGTGTCGACCACCCCCTCCTCCACCGCGCGCCGGAACGGCGTGCCGTGGGTGTACGCGGCGCCGAAGTAGGTGTCCCACGTGTCCAGGTGCGCGTCGAAGTGCAGCAGCGCGACCGGCCCGTGCCGGCGGGCGACGGCGCGCAGCAGCGGCAGCGCGATGGTGTGGTCACCGCCGAGGGTCATCAGCCGGGCGCCGGTCGCCAGCAGTTCGTCGGCCGCGGTCTCCACCGTGGCCACCGCCTCGCCGATGTCGAACGGGTTGACGGCGATGTCACCGGCGTCCGCGACCTGGGCCAGCGCGAAGGGCGCGGCGCCCTGCGCCGGGTTGTACGGGCGCAGCAGCCGGGACGCCTCGCGGATCGCGTTGCCGCCGAAGCGGGCGCCGGGGCGGTAGGAGACGCCGCTGTCGAAGGGGACGCCGACGACGGCGACGTCCGTACGCCCCACCTCGTCCAGGCGGGGCAGCCGGGCGAAGGTGGCGGGGCCCGCGTAGCGCGGGACGCGGGAGGAGTCGACGGGGCCGCGAGGGGTGCCGGTGGTGCTCATGCTCCCGACGATACGGCCAGGGCAGGGCGGTGGACGCTGTACAGAGTGGACATCTGCGCCACCGCACATGTGTCCGGGTGACAATGACACCATGGCCTCCATGTCCCTGCCTGACGCACCCAGCCGCCCCGCCCTCGTCGACCACCTCGTACGCACCCGGATCGCCGGCGACGTCGCCACGCCGCGCGAGGGAAACCTGCGGCACTACCGCGAGCTCAGCCAGGGCAACCTGCGCTTCTGGCTCGGCCTCGACCTCGGCGACCGCTGGACCGACGAGCGCGACGTGCTGGCCGTGATGGCCGAGCGCGTCGGCGTCGTCGCCGACCCCGAGCACACCCACGGCCAGGACCGTATCGACCCCGAGCTGACCGTGGACGCCCTGGACCGGATGGCGGCCGAGCTGCGCAAGGCCGCCGAGGGCGGCCAGCGCGTGCTGCTGGCGACCGGCCACCCCGGCGGGCTGCTGGAGGTGCACAGCAGGACGGCGGCGGCGCTGCGCGCCGCGGGCTGCGACATCGTCACGGTGCCGCCGGGGCTGCGGACGGGCGAGGGCGACGACGGGTCGTACGGCAACGTCCAGCAGTTCTGCGACGTGGCCGTGCTGGAGCGGGGCGCGACGCTGTGGCACACGCACGCGCCGCAGCCGGTGCGGCAGATACTCGACGCGCTGGAGCGGGCCGGCGAGCCGCTGCCGGACCTGGTGGTCGCCGACCACGGCTGGGCGGGCGGCGCGGCGCAGCGCGGCGTGCACGCTGTGGGGTACGCGGACTGCAACGACCCGGCGCTGTTCCTCGGCGAGGCCGAGGGCACGCTCGCGGTGGCGGTGCCGCTGGACGACCACGTCACGGACCCGGGGGCGTATCCGCTGATGACGGCGTACCTGCTGGCGGCGGCGGGGCTGGAGCTGCCGTAGCCGGGGCGGGCCCGGGCCGCCCGTAGGCCGGTGGCCCGTAGCAGGGCGGCTCGGCTCGCAGCGCGGCGGCTCGGCTCGCAGCGCGGCGGTCCCCGGGTCCGTACGCCGGGGTCAGGTGCGGGGGACGCGGATCACGCCCTCCTGGATCACCGACGCCGCCAGCCGCCCGTCGCGGGTGAAGATCCGCCCCGTGCTCAGCCCGCGCCCGGCCTGCGACGTCGGCGACTCCTGGTCGTACAGCAGCCACTCGTCCACCCGGAACGGCCGGTGGAACCACATCGCGTGGTCCAGGCTTGCGCCCACCACGTCACCGACGGCCCAGCCGCCGCGGCCGTGCGCGAGCAGCACGGAGTCGAGCAGGGTCATGTCCGAAACGTACGTCATGAGGCAGACGTGCAGCAGCGGGGTGTCGATGGCGCCGGCGAGCTTGCCGTTCGTACGGAACCACACCTGCGAGCGCGGCTCCCGCGGCACCCCGGGCTCGCCGCCCCACGGCGGCGGCGCGGCGTACCGCAGGTCGATCGCCGCGCGCGCCTCCAGCATGCGGCGGGCGACAGCGGGGTCGCGGAAGTTGACCGCGTAGCGCGGCATCGCCTCCTCGGCGGTGGGCAGCGTCTCGGGGTCGGGGGCGGGCGGCATGGGCACCTGGTGTTCCAGGCCCTCCTCGTGGACCTGGAACGACGCGGAGAGGTTGAACACCGGCTGGCCGTGCTGGACGGCGACGACGCGGCGGGTGGTGAAGGAGCGGCCGTCGCGGATGCGGTCGACGGTGTAGACGAGGGGGGCACCGGGGTCGCCGGGGCGCAGGAAGTAGGCGTGCAGCGAGTGCGGCGGCCGGTCGGCGGGCACGGTGCGGCCGGCGGCGACCAGCGCCTGCGCGGCGACCTGCCCGCCGAAGACGCGCGGGACGACGGCGGCGCGGGAGTGGCCGCGGTAGCTGTCCTGCTCGATCTGCTCCAGGTCAAGCAGGTCGACCAGGTCGGTGAGTGCGGCGTCGTCCATGGTGCGAGTCTCGCAGGGCCCGGGGCCCTACAGCCCCATCGCCTTGGCGACGATGGAGCGCATGACCTCGCTGGTGCCGCCGTAGATGCGGGTGACGCGGGTGTCGGCGTAGAGGCGGGAGACGGGGTACTCGTTCATGTAGCCGTAGCCGCCGTGCAGTTGCAGGCACTTGTCGATGACGACGGCGGCGCGCTCGGTGCAGAAGAGCTTGACGGCGGCGGCGTCGGCGACGCTCAACTCGCCCGCGTCGTGCGCGTCCAGCGCGCGGTCGACGTACGCCTGCATGGCATCGACCTCGGTCTTGCAGTCGGCGAGGACGAACTTGGTGTTCTGGAACTCCGCCACGGTCCGGCCGAAGACGGTGCGCGCCTTGACGTACTCAAGCGCGAACCGCACGGCCGCGGCGGCCTGGGCGTACGCGCCGACGGCGATGCCGAGGCGCTCCTGCGGGAGGTTGTGGGTCAGGTACGTGAACGCCTTGCCCTCCTCGCCGAGCAGGTCGGTGACGGGCACCTTGACGTCGGTGAAGCTCAGCTCGGCGGTGTCGGAGGACTTCAGCCCCAGCTTGTCGAGCTTGCGCCCGACGGCGTAGCCGGGGGAAGAGGTGTCGACGACGAGGATGGAGATGCCGCCGCGGCGGTCCTCGGGGGTCGGCGGGGCGGTGCGGGCGCAGACGAGGACGCGGTCGGCCTGGACACCGCCGGTGATGAACGTCTTGGCGCCGTTGAGGACGTAGTGCGTGCCGTCGTCGGAGAGCTTCGCGGTGGTCTTCATGCCGGCGAGGTCGGAGCCGGTGCCGGGCTCGGTCATGGCGATGGCGGTCATCATGTCGCCGGAGACGAAGGCGGGCAGCCAGCGGCGCTTCTGCTCCTCGCTGCCGTACGTGAGCAGGTACGGCAGGCACAGGGCGGTGTGCACGGAGGAGCCGCCGAAGGAGACGCCGGCGCGGGCGCACTCCTCGCTGATGACGGCGTTGAACTTGAAGCTGCGCTCCCCGGCCCCGCCGTACTCCTCGGGCACCTCGATGCCGAAGACGCCCAGCTCACCGAGCTTCTTGTAGAGCTCGCGGGGGACGGCACCGGCTTCCATCCAGTCGTGGTAGTGCGGCACGACCTCGGCGGCGATGAAGTCCCGGATGGTCTCGCGGAACGCCTCGTGGTCCTCGTTGAACACCGTCCGCCGCATGGTCCTCGCCTCCCGGGGCACTCAACTCTGACTAAGCGCTTGCTCAGTCAAAACTACCCGCGGGTCACCACGGCTGTCCAGGCCGCGCCCCTGCGGCGGGGGTCACAGCGCCGGGGCCGCGGCGGCCGTCACGGCAACGCCTCGGGCGCCGCCTCGGGCGCCGCCGCGAAGGCGCCGCGGGCCAGTCGGTGCAGGAGGGTGGCGGTGGCCGTGCGGTCGGGGAGGGTGCCGCGGGTGCCGAGGTGGGGGGTGGAGTTGAGGAGGCCGAAGACCGCGTGGACCGCGGTACGGGCCGCGCCCTCCGTCAGCGCCGGGTACACCTCCCGTACGACGTCGACCCACAGCTCGACGTACTGCCGCTGCAACTGGCGTACCAGCTTGCGGTCCTCGTCGCGCAGCCGGTCCAGCTCGCGGTCGTGCAGGATGATCAGCGGGCGGTCGTCGAGCGCGAAGTCGATGTGCCCGCTGATCAGCGCGTCGAGCGGCGCGTCCGGGCCGGCCCCGCGCACCGCCGCCCGCGCGCGGCCCGCCGCCAGCAGCCGCTCGCTGATGCCGACCAGCAGCTCCGCGAGCATGGCGTCCTTGCCCGCGAAGTGCCGGTACAGGCCAGGGCCGCTGATGCCGACCGCCGCGCCTATCTCGTCCACGCCGACCCCGTGGAAGCCGCGGTCCGCGAAGAGGCGCGCGGCTTCCTTCAGGATCTGCTCGCGCCTGGTGGGCGCGGGGGCCTCGGTGCTCATGCGGACCATTGTAGACAGCCCGGTTAGTGAGCGTTAACCTTTAGCCACGGCGTTAACGACAGCTAACCTGTGTGCCGGCCCGTACATCCGGCCGAACGGCTCATCACGGCTCATCGAGGAAGGGCGCGCCCCCGTGGACCACGCACCCGTGCTGACGACCGCCGCGGACCCCGCAGGACCGGCCGGGGCCGCCTGGCGGACCAACGAGGCGGCCCACCGGGCACTCGCCGGCGAACTCTACGACAAGCTCGCCGCCGCCCGCGCCGGCGGCGGCGAGAAAGCCCGCGCCCGGCACACCGCCCGCGGCAAGCTGCTCCCCCGCGACCGCGTGGACGGCCTGCTCGACCCCGGTTCGCCGTTCCTGGAGCTGGCCCCGCTCGCCGCCGACGGGATGTACGGCCCCGACGGCAATGACGCGCCCGCCGCCGGCGTCATCGCCGGCATCGGCCGGGTCAGCGGCCGGGCGTGCATGGTCATCGCCAACGACGCCACCGTCAAGGGCGGCACGTACTACCCGATGACGGTCAAGAAGCATCTGCGCGCCCAGGAGATCGCCCTGGAGAACCGGCTCCCCTGCGTGTACCTCGTCGACTCCGGCGGCGCCTTCCTGCCCATGCAGGACGAGGTCTTCCCCGACCGCGAGCACTTCGGCCGGATCTTCTACAACCAGGCCCGCATGTCCGGCGCCGGCATCCCGCAGATTGCCGCCGTCCTCGGCTCCTGCACCGCCGGCGGCGCGTACGTCCCGGCGATGAGCGACGAGGCCGTCATCGTCCGCGGCCAGGGCACGATCTTCCTCGGCGGCCCGCCCCTGGTGAAGGCCGCCACCGGCGAGGTCGTCACCGCCGAGGAGCTGGGCGGCGGCGAGGTGCACTCCCGCACCTCCGGCGTCACCGACCACCTCGCCGAGGACGACCCGCACGCGCTGCGCATCGTCCGCGGCATCGTCGACACCCTCCCGGAACCCGGCCCGCCGCCCTGGTCCGTACGCGCCGCCGAGGAGCCGAAGCACGACCCCGCCGGGCTCTACGGCGTCGTGCCGGTCGACTCGCGGACGCCGTACGACGTGCGCGAGGTCATCGCGCGGGTCGTCGACGGCTCGCGCTTCCAGGAGTTCAAGGCCGAGTACGGCACCACGCTCGTCACCGGCTTCGCCCGCATCCACGGCCACGCCGTCGGCATCGTCGCCAACAACGGCATCCTGTTCTCCGAGTCCGCCCAGAAGGGCGCCCACTTCATCGAGTTGTGCGACCAGCGCGGCATCCCGCTGCTGTTCCTGCAGAACATCTCCGGCTTCATGGTCGGCCGCAGCTACGAGGCCGGCGGCATCGCCAAGCACGGCGCGAAGATGGTGACGGCCGTCGCCTGCACCCGGGTGCCGAAGCTGACCGTCGTCATCGGCGGCTCGTACGGCGCCGGCAACTACTCGATGTGCGGCCGGGCCTACTCCCCCCGCTTCCTGTGGATGTGGCCCAACGCGAAGATCTCCGTCATGGGCGGCGAGCAGGCCGCGTCCGTCCTCGCGACCGTCAAGCGCGACCAGTTGGAGGCGCGCGGCGAGCAGTGGTCGGCGGCGGAGGAGGCGGAGTTCAAGGCGCCCGTCCGCGAGCAGTACGAGACGCAGGGCAACGCCTACTACGCGACCGCCCGCCTGTGGGACGACGGCGTCATCGACCCGCTGGACACCCGCCGGGTGCTGGGGCTCGCGCTGACCGCCTGCAGCAACGCGCCCCTGGCGGAGCGCGCTGCCTTCGGCGTCTTCCGGATTTGAATCCCCTCCAGCCGAAGCAAGGAGGTTCCTGGCTCACGCTGCTCGACCGCTCGGCGAACACCCGAGACTTCCGCGATCAACACCAGCCGGGTTGAAACCAGCCCGGGATCTTGAAACAAGATCAGGAGCGCACGTGCTTGGTTCTCGCGACGTACATTCCGTAGCTTACTCCGCGATGCAGCCACCCGTCGGCCAGCTTGCAGCACTCGGTACGGTTATGGTATCCAACCGCGGCGAGATCGCCGTCCGGGTCATCCGGACACTGCGTGGGCTCGGCATACGCTCCGCCGCGGTCTTCACCGACGCGGACGCGGACGCGCGGCACGTACGCGACGCGGACACCGCCGTGCGGATCGAGAGTTACCTGTCCGTCGGCGAGCTGCTGCGCGCGGCCCGCGAGACGGGCGCGGAGGCGGTGCACCCGGGGTACGGGTTCCTCGCCGAGAACGCGGAGTTCGCGCGGGCGTGCACGGCGGCGGGGCTGGCCTTCGTCGGTCCCCCGGCCGACGCGATCGAGCTGATGGGCGACAAGATCCGCGCGAAGGAGACGGTACGGGCCGCGGGCGTGCCGGTGGTGCCGGGCTCGACGGGCAGCGGCCTGTCGGACGGCGAGCTGGCCGCGGCGGCCCGGGAGATCGGCATGCCGGTGCTGCTGAAGCCCTCGGCGGGTGGCGGCGGCAAGGGGATGCGGCTCGTACGGGACGAGGGCGCGCTGGCGGAGGAGATCGCGGGCGCCCGGCGCGAGGCGCTGGGCTCGTTCGGCGACGACACGCTGCTGGTGGAGCGGTGGATCGACCGGCCGCGGCACATCGAGATCCAGGTGCTGGCGGACGGCCACGGGAACGTGGTGCACCTCGGCGAGCGGGAGTGCTCGCTGCAGCGCCGGCACCAGAAGATCGTCGAGGAGGCGCCGTCGCCGCTGCTGGACGCGGCGACGCGGGCGGCGATGGGCGCCGCGGCGGTTCAGGCGGCGCGGTCCTGCGGGTACGCGGGCGCGGGGACGGTGGAGTTCATCGTGCCCGGCGGCGGCGCAGGGCCGGTCGCGTACTACTTCATGGAGATGAACACCCGGCTGCAGGTCGAGCATCCGGTCACCGAGCTGGTCACGGGGCTCGACCTAGTGGAGTGGCAGCTCCGGGTGGCCGCGGGGCAGCAACTGACGTTCACCTCCGGTGAGGTGCCGCTGAAGGGCCACGCCGTAGAGGCGCGGATCTACGCGGAGACGGCGCGGGTCGCGGACGGCGGCGAGCGGGTCGACTTCCTGCCGTCGGCCGGCCGGGTGCGGCTGCTGCGCGAGCCGTCGGGGGCGGGGGTGCGGGTCGACTCGGGCCTGGCGGAGGGCACGGAGGTCGGCACGGCGTACGACCCGATGCTGGCGAAGGTCGTCGCCTGGGGCCCGGACCGCGATGCGGCGCTGCGCCGGCTGCGGGCGGCGCTGGCGGACACGGTGGTGCTGGGCCTGGACACGAACACGGGCTTCCTGCGCCGGCTGCTGGCGCACCCGGCGGTGGCGGCGGGCGACCTGGACACGGGCCTGGTCGACCGCGACGCGGCCGGCCTGGCGGCGGCCCCGGTGCCGCCGGAGGCGTACGCGGCGGCGGGGCTGCTGGCGCAGTCGGCGCTGGAGTCGGCGGCGCTCCGGCCGGCGGGCCCGGCCGGCTGGACGGACCCGTTCGCGGAGCCGTCGGGCTGGCGCCCGGGGGGCCCGTCGGCGTGGACGGTGCGGTGGTTCCGCGGGGCGGGGCGGGATCCGGTGGAGGTACGGGTCCGGGGGCTGACGTCCGCCGCGGAGGTGTGGACCGGCGAAGCCGCCGGGTCCGGGGCGGGGGAACACCCGCTCCGCGGGCGGCTCGCGTACGCCGACGGCACCTCCGCCACCCTCGAACTCGACGGCGTCACCCACCGGTTCACCCTCGCCGCCTCCCCCGACGGGATCTGGCTCGCCCGCGACGGCAACGTCTGGCATCTCCTCGGCCACGACCCCGTCGACGCCGCCCTGCGCGGCGGGGGTCTCGCCGCCGGGGCCGACGCGCTCACCGCGCCCATGCCCGGCACGGTGACCGTCGTCAAGGCCGCCGTGGGCGACCGGGTCGCCGCCGGGCAGAGCCTGCTCGTCGTCGAGGCGATGAAGATGGAGCACGTCATCGTCGCCCCGCACGCCGGCACCGTCACCGAGCTGAACGTCGCCGCCGGTGGCACGGTGGCCATGGAGCAGGTACTCGCCGTCGTCGTACCGGACGACGGAGAAGGCGGGGGAGAAAGCGGGGGACACGACGGGGGTCAGGGCAACGACCAGGAGAAACCGCAATGAACGACCACCCCCTCCCCATGCGCGTGCCCGCCGCCGGGCTGCCCGGCCGGGTCCGTATCCACGAGGTCGGCCCCCGCGACGGCCTGCAGAACGAGAAGACCGTCGTCCCCACCGACGTCAAGGCCGAGTTCGTGCACCGCCTCGCCGCCGCCGGTCTCACCACCGTCGAGGCGACCAGCTTCGTGCACCCCGACTGGGTCCCCCAGCTCGCCGACGCGGGGGAGCTCTGCGGCCGTCTCGGCGATCTGGCCGGCGACGTCCACCTCCCCGTCCTCGTACCCAACATGCGCGGCCTGGAGCGCGCCGCCGCCCACGGTGTCCGCCGCGTCGCCATCGCCGCCAGCGCCACCGAGACCTTCGCCCGCAGCAACCTCAACCGCGGCCTTGAGGAGTCCCTCGCGGGGTTCGCCCTGGTCGTCGCAGCGGCCAAGAAGGACGGCATGCACGTCCGCGGCTATCTCTCGATGTGCTTCGGCGACCCCTGGGAGGGCCCTGTCCCGCTCGCTCAGGTGGTACGCACCGCCCGTGCGCTCGTCGACATGGGCTGCGACGAGCTGAGCCTCGGCGACACCATCGGCGTCGCCACCCCCGGCCATGTCTCCGCGCTGCTCGACGCCCTCGCCGCGGAGGGCATCCCCACGGACCGCCTCGGCGTCCACTTCCACGACACGTACGGCCAGGCCCTGGCCAACACCCTCGCCTCGCTGCAGCACGGCGTCACCGTCGTCGACGCCGCCGCCGGCGGCCTCGGCGGCTGCCCGTTCGCGAAGAGCGCGACCGGCAACCTCGCCACCGAAGACCTCGTGTGGATGCTGCAGGGGCTCGGCGTCGAGACCGGCGTCGACCTCGGCCGGCTCGTCGCCACCAGCGTCTGGATGGCCGAACGCCTCGGCCGTCCGAGCCCGTCCCGCACCGTGACCGCCCTCTCCCACAAGGAGTGACCCCGATGACGCCCAGTCTCGACCACCGCCTCTCGCCCGAGCTGGAGCAGCTCCGCCGCACGGTCGAGGAGTTCGCGCACGACGTGGTGGCGCCGAAGATCGGCGACTACTACGAGCGGCACGAGTTCCCGTACGACATCGTGCGCGAGATGGGCCGCATGGGCCTGTTCGGCCTGCCGTTCCCGGAGGAGTACGGCGGCATGGGCGGCGACTACCTGGCGCTCGGCGTCGTGCTGGAGGAGCTGGCGCGCGTCGACTCCTCGGTCGCCATCACGCTGGAGGCCGCCTGCTCGCTGGGCGCCATGCCCCTGTACCACTTCGGCACGGAGGAGCAGAAGCGCACCTGGCTGCCGAAGCTGTGCTCCGGCGAGATGCTGGGCGCGTTCGGGCTGACCGAGCCGGAGTGCGGCTCGGACGCGGGCGGTACGCGCACCACGGCCCGCCTCGACGAGGCCACCGGCGAGTGGGTGGTCAACGGGACGAAGTGCTTCATCACCAACTCCGGCACGGACATCACAGGACTGGTCACCGTCACCGCCGTCACCGGCAGGAGCGAGTCGGGCAAGCCGGAGATCTCGACCATCATCGTGCCGTCCGGCACCCCGGGCTTCACGGTCGCCGCCCCGTACTCGAAGGTCGGCTGGAACGCCTCCGACACCCGCGAGCTGTCGTTCTCCGACGTCCGCGTCCCGGCGGCGAACCTCCTGGGCGAACGCGGGCGCGGCTACGCCCAGTTCCTGCGGATCCTGGACGAGGGCCGCATCGCCATCGCCGCGCTCGCCACCGGCCTGGCGCAGGGCTGCGTCGACGAGTCGCTGGCGTACGCCCAGCAGCGCCACGCCTTCGGCCGGCCCATCGGCACCAACCAGGCCATCCAGTTCAAGCTGGCCGACATGGAGCTGCGCGCCCACACCGCCCGGCTCTCGTGGCGGGACGCGGCCTCCAGGCTGGTGCACGGCGAGCCGTTCAAGAAGGCGGCGGCGCTGGCGAAGCTGCACACCTCGACGGTGGCGGTGGACAACGCGCGGGAGGCGACGCAGATCCACGGCGGGTACGGGTTCATGAACGAGTACCCGGTGGCGCGGATGTGGCGGGACGCGAAGATCCTGGAGATCGGCGAGGGCACCAGCGAGGTGCAGCGCATGCTGATCGCCCGCGAGCTGGGCCTGCCGCCCACGCCCTGACGGCCCGCATGGGGCACGGGAGACGGCAGACCAGGTGCAGACTCCGCCCCGCCTGCCGCGGGACTCGAAGAGGCAGGCGGAGCCTTCCCCGACCGGACAGAGCGCTGTCAGCCGGCCGGGGGTCCCGCCCTTCTGGCGTGCGTGTGGGTGGGAGTCAGCGGTGAGGGTGCTGGCGGATCGCGATGTTCACGGCGGTCACCCGCTGCTCGTCGAGGTAGATGCGGGCCCTCGTCCGCACGTTGACCAGACGGGCCGCACCGCACACAGCCGGGCGCCGGGGCAGCGTCGCTCGCGTACACGGTGCGCTCGGGTATCAGCTCCGGCATCCGCGTGCCGTAGCCGTAGGTCACGGCTGCCGCGGGGCACGCCGCACCGGCAGCGCGGGCGTCGGAGACGTACGCCGTGGCTCCGGCTGGCACTTCGGGTGTGCATAGACGGCTGACCCGCCGCCGGACTCACCGGCCTCCCCTACGGACTCCACCGGATTCCGCTTGGTGCCGAGCTGGCCGCAGTGAGTGCAGTAGTGCATCAGAATGTTCCCTTCCAGGGCGGTGGGCGGGTACCACGCCAATCAGGCGCCTCACCCGAACTCGCCACTGCCGGCCTCCGGTTGAACGGATCAGGACGGCACGGCTGCCGGGACACCAGAGGCGGCCGGCGAGGCGGCACAGGCCGCTCGATGGCGCTCACGGCTTCTTCCCGCGGCAGCGGGGGCACCGGCACGGCGGATCGACGCCGGTGGGCGGAGGAGACTGAAGGTCGCGGGTGTAGATGCGCTTCTCACGCCCCCAGGTGCGTCCGCCGTCGCGAGACACCCGCAACGTCATGCGCGGGCGGGCGGTCTCCGGTTGCGTTTCATTCCGGGCGGGGGCGCCCGTGTGGGAGGTGTCCATGGCGTCGCCTGTCGTCGGTGATCAGGGCACCACTGACGGTAGGCGTCCAGTCACAGGGCGACAGGTATGGGTTTTACCCCTTTGAGGAGAGGTACAGGTTGTACCCCTCCTCAGCTAAGGGCGAGCGTGCCGGCCAGGTCTCGGATGTCGTCGGCGATGGCGGGCGGCGGGTCCTGCAGCATCTCCGCAACCATGGAGCGGGCGAACAGGGAGAACTCGAATGTGTCGGCCGAACGCGCACGGGCCTTGAGCATGTGGAAGATGGCCGCGTCCCGCTCGTGAAGCTGGTAATGGGCACGAGCCACCTCAATGAGATAGCGGGACTGTCGAGTACGGGAGTCGATCGCCGCCGGGTCGATGCGCTGTGCGGCGTCGAGCGCTCGGCGCGGCTGCTGCAAGTCGAGGTGCATCGTGACGGCGTAGTGCTCCACCATCCCCGTGCCGATCATCAGCCACGGATGGCTGTACCCGTCGAGCCTGCTTGCGGCGCGGGTTGCTTCGTCGTGGTGATGCCACGCCTCCCCGGAGCGGCCTGTTTTGGCGTGCGAGAGCGCCACCGCCAGATGCATCAGAGCGTGCAGCGCGCGCTGCTCGGTTGAGTCGCCTGGACGGAGCATCTCCGCGACTTCGAGGGCGAGTTCGACTCGGGCCTCTGCGGCTTCTCCGGCATCGCGCCACACGTGGTTGGCGTACCAGGCGGCTCCGGCGATGGCGGCGGGGTCGTCTGCGTCCTGGGCGGTGAGCATGGCCCGGTCCGACGACATGTACACCATTTCCGGCGCGGGCTGGAACGAGCCGTATAGCTGAACCAAGTGGTAGACGCGGGCGAGCTGCGCGGCGAACTGGCGGCGCTTGGTTCGGTCGTCGGCGGCGTGCTGGGAGGCGCGGCCGTCAGCGATGAGGCGTGGCAGCATCGGCGCGACAGCGGCACGCTCACGCTCCGAGGTGTGCCACGCCCGCCACGCCCCGTCGATGCGCGTCATGTAGTCCTCGATGGCCACCGGAGAGCCTTGGGTGACCCCGTACGACACCAGGGCATCGCGGACGGTCGTCAGGGAGGCGTGGAGGTTCTTGGAGTAGGTGCTTCGCTCCAGGCGGGCGTCTCCGGTGAGGTCGGCCAGTTCCTCGACGTCTAACGCTTCGGCGAGCCGCAGGAGCATCTGAATGCGGGGCATACGAAGGCGGCCGGTCTCAAGGGCCTTGACCCACTCCGCGGAGCGGCCTACGAGTCCACCGAGGACTGGCCGAGTGAGCCCCTTGCGTTCCCGGGCGAGCTTCACTCTCTGGCCGAACGTCGTTGCGGCTGGGGTACTACCGGGAGGCATCACGGCCTTACCTCTTCTCTGCAGCTCGACACTGCCAGGGTAAGAGGTACGGCCGATTCTGTGTGGGGTCGACCACAAACGGTGTGAAGGTGTCAGCATGCGCGATGCGGTGGAAGACCCGCCCTGGCGCCCCGACGTGGGCCGCCCACCGGGGGGTGACCACGTACCCGGCCGCCGCAAGCCCATGCTGCAGGTCTGTGGCAGCCCCGTCGGAACCTTCTGTCAGTCGTAGACGGCGTAAGGGAGGTTACGGAGGGCGTCCGAGATGCGGCCGGGATGCGTGACGATGACCTCATCCGGCAGAGCGGAGGGCGGAAAGTAGCCGACCTCGGCGACCTCGTCCGAGCACCATGGGGCTCCGGAGGCAATTGAGCACTCGAAGGCGACGATCACGGTGTGCGCGGGAGCCGGAGGTATGCGGGCGACGTTTCCGGCCGAGTAGGCACCTGTCAGCCGGGTGACCGACGCCTGCACGCCGATCTCCTCCCGGACTTCCCTGCGAACTGCCTGCGCAAGTGTTTCCCCCGGTTCCAGGTGCCCGCCCGGGAGGCACCACAGCGGGACGTCCCTGCGTCTGGTGAGCAGCACGTGTCGGGCACCGTTGAAGATGATGGCGTTGACCGCGACGTGCATGTGCAGGACTCCTCCCCTGCGTGCCGAAGCGACGGCAACACGGTCATTCGAGAACGGCCACGACGATCTGTACCACCGCGAACACCGCCACCAGGACGGACAGCCACAGCATCTGCTTCGTGAGCCGCTCCGTGGTCACGGTGGAGGCCAGGGAGGTAGACGACACGACCTGTGCGGCGACGGCCTGGACAAGGCTCCGGACGTCCGCCACGCGTTCCCGGCAGAGCCTGGAGAGCAGGGCCACTTCCAGCGCCGCACTGGCCTCGGCGAGGAGCTTGCGGAAGAACTCGTGCGAGATGTGCCGCTCGACGGCCAGCGGGTCGACGACCTTGTTCGAGAGGGCCTCGATGGCAGCAAGGAGTTCGACCGTGTTCCTGTGGATGCGGTCACCGGCGGTGGTGAGCATGCTGTTGACTTCGCTCAGTTCGTACTTCATGACCCAGTGCAGGAACTCCAGGACCGCGGCCTTCTGCAGCAGAATAGAGATGGCGAGCCGGGCGTCTTCGAACCAGAGCTGGACGTCCGCTCTGGCGGTTTCCTCCGGATGATGCCGGACTAGACAACGGCTGTTAAAGATCCACATCTCGTCGACCCGGTTACCGATGTTGCGTGTGAAGAACTGCGTCAGGAAGCTCGCCCGGTAGGCCGGCCACACCTCGGGGCGCGCCATCCGGATGAGACCCGCAAGTTCGCGGGCGGCGACGCTGTCCACCTGCGCAGCAATGTCGCCGATAACCGGCTTGGTGCCGTCCGACAACTGATAGTCGAAGTCAATAATCTCAAAGCGATGAACGCGCTGGAACGACGCCTGGAACAGCTCCTCGTCGCAGGAACCGAAGATCTCGCTGTCCGCGCAGATATCGAAAGCGTAACGCGCAGCGGACGCGAAGTGACGGTACGCACTCTCCCGTACCACCTTGAGTTCGCGCAGCAACTCTTCGACGGGCAGGTGCGGACGTTCACGGGTGGGCGCGAAGTGTGCGGAGAAGGGGAACGCGATCGGGCCGTCCCGGGAGAACTGGATCTCCGCGAGGCGCAGATCGAAGAGGCCGACCCGCTCGGTGAAGGCGTCGACCAGCCGGGCGATCGCCGGCGCGATGTCCTCGAAGTTTATCGTCGTCAAGGTCGCGTGGTCGCGCCGGCGGGCATCCTCGAAGAGAGACTGTGCCCACTCCACCGACCTCACCCGGTGATCCGCCCGCAGCACCCGGGTGAAGTCCTCCGCCCGATCCCCCGGGCTGAAGGCCAGGCGCCTGCTGCGTTCGCTTCTGCGGCCCCAGAATCCGGGATCGATACAGAAAATGAAGTCGTGACGGAAGCGGGTGATGTGCAGTCCCTCTGCTGCCGTCACCGGATCACCGGCATGCCGAATCGTTCGCAAACCCAGGACAGCGTCGCGGACACCGCCCGGTCCTCCAGTTCCGGCTGGCATTTGAAGGAGTGGTTCGCGCCCTCGACGACGAGCCGCGATGCCGGCTCGCCAGCCATCGCGCAGGCCCGCTCCGCGAGTTCCGGCTCCCCTTTCGTATCGGCGCCGGAGCTGACGAAGAAGGTGGGCGTGCGCCAGTCACGGTAGTAGCCGAGGATGTCATAGCCGTCCACGTCGTCCATGAAGTCCTTGGTAATCCGGTAGCCCTTGTCCCGGATCCATGTCTGCCCGTCGTTGAAGATTTCGTCTCCCAGCATGGCCCGGTAGCGCCGTGGAAGGTCGGCGGAGAGGTTCCACATGACGCATCCCGCCAGGTCGTCGCGGCGCGCGGCCACCACAGTCGCGACCGCGGTGCCGAGGCTCTGGCCGTGGATCACCATCTGCCCGGCGGCCACGCCCTCCTGTCGGAGCGCCCAGTCGATGACAGTGCCCAGGTCGGCCACGGCATTGCTGACGGAGAACTCTGAGAAGTCACCATCGCTGTACCCGCAGCCGAAGTAGTCGAAGTTGACGGTGGCGATGCCGGCCGCGTTGTACCTGTCCGCCATCCGGAGGAAGATGCGATGACTTTCCGTCCCGTCGACGGAGAATCCGTGCGAGAGGATCACGGCTGGCCGCGCCTCACCATTGCCTGCTTCCCGGTAGTGCACGTGCAGAGAGCCGCCCCCGGGGCGGTCGATCCGAAGATCCGACTTGATCACCTTAGCTCACTCCTTGTTCTTGTCCGTGGCGCGCAGCACGGGCGAGCAGTCAGGATGCACCGTGCCAGTCTCGCCGACCACCAGACTGCCTTTCGGAACGTCTCTGACCACCACTGCTCCGGCGGCGACGTAGGCGGTTTCACCGACCACAACCGGGCCTATAACCGAGGTGTTCCGACCGACGAAGCACCCACTCTTCAGCGTGGGCCCGGTCTCGGTCAAACCGCGTTGCACACGGCTGTACTTGTGGATCAGGCTGCCGAATGATGTGACATCGTCACCGATACTGGCGCGGTCGCCGACCGTTCCGGCAAGCGTGGCCCGGTCGCCCACCAACACTTCCCTGCGCAGTTCGGTGTTGACTTTCAGATAGCAGTCGTCGCCGATCCGGCACCGTTCCC
Organism: Streptomyces sp. CNP082; assembly: GCF_059570535.1. Lineage (NCBI taxonomy): Bacteria > Bacillati > Actinomycetota > Actinomycetes > Kitasatosporales > Streptomycetaceae > Streptomyces > Streptomyces sp. CNP082. The sequence goes on from NZ_JCANSZ010000002.1 coordinate 108,290, forward strand.
TTACCGTCACGTTGTGGGCGCAGTCGAATCGCGCCCCGGTGCTGACCCCGCTGTAGATACTCGTCGGACCTCTAATGATCGAGTCTGTGCCGATCTCCGTCGGATCGACGACGAATTCATCGAGCGCGTCCAGGGTGCCTGAGCGGGTGCCGCCCCCGGCGGACTCCGATAAGTCCCTTCTGGCTGCGGCCAGTTCTTCCGGAGACGGGCAACCGATGGTGACGAAGTCACCTATGACCGTTCCCGAGGCGATGTGCGCGCGGCCGTAGACGCGGATGTAGCGGCCCCCAGTGGACGCCGGCATCGACAGATGCACGATGGCTGACCCAGACCGTCGGAAGGATCTCGATCAGGGCCACAACGCCTCCGGCATTCTCGGCAACGCACCCATGGTTCCGCACGGCTCGGGTGCCCAGCAAGCATGCCCGGAGGCGGCGAGGGCGGGGCGGCGTACGTCAGCTCTCCCACGGCCAGTTGGTGGAGTGTTTCCGGCTCAGGGCCAGAGTTCCGCCTTGTGGACGTACCGGAAGCCCGACCGCCACTGCAGCTCGACGTAGGCCATCGGCTTGTCCTTCGGGTTCCCGTACGCGTCGAAGCCGATCGGCCCGCTCAGGCCCCGCACCTGTTTCGTGGTGCCGAGCTGGAGCAGCATCTGCCGTACCGCGCCCGCGTCCACGGGGTCGTCGCCGTCCGGTCCCGTGGCGAACTCCACGGCCTTGACCAGCGCCAGCATCGCGTCGTGCCCCATGATCGCCTGCCCGCTCTGCAACGGCCCGTCGCCCGCCGCACAGGCGCCGCGGCGGGCGCCGGGGCGGAAGTCGGCGCAGTAGCGGTCGGCGAAGTCCGCGAGGGCGGCGGCGTCGCCGGCCTCGGGGTGGGCGTAGGCCGTGTACCGGATGCGCAGCCCCTGGGCGCCCCAGCGCCGCAGGTCGGGCGAGTCGAAGTACAGGCCGAGGGCGCTGGATCCGGAGACCACCGCCAGCGTGCAGCCGGGCTGGTCCGCGAGGGACTGGACGAACTGCCGCAGGGCGCGCCCGCGGGCGGCGAAGTAGACGGCGTCCAGCTCCTGTCTGGCGCGGCACACCTGGTCGGCGATGTAGGTCAGCGCGCTGGCCGTCGAGCTGCGGCCGGACTCGAAGGAGTAGCCGTCCTCGGTGGCCAGCCGCACCCCGCGCGCGGCGACCGCCTCCTCGAAGCCGTCGCGCAGCGCCTTGTTGTACGTGTCGCCCGCCTTGATGTCCTTGACGACGTCGACGCGGTAGCCGGGGTCCTCGCGCTGCCGCTCGCGCAGCTCGCGGGCGGCGATGGCGGCCTGCTGGGAGGTGGGCTGGGAGACGCGGAAGAAGTCGGGGTCCTTGCGGGCGAGTTCGTCGGCCGCGACGGTCGCGCCGACCATGGGTATCCCGGCGCGGCGCAGCCGGGCCACGGTCGCGACGGTGGACTCGACGCTCTGGCCGAGGCCGGTGACCGCGACCAGGTGCTCATCGCCGCGGGCCAGGGACTGAAGGTCGCGTACCACCCGCTCGTAGTGCGCCCCGCCCGCCCCGGTGTTGGCGAGCAGCAGCCGCACCTTCGGCGACGGGCCCTCGTCCGCGCGCGGGTCCTCGGCGTCGAGCCGGTTGTGCGCGCGCTGGGCGAGGTACGCGCCCTCCAGCGCCTGGCGGACGACGGTCGGGTCGCGGTCGTCGGCCCGTCCGCCGGGGCCGGCGCCGTCCTCGCCCCGGGTCATGGACTCGACGTACGCGATGCTCACCGACGCGGCACCGGAGCGCTCGACCCGCTCGTTCTCCTCGCGGATCCGCTCGGTGACCTCGTCCAGCTCCTCGTCGAAGGAGTACGCCCCGTCGGTGACGCCCACGCACTCGCCGGCCAGCCGCACGACCCCGGCGGCGCACTCCTCGTCGCCGCCGAGCGTCCGCGGCAGGAACCAGGCCAGCGCCCCGGCCGCGACCAGGGCCACGAGCACCACCGCTCCCCAGGGCGTCGTGCCGCCGCGTCCCAGCCTCCGCTCACTCACCGGGCTTCTCCTCGTATTGCCGCGCCTGGTCCAGCAGCGCGGGGGTGCCGCCGCCGAAGGGCCCGTACGCGAGCGTCATGAAGCGGGCGTTGATCTCGCCGTAGAGCTGGCCGTAGAGGTCTTCGAGCGGATTGCGGTACGGGTCCCCGACGTGGTCGGTCTCGGGCGACTCGGCGGGCTCGGGCGCCATCCAGCTCGCCACCAGCAGCCGGGTCACGGTGCGCTCCCGGCTCTCGACCTCGTCGGTGCTGAGGAAGCCGAGCAGCCCCTCGTACCGCTGCTGCGGCGAGTCGGCCTGCGGGGCGTGCGCGTGGATCCGGGCGCGTACGGGCGCGCGGCGCAGCCGGACGAGCAGGCGGCACCAGCGGGTGGCGTCCGCGTCGCCGAAGCGGTCGTTGAGGAAGCGGGCGGCGGCGTGCAGGTCCTCCAGCGCGAGCCGGTGGTACGCCTCGATCTCCGGCAGCCCGCGCTCCGCGGCGTCGCGGCGCAGTGCCTCGTGGGCGTGGCGCCAGCCGCCGGTGGCCTCCAGGCGGCGCAGGAGGAGCAGCCGCAGCAGCGGGTGGAGGGTCTGGAGCGGGCCGTCGGCGGCGCTGTCGCGGGTGCGTACGTGCATGGTCTGCAGGACGTCGCCGGAGAACGCGCCGACCGCGTTGCGCAGCGCCGTTTCGCCCTCCGCCCACAGCGGGCCGGCGGCGACGGCGCGGGCGAGGTCGGTGGCGGCGGCGCAGCGGGGCAGGGCGTCCCACAGGCCGCTCTCGCGGGCGTCGCGGGGCAGCAGGCGCTCCAGCAGGGTGGTGACCAGGGGCGCGTCTGGGGCCAGGACGCGCTGGATGCGGGTCTCCCACGGCTGGCGGTCGTCGGTGGCGAGGAGTTCGTCGAAGAGGTGGCGGGTGGCCAGGGGGTGGCCGCGGGTGATCTCGTACGCGGCCCAGCCCAGCCACTTCACGCCGGCGTCGGGCAGGAGTTCGCCGGCGTCGTCCCCGGCGGCGGCACCGTCTCCGCCGCCCGCCGCCGCGCCGTCGGCCCGCAGCACTTCGAGCGCCTGCGCCTCGACCTCGTCGCGCCGCAGGTCGCGCAGTTGCCCGACGCACAGCCCGGGCGCGAGCCGCTTGGGCCGGAAGCCGGGGTCCTCCGGGTCCCACCACCCCGGATACCGGCCGGGCTGCGGCTTGTAGCCGAGCGCGGGCTTCTTCAGCGCCTTGGGGTAGGCGGCTGCGGCGGCGAGGACGACGAGCGGGTCGGTGCGCCCGGCCGGCTCCCCCGGGCGCCGCGGCTGCGCGTCCGGGCCCTCCTGCCGGGCCTGCCGGGCGTCGAGGAGCAGCTCCAGCAGGTCGCCGCCGAGCTGGTGTTCCGCGTTGTCGAGGAGGACGAGGCAGCGGGTGTCGTGGACGCGGGCGGCGTGCCCCCGCCCGTAGGCGCGGCAGAGGTCGTCCAGGAACGCGCGGGCGAGGTCCTGTTCCGCGCCGCGCCGGGTCGCGGGGTCGTGGAACCGCCGCTTCAGGTCGACCAGGTAGTCCAGGTAGCTGCGGTGGCGCGAGTCGCGCAGCGCCCGGCCCAGGCGCAGCCGCGCGAGCCCGAGCGCGAGGGCCCGACGGCCTCCCGGCATGAGCAGCAGGGGCGCCCGCAGCAGGGCCGGTACGCCCAGCATGCCGGCGGCCTCCACGAGCCGGCCCAGGAACGCGCCGTCGCCGCCGTCCGCCGGGGCCGGCGCGAGGGCCCTGACCATGGCGCGGGCCGCCGCCTTGCGGCTGTCCAGCGGCACGTCGGCGCGTATCGCGACGGCCTGGACGCCGAAGGACGGGAAGGTGAGCCGGGGCCAGCCGCGCTTGCGGGCGTGCAGGTCGAAGACCAGCTCGGCGAGGACGTCGAAGCAGGTGGCGTTCTGCTGCCGGTGCACGGCGACGTCCTGGAGGGAGACGGGCACGTCGTCCCAGGCGGTCTGCAAGTGCCGCAGCAGGGTGCTCTTCCCGCTGCCGCGCGGCCCGAGCACCAGGGTCACCGGCTGCTGCTCGTCGATGGGCGCGGGGTACGTCAGCCGCAGGAACGCGGGCCGGAAGCGCCGCCGCAGCGCGGCGCCCACGTACTCGGTCACGACCCGGTCGCGCCGGGAGCGCCCCTCCCACCCCTGGCCCATGCGGCAGCTCCTCGTCCCCGTCGACATCCCCGTTGACGCTGACGAGGCACCAGATTATGGGAACGTACGCCCGGTTGCGACCGGCACTCACCGACCCGGCCGGAGGACGCGAGGCATGGCCTGATTCCGGCCTCTGCACACGGAAGTTAGGTTAGGTTAGCCTAAGCTGCGTCGTCGGCCCTTCCGTACGCGGGACGCGGCCGCGACTCCGTACGCACCAGGAGGGTGAGCCGACGTGACCACGCAACCGACCACGCAGACCGCAGAGCCGGCGGCGGAAGCCGCCGAGCCGTTCCGCTTCTTCCGCCTCGACGTGGCCCGCACCGAACGGCTGAGCCCCACGCTGCTGCGCGTCACCTTCGGCGACGACCGTGACGACGGAGACAGCGGACCCGGCAGTCTCGGCGGGCTCGGCGGGTTCGCCTCCGGCGGCTTCGACCAGAGCCTGTCGCTGTTCCTGCCGCACCCCGGCCAGGCGGAGCCGGTGATGCCCACGGGCCCGGACTGGTTCAGCGAGTACCGCGCGCTCGACCCCGGCGTACGGGCCGTGCTGCGCTCGTACACGGTGCGCGCGCAGCGCCCCGGCGAGGTCGACATCGACTTCGTGCTGCACACCGACCCCGCGGGCCCGGCCGCGCAGTGGGCGGGCGGGGCCGAGCCCGGCGACTGGATCCTCGCACTGGGCCCGGCCGTGCCGGACAACACCGGCGTGCGCTTCCGGCTGCCGGAGGGCACGGATCACGTCGTCCTGGCCGCCGACGAGACCGCGCTGCCCGCCGCCGCGGCGATCCTGGAGGCCCTGCCCGCGGGACTGCCGGTAAAGGCGTGGATCCGGGTGCCGGACCCCGGCGACGCGCTCGAACTGGACACCGCCGCGGACCTGGACGTCACCTGGCTCACCGGCCCCACCGCCGGCGTGGTCGACGCGCTGCGCGCCGCGGAGCTGCCCGCGGGGACCCCGTACGCCTGGCTCGCGGGCGAGGCGGGGATGGTGCGGGAGCTGCGCCGGCAGCTCGTACGGGAGCGGAAGTTCGACCGCCGGGCGGTCTCCTTCACCGGCTACTGGCGCCGCGGCGCCTCCGAGGACCAGTTCCGCTACGAGGCGGAGGCCGACGACCCGGCCGAAGAGGGGTGAGCCTGGCGGCGGGTGGCCGAAACGGCGGGGGCAGGGGCCCTAAGACAAATTACTTAGGTTAGGCTGCCCTAAGTTTCCGGGCCCCCCTCCCGTCGAAGAGTGAGGACACATCCATGAGGTCCCACCTGCTCAACGACCGCAACGCCGGCGCCTACCGCCGCACGGTCACCGCAGGCGTCGAGCACATCGCGGCCCGACTGGCTCATGCCGACCGCCCGTTCACGGGCGTCGCACCCCCCGCCCTCGCCCCCGTCGTCGACGCCGTCGACCTCGACCTCCCCCTCGGCGACGCCGGCGCCGCGCTGGCCGAGCTGGACCGGCTCTACCTGCGCGACGCCGTCTACTTCCACCATCCGCGCTACCTCGCCCACCTCAACTGCCCCGTCGTCATCCCCGCCGTGCTCGGCGAGGCGGTGCTCTCCGCCGTCAACTCCTCCCTGGACACCTGGGACCAGTCCGCCGGCGCCACCCTCATCGAGCGCCGCCTCGTCGACTGGGCCGCGGCCCGCGCCGGCCTCGGTCCGGCCGCCGACGGCGTGTTCACCTCCGGCGGCACCCAGTCCAACCTGCAGGCCCTGCTGCTCGCCCGCGAGGAGGCGTGCGACGGCGTACGCAAGCAGCAGGGCGCCGGGCTGCGCACCGCCGAGATCCTGCCCCGGCTGCGCGTCCTCGCCTCCACGCACGGCCACTTCAGCGTCCGCAAGGCCGCCGTGCTGCTCGGCCTCGGCGAGGAGGCCGTCGTCGAGGTGCCGTGCGACGCGGACCGCCGGATGCGGCCCGCCGCGCTGGCCGCGGCGCTCGCGGAGATCCAGCGCGACGGCCTGGTCCCCATGGCCGTCGCCGCCACGGCCGGCACCACCGACTTCGGCAGCGTCGATCCGCTGCCGCAGATCGCCGGGCTGTGCGCGGGGTACGGCGTGTGGCTGCACGTGGACGCGGCGTACGGCTGCGGGCTGCTGGTCTCGGGCCGCCGCCGGCACCTGCTCGCCGGCATCGAGCGCGCCGACTCGGTGACCGTCGACTTCCACAAGTCCTTCTTCCAGCCGGTCAGCTCGTCGGCGGTGCTGGTACGGGACCGGGCGACGCTGCGGCACGCGACGTACCACGCCGACTACCTCAACCCCGAGCGCATGGCCGCCGAGCAGGTCCCCAACCAGGTCGACAAGTCCCTGCAGACCACCCGCAGGTTCGACGCGCTCAAGCTGTGGCTGACGCTGCGCGTCATGGGCGCCGACGGCGTCGGGGCGCTCTTCGACGAGGTCTGCGACCTCGCGGACGCCGGCTGGCGGCTGCTGGACGCGGACCCGCGCTTCGAGGTCGTCGTCCGGCCGCAGCTCTCGACGCTGGTCTTCCGCTACGTCCCGGGCGCCGCCCGGGCCGGAACCGGCCCCGCGCACGCGGACCCCGGCCTCACCGACGCCGCCAACCTGTACGCCCGCGAGCAACTGGCCGCCTCCGGCGCCGCGATGGTCGCGGGCACCAAGGTCGACGGCCGGCACTACCTGAAGTTCACGCTGCTCAACCCCGAGACCACCGTCGAGGACCTCGCCGCCGTCCTCGACCTCATAGCCGCGCACGCGGCCGACCACACCGGAGAATCCCTTGCCCCCGACGTCCCCGCAGCCACCTCAGAGCCCGACGTCCCCGCAGCCACCTCAGACCGCACAGCCTCCGCAGTCCCCGCCCGCTGAGCACCGCGTCCACGACTTCGTCGCCATCGGCCTCGGCCCCTTCAACCTGGGCCTGGCCTGTCTGACCGAGCCGGTCGACGGCCTCGACGGCGTCTTCCTGGAGCGCAAGCCCGACTTCGACTGGCACTCCGGGATGTTCATCGAGGGCAGCACGCTCCAGACCCCGTTCATGTCGGACCTGGTCACGCTGGCCGACCCCACGTCCCCGTACTCCTTCCTCAACTACCTGAAGGAGACCGGACGGCTGTACTCCTTCTACATCCGCGAGAGCTTCTATCCGCTGCGCGAGGAGTTCAACGACTACTGCCGCTGGGCCGCCGCCAAACTCCCCGCCGTCCGCTTCGGCGAGGAGGTCACCGCCGTCGAACGCGACGCGGCGGACGGCACGTACACCGTCCGCACCCCGCGCTGCACGTACCGCGGGCGCCGGCTCGTCCTGGGCACCGGCACACCGCCGTACGTGCCCGAGCCGTGCCGCGGCCTCGGCGGCGACGTCCTCCACAACAGCCGCTATCTGGAGCACCGGGAGCACCTGCGGGGCAAGGAGTCGATCACGATCGTCGGCAGCGGGCAGAGCGCCGCCGAGATCTACTACGACCTGCTGCAGGACCTCACCCCCAACGGCTGCCACCTCACCTGGGTGACCCGCTCGCCGCGGTTCTTCCCGCTGGAGTACACCAAGCTGACGCTGGAGATGACCTCGCCCGAGTACGTCGACTACTTCCACGCGCTGCCCGCGCCCGTCCGCGACCGGCTCGGCCCCGCGCAGAAGAACCTCTACAAGGGCATCAACACCGAACTCGTCGACGCCATCTTCGACCTGCTGTACGTCAAGTCCCGCCGCGGCCCGGTGCCGACCCGGCTGCTCACCAGCACCGCCCTCGTCTCCGCCGGGTACGCGGACGGCACGTACACCCTGGGCCTGCGCCACGAGGAGCAGGGCCGGGACTTCGAGCTGGCCACCCAGGGGCTGGTGCTGGCCACCGGCTACCGCTACGCGGAGCCGGCGTTCCTCGCCGGCATCGCCGACCGCCTCGCCCGCGACGAGCAGGGCCGCTTCGCGGTCGCCCGCAACTACACGGTCGACCACGCGGGCCGCGAGGTCTTCGTCCAGAACGCCGAGCTGCACACCCACGGCTTCGCCGCCCCCGACCTCGGCATGGCCGCGTACCGCAACTCCTGCATCATCCGGGAGATGACCGGCCGCGAGGTCTACCCCGTCGAGAAGTCCATCGCCTTCCAGGAGTTCGGAGCGCCGGCCTGATGAACCTCACCCTGCGCCCCCTCGACCCGGTCCGCGACGCCGCACTTCTGCACACCTGGGTCACCCACCCCAAGGCCGCGTTCTGGCTGATGCAGGAGTGCACGCCGCAGGAGGTCGAGAAGGAGTACGCGCGGATCGCCGCCGATCCGCACCACGACGCCTTCCTCGGCCTCGCCGACGGCGTCCCCGCCTTCCTCGCCGAGCGCTACGACCCGGCGCACCGCGAGCTGACCGGCGTGTACGACGCCGAGGGCGGCGACGTCGGGATGCACTTCCTCACCGCACCGGCCGACACCCCGGTGCACGGCTTCACCCGGGCGGTGATCACGGCGGTGATGGAGTGGCTGTTCGCCGACCCGGCGGTGCGCCGGGTCGTGGTCGAACCCGACGCGCGCAACACCGCGGTGCACGCGCTGAACACGGCCGTCGGCTTCCGCGTCGCGCGCCGGGTGCGCCTGCCGGGCGCCGGGGGGACGCCCGGCAAGGAGGCGCTGCTGAGCTTCTGCACCCGCGAGCAGTTCGCGGCCTCGCAGGCGGCCGGGCCCCCCGACGTCACCGGGCACCTCACCCCCGGCCACTGGGCGGAGGCCACCCGCAGGCTGCTGGCCAAGGCCATCGGGGAGTTCACCCACGAGCGGCTGCTGACGCCCGAGCCGCGGGGGGTGGGTGCGTACGCGCTACGGGCGGGGGACGCCGAATACCGCTTCGAGGCCCGGCGCTACGCGCTGGACCACTGGCGCGTCGACCCGCGCACCGTCACCCGCCACGCCCCCGGCGACCCGCCGGAGGGCTCCGGGCTCGACGCCCTGCGGTTCTTCACCGAACTCCGCGAGCCCCTGGGGCTGAGCGACGGGGTACTGCCGGTCTATCTGGAGGAGATCACCTCGACGCTGGCGAGCACCGCGTACAAGCTCACCGGCCCCGAGGACGCGGACCTGGCGACGGCGGACTTCCAGCAGATCGAGGCGGGGATGACGGAGGGCCACCCCTGCTTCGTCGCCAACAACGGCCGCCTGGGTCTGGGCGCCGCGGACTACCGCGCGTACGCTCCCGAGACCGGCGCGCGCACCCGCCTCGCCTGGCTCGCCGCCCACCGCGACCGGGCCGCCTTCACGTGCGCCGCCGGCCTCGACTACGACACGCTGCTGCGCACGGAGCTGGGGCCCGCGGTGCTGGCAGGCTTCGCGGCCCGGCTGCGGGCCCTGGGCCTGGACCCGGACGACTATCTGCTGATGCCCGCGCACCCCTGGCAGTGGGAGCACAAGATCTCCGTCACCTTCGCGGGCGAGGTCGCCACGCGCCGGCTGGTGTACCTCGGCGAGAGCGAGGACGCGTACCAGCCGCAGCAGTCGATACGCACCTTCTTCAACGCCTCCGCGCCCGGCCGGCACTACGTCAAGACTGCGCTGTCCGTGCTCAACATGGGCTTCATGCGCGGTCTTTCGGCCGCGTACATGGAGCCCACGCCGGCGATCAATGACTGGGTCGCGGAGCTGGTCGAGCGGGACGAGGTGCTGCGCGGCACGGGGCTGGGGATCCTGCGCGAGCTGGCCGCGGTCGGCTACCGCCACGAGGCGTACGAGGCCGCCACCGCCCCCGGCTCGCCGTACCGCAAGATGCTCGCCGCGCTGTGGCGGGAGAGCCCGGTGCCGCGGCTCGCCGCGGGGCAGCGGCTCGCGACGATGGCGGCGCTGCTGCACACCGACCGCGCCGGCCGGCCGCTGGCGGCGGCGCTGATCGAGCGCTCGGGGCTGGCGCCTGAGCGGTGGCTGCGCCGCTATCTCGACGCGTATCTGACGCCGCTGCTGCACGCGTTCTACGCGTACGGGCTGGCGTTCATGCCGCACGGCGAGAACGTCATCCTCGTGCTGGACGAGGCGGGAGTGGTGCAGCGCGCGCTGTTCAAGGACATCGCGGAGGAGGTCGTGGTCATGGACCCGGATCTGCCGCTGCCGCCGGCGGCGGAGCGCATCCGCGCGGCGGTCCCGGACGACATGCAACTGCTGTCCGTCTTCACGGACGTGTTCGACTGCTTCTTCCGCTTCCTGGCGCCGCTGCTGGACGAGGCGGGGGTGCTGGGCGAGGAGGACTTCTGGCGCACGGTCGCGGAGTGCGCACGGGACTACCGGGCGGCGGTGCCGGAGCTGGCGGAGAGGTTCGAGCGGCACGACCTGTTCGCGCCGGAGTTCGCGCTGTCGTGCCTCAACAGGCTGCAGTTGCGGGACAACCGGCAGATGGTGGACCTGACGGACCCGTCGGCGGCCCTCCAGTTGGTGGGAACCCTACGCAACCCCCTAGCCCCCCACACGCCCTCCCTAGGGTAGGCCGCCCCACTGACAGAACGCCGCGTCCTCACCCCCGCAGCCGGGTGTTGAGCCGCGCCGCCTGCCGCGTCAAGTGGTCCCGTTCGGGGATGTTCGGTGCCGAACGGGCCGCCTCGGCGTACATCCGGGCCGCCGTCTCCGCGTCGCCGTCCCGCTCGTGCAGGTACGCCGCCACCGCCGCGTACCGCGGCAGCGACGGGTCGAGCTCCGCCAGCGCCGCCAGCCCTGCCCGCGCGCCGTCGGCCTCGCCCACCGCCACCGCCCGGTTGAGCCGGGCCACCGGGCTGTCGGTGAGGCGTACCAGCTCGTCGTACCACTCGACGATCTGCACCCAGTCCGTCTCCCCCGCCGTCGGGGCGTCGGCGTGGAGCGCGGCGATCGCCGCCTGCGCCTGGAACTCCCCCAGGCGGTCGCGGGCCAGCGCGGCCTGGAGGATCCCGACGCCCTCGGCGATCAGCCCGGTGTCCCACAGCCCGCGGTCCTGCTCGGCGAGGGGCACAAGACCGCCGTCCGGACCGGTCCGCGCGGGCCGCCGCGCGTGGTGGAGCAGCATGAGCGCCAGCAGCCCCGCGACCTCCTCGTCCCCCCTCGCAGGCCCGTCACCGCCCCCACCCGCCGCACGCTCCCCACGCACCGCACCCGCCGCACCCGCCGCACCCGCCGCACCCGCCGCGCCCGCCGAGGCCGCCGCGCGCGTCCTGGCCGCCAACTGCCGCGTCAGCCGGATCGCCTCGGCGGAGAGGTCGACGTCGCCGGAGTACCCCTCGTTGAAGACCAGGTACAGCACGCGCAGCACGGTGCCGAGGTCGCCGGGCTGGTCGAACCGCACGCCGGAGACCGTCCGCTTCGCCCTGCTGATCCGCTGGCCCATGGTCGCCTCCGGCACCAGGTAGGCCCGCGCGATCTGCCGCGTGGTCAGGCCGCCGACCGCGCGCAGCGTCAGCGCGACGGCCGAGGCCGGCGTCAGGGACGGGTGCGCGCACAGGAAGTAGAGCTGGAGCGTGTCGTCCACCGCCCCGCCCGGGTCTGCGGCCGGCGCGGGCTCGGCCTCGACCAGCTCCTCGCGCCGCCGCCGGGAGGTGTCGGCGCGTACGGCGTCGAGGAACTTGCGCCAGGCCACCGTGATCAGCCACCCCTTGGGGTCGCGCGGCGCATCGTCCGGCCAGCCGCGTACGGCCTCGACCAGGGCGTCCTGTACGGCGTCCTCGGCCGCCGCGAAATCGGCTCCGCGGCGGACGAGGACCCCGATGACCTCGGGCACGAGCTCCCGCAGCAGCGACTCGTTCACTCGGCGGCCGTGGCCTGCACACCGTAGAACGGGCGGACCTCAAGCCACTCGTGGATCGGCTTCCCGCCCGCGCCCGGGGCCGCGGACAGCTCGCCGGCCAGCTCGATCGCGCGGTCGTAGGTCTCGACGTCGATGATCATCCAGCCGGCGATCAGGTCCTTGGTCTCGGCGAACGGACCGTCGGTGACCGGCGGGCGCCCCTCGCCGTCGTAGCGGACGAAGGTGCCCTCCGGGGAGAGGGCCGTCTCGCCGACGTACTCACCGGTGGTCTCCAGCCGGGCGGCGAAGTCACGCATGTACTGGATGTGAGCCGTGACCTCCTCCGGCTCCCACTGGGCCATCGGCACGTCGTTGACCGACGCCGGCGCGCCGCGGTAGTGCTTGAGCAGCAGGTACTTGGCCATGATCTTCTCCTTAGCGGGTACGGCCCATTGTGGGCCGCGTTCGCCCCTGGGACGCAGCCGCACGCCGCTTCTCGACATCCCCCGGAAAAAATTCTTCAGCGCAGCGCGTCCGCGCCGCGGGCCGCCGCCCGCAGGAAGAACGGCACCGTCAGCGCGGAGGCCACCGCGAAGAAGCCGAACGCCGCCCGCGGCCCGGCGAGTTCGGCGAGGAGCCCCACCAGTCCGGCGCCCAGCGGCATCGCGCCCCAGGCGAACATCCGGTTGGCGGAGCTGAACCGGCCGAGCATCGCGTCCGGCACCGCCCGCTGGATGACCGTGCGGCTGTTGACCGTCCACAGCGTGCCGCCGAGCCCGCCGAGGAACGCCGCCGCGGCGACGGCGCGCGCGTCGCCGGTGAGGGCGGGGACGGCGGCCATCACGGCGGTGCCGAAGAGGTCGGCGAGCATCACGCGGCGGCGGCCCAGCAGCTTGTTCAGCCAGGTCACGGTCACGGCGCCGAGGAGCCCGCCGACGCCCAGCGCGCTGAGCAGGGCGCCGTACTCGCCGGGGGTCAGGCCCATGTCACGGGTGGCGTACAGCGGGATGAGCGCGAGCCAGGCGCCCCAGGTGCCGGAGAGCACGGTGAGGATGAGGGAGAGGGAGCGCAGCAGGCGGTGCTGCCAGAGGTAGCGCAGCCCCTCGGCGATCTGCCCGTTGACGGTGGTGGCGGGGGCCACCCGCCCCTCTCCCCCTTCCTCGTCCAGTACGGATTCCCCGTCCGGTACGGATTCCCCGTCCGGTACGGCCCCTCCCCGGAACCGCCCGACGAGCAGCAGCAGGACGAGCACCGCGGCGGCGTACGCGGCCCAGGTCGCACCCAGCGCGTACCCGGCGCCCAGCGCGATGAGCAGCCCGCCGACGAACGGCCCGGCGAACTCGCTGAACACCGTCTCCGCCCCGGCCATCCACGCGTTCGCCCGGTCCCGCCCGGCGGGCGGCACCGCGGCGGGGACGAGCGCGGTGGCCGCCGTAGAGGCGACGACGTCGGCGACGCCGATGGCCGCACCGGCGCCGGCCAGCAGGGCGATGGACAGCCCGCCGCTGGCGGCGGCGGCGAGCAGCGGCACCATCGCGAGCAGCCGCAGCACGTTGACGATCCACAGCAGCCGGCGCCGGTCGACCCGGTCGACGAGCACGCCCGCGTGCAGGGCGACGAGGAGCCAGGGCAGCGAGATGGCCAGCGCCACCCCGGTGACCTGCGCGGGAGAGCCGCCGGCGCGGGCGGCGAGCAGCGGCAGGGCCATCTTCACGACGCCGTCGGCGAGGTTCGTCACGGCGGTGAACGCGACGAGCACGGCGGTGTTGCGGCGCCCGGCGTCCCCTCCGGCCCGTACCCGATCGCCCTCCAGCACCCCGGACGCACCCACCACGCCACACCCCCTAACCAGCAAAACCGTTTACCGGTGAGAGAAACTTACCAGCAAACGCGATAGCCGGTAAAGTGGTCCGTATGCGCACACCGCCTCGGGCCGCCGAGCTGGTGGCCGACTTCGCCAACACCCTCGACATCTACGCCGGCACGGACACGCTGAGCACCCCGGAGGAGCTGGCCACCTGGCTGACGGCCCACGACCTCCCCACCGCCGCCCCCGCCCACGCCCTGCACGCGGCGGCCGTGGCCCTGCGCGCCGGCATCCGCGAACACCTGGGCACCCACGTCGGCGACACCCCGGACCCCGCCGTCACGACGGCGGCCGACACGGCCCTGACCCGCTTCCCGGTACACATCGCCGCCGACGGCACCCTCACCCCGCCCCCCGGCCTCACGGACGCGGAACGGGCGGTCACGGAGCTGGCCCTCGCCTGGAGCACGCTGACGATCACCGGCGACGCCGCCCGCCTGAAGCGCTGCGCGGAGCACACCTGCCACGAGGTCTTCTGGGACACCTCGAAGAACCGCAGCAAGCGCTGGTGCTCGATGCAGGGCTGCGGCAACCGCGCCAAGGCCCGCACCTACGCGGCCCGCCGAGCCGCCCGCTCCGGCTGACCGGGGCCGCGCACGGGCAAGGCGCTCCCCGACCGTTCCCGGAAAGCCGTCAGGCCCGGTACTCGACAACCGAGTACCGGGCCTGACCTGCGCATTAACGAGGGTGAGTGACGGGACTTGAACCCGCGGCCACCTGGACCACAACCAGGTGCTCTACCAGCTGAGCTACACCCACCGTGAGCTGATGCTTCCGCACCGGCCGACTAGAAGTGTACAGGGTCGCCGGCAGTGCTCGCCTCCCGCTTTCCCCGCGCCGCCGGGGCCGCAGGTGCGGCCGTTACGAGCCGTCCGGCGCCAGGGTGTGGCGGGCCGCGATGGCCTTCGCGGTGTCCGAATCCGGGCCCGGCGGGGGGACGAAGACCGCCTCGCGGTAGTAGCGGAGTTCGGCGATGCTCTCCCTGATGTCCGCCAGCGCGCGGTGGTTGCCCGCCTTCTCGGGGCTGTTGAAGTACGCCCGCGGGTACCAGCGGCGGGCCAGTTCCTTGACGGACGAGACGTCCACGATGCGGTAGTGCAGGTAGCCCTCCAGGTCCGGCATGTCCCGGCTGAGGAAGCCGCGGTCGGTGCCGACGGAGTTGCCGCACAGCGGGGCGCGGCCGGGCTCGGGGACGAACTCGCGTACGTAGGCGAGCACCTGCCGCTCCGCGTCCGCCAGCGTCGTGCCGCCGGCCAGCTCGTCGAGCAGGCCGGAGGCGGTGTGCATGGCGCGTACGACGTCGGGCATGGAGGTGAGGG
This sequence comes from Streptomyces sp. CNP082, assembly GCF_059570535.1. Lineage (NCBI taxonomy): Bacteria > Bacillati > Actinomycetota > Actinomycetes > Kitasatosporales > Streptomycetaceae > Streptomyces > Streptomyces sp. CNP082. The sequence goes on from NZ_JCANSZ010000002.1 coordinate 123,308, forward strand.
CCTCGGCCGGAGGGCGGATGACGATGTCGACGCCGTCACCGAGCACGTTCAGCTCTGAGTCGGTGACGAGCGCGGCCACCTCGATGAGCGCGTCGCCGGTCAGCGACAGGCCCGTCATCTCGCAGTCGATCCATACCATCCGGTCGTTCATGGCCCTCACCCTACGTGCCGGTCCCGCTGTCCCGGTACGGTCGCGCGCCTGACCAGCGCTCCCCGCAGCCGCGGCGGGTGCGGCTCGGGGTGGCCGGGCGCGTACACGTCGGACTGCGGTTTCTCGGCGCCGTCCACGCCGCCGGCGGCGCTCCCCGCGCTCCCGGCGCCGGCGGGGCCCGGGGGGCCGGGCGGCTGCGGGCGCCGGGGGGCGGGCACCGCGGCGGGCTCGGGCGGGGGCGGTACGGCCTGGGGGTTGCGGGCTCGGTAGGCGGCCCGGTACGCGGCCGGGGAGGAGCCGAGCTGGCGGCGGAAGTGCCCGCGCAGCGCGACCGGCGAGCGGAAGCCGCAGCGGCCTGCCACTTCGTCCACGGAGAAGTCCGACGTCTCCAGCAGCCGCTGTGCCTGGAGCACCCGCTGGGTGATCAGCCACTGCAGCGGTGCGCTGCCGGTGAGCGAGCGGAACCGCCGGTCGAACGTGCGTCGGCTCATGTACGCGCGGGCCGCCAGAGTCTCCACGTCGAACTGCTCGTGCAGGTTCTCCAGCGCCCAGGCCACGACCTCCGCCAGCGGGTCTCCGCCGATCTCCTCGGGTAAAGACCTGTCGAGGTAGCGCTCCTGGCCGCTGCCGCGCCGCGCGGGCACCACCAGCCTCCGGGAGAGCGCGGCGGCGGCCTCTGCGCCGTGGTCCTGGCGCACGAGGTGCAGGCACAGGTCGATGCCCGCGGCCGTGCTCGCCGAGGTCAGGATGTCGCCGTCGTCGACGAACAGCTCGCGCGGGTCCATGTGGACCGACGGGTAGCGCTTGGCGAGCGTCGGCGCGTACATCCAGTGCGTGGTGGCCGGGCGGCCGTCGAGCAGCCCGGCCGCGGCGAGCGCGAACGCGCCGGTGCACAGCCCGACGACGCGGGCGCCGTCCTCGTGGGCCCGGCGCAGCGCGTCCAGCGCCGCGGCGGGCGGCGGCTGGGTGATGGAGCGCCACGCGGGTACGACGACGGTGCCGGCGCGGGCCAGCGCCTCAAGACCGAACGGAGCGGAGAGCTCCAGGCCGCCGGTGGTGCGCAGCGGGCCGTCCTCGCCGGCGCAGACCAGCAGCCGGTACCGGGGGGTGCCGGCGTCCTGCCGGTCGACTCCGAAGACGGAGAGGGGGATGGAGTTCTCGAAGACGGGGCCGCCGCTGAACAGCAGCACGGCGACGACCTCGCGGCGGCGCCGTGGCGGGCGTGGTGCCTCGCCTCGCACCGTGGCTCCCGCCACCTCGGGTGTGCGCGGCCCGCCGGACCGGATCGTTGCGCCCGCTCCGGTGGAGTCCTGGCTCATGACGCTAAGCCCCCTCGCTTCTCTCTTCCTCTGCGTCCTGCACCTACACCCCCGGAACGATCTCGGTCTCTCGGCCAAGATCAAATCTACTGTGTGTTGTCCGATGCACCGGACAGGTTCAGCCCCGCATCTATAAGGACACGTAAAGCCGGTCTTGTGTGACACGCGTGGCAGGTTCGGACCTACCTCGATGCCGACATGGAAACCTGGCGTGAAGCTTTCGATCGCGAACGGTTCCACTGGTTCGCACAACAGGGAAGGCCACCCCCTCCGGTTCTCCGACGTGCACGGCTCGTGCGCCCCGACTGCGCCCCCAGCCCCCCGAGCCCGGAACGTTCCAGCCTTAAGTCTCGCAACTCCGGTGTGCAGAAGGGAAGTTGGCCGAAAAGATCGGGTCACATGAGGTTGTCCCCTCAACCACGGGTGTACGCCCGCGCCCAGCCGCGTAAACGCCGGTGAGCCCGCCGCCCCCGCCGTGTCCTGCGGCGCGGCCCCGGCGCACGCGGCGCGTTCACCTTCGCGGCGGTGACGGCCCGCCCAGGGGGCGCGGCGGCAGCGCACGGAAGCGTGGGGGGCGGCACAGGGGGCGGACACTGGATTCGTGAGCGCCGCCGCCGTGCGCCCCCCGAGAGCACCCGCGGGCGGTCGCCGGGGCACCGTCGCGCACCCTGCCGGCGTTGCGCGGGACGCCGCACTGCGGCATGCTCCTGTGAACCGTTCACCGGGGCCACCTGGCATACCACCGTCCACCCCTGGGCAAGGGAGGTAGTGTCGCCGTACCCTTGTTGTACGGGATTGGGAAGATGATTCCCGGACACAGCAAGCCCGGACGCAGCAGAACGCGTCCCTCCAGCCACGAGGATTCCCTTCGCCGAGACACCGATGGCCGGTCACGAAATCCCCGAACCCGCGGACCGCAAGCCGGTCGCCGACCCCACGGCGGACCTGGAAGCGGCGGCCGAGCCGCGCCAAGGCTGCGATCCGGCGTTCAAGCACGGCGTCGTCTGCGGCTTCGACGGGTCCACGTCCAGTGAACGCGCCCTGGCCTACGCGGTCGGGATGGCGCGGCGGCTGGGCTGCGGCCTGATCATCGTGCACGTGGCCAACCGGCTGCCCACCACCGTCTGGGCCGGCTGCGAGCCGCCCGTCTTCGTGGACGTCCCGGACCACCGCACCGAGGTGCTCGGGCTCGAACTCGCCTGCGCCGACTACCTGTCCGACGTGCCCTGGATCCTCGTCGAGCGCGGCGGCGACATCTGCCACGAACTGGAGGAAGTCGGCCGGGAGTACGAGGCCGACGCCATCGTGGTCGGCTCCACGCAGGGCATCGTGGGCCGCATCTTCGGCTCGGTGGCGGGCCGCCTCGCCCGGCGGGCGCAACGCCCCGTCGTCGTCGTGCCGTAGCCGCTCCCCGCGCGCGTTTATGCCGCTCGCGCCGGGCGCACGCGCGGTCACGCCCCTCCGTAGAAATCTACTCGTGGGTAGATGTGGGTTGTGAATTTGTGAGGGGCATATAGGGGACACGACGACGCGCTGCCGACCGGGAGGTGACGGTCCCCGGTACGGCAGCGGCACCGCCGGCGTATTGGGCGACGCCGGCACAGGGGAGGCGGCCCTCTGCGCGACGTGGTGGCACGCGCAGAGGGCCGCTCTTTCGTCTCCTGCCCGGGGGCCCCGGGCCGCGGGCCCCGGGTCACCGGTCGCGGTGGTGCGGCGCGGGTGCCCCGCCCGCGTACTGCCCGGCGTTGAGGGCCAGGCGGGCGAGGCGGCTGATGAACTCGGTCTGCAGGGCGGTCTGGTCGCGTACGGGGATCCAGCGGGGCCCGAAGTCGGCGGCGTAGCGGCAGCGCCAGCGGGTGAGCAGCGCCTCGGCCGCCGGGCCGAGCCGGTGGCCGTCGGTCGCGCGGGCGAGCATGGCCGCGGCCCGCAGCGGCAGCCGGCGGGCAGCCATGCGCAGCGCGAGGGCACCGCCCTCGGTCGCGCCGGGCGGAGGGCTGCCCGGGGTGGGCGGCGCGGACCACTGCGCGGCGTTGGTGACGCAGGCAGCGGTCAGCCAGGCCGCGGCGTCCAGCAGCGGCCCGGGGGCGGCGCGTCCGCTGCGGGCCGCGTCCAGCAGCAGCGCCAACTGGTCGGCCTGCGCACGCAGTTGCTGCACGGCCCGCTCGACGACGAGGTGCGGCGCCGCGGTGGGCCGGAGGTCGGCGACGGCCTCCACCTCCCACGCGGGCGTCTCGACGACCGCGGTGACCGTGCCGTACCGCAGCGGATGGAACCAGGTCGACCGGGTCAGCCAGTCGCGGTGGACGACGTTGGCGTCGAGCCCGGCCCCGGCCATGAGGAAGACGCCCGGGCCCGCGCCGGGCATGTGCAGGGTGTCCACCGGCGCGGCGGCCAGCGGGACCGCGAGGCCGGCGGCGGCGTCCGCGAGCGCCGCGGGGGCGCCCGGCAGGTCGTCGGTGAGCTGCACCCAGGCGCCGCCGACGTCGTTCGCGTGCAGGGAGAACTGGACCGCGGGGCGCAGCTCGTCCAGCACGGTCAGCAGGGCCCGGGTCTCGGGCAGCGGCGCGGCGCCCCCGCCGGGCGCGGGCAGCCACTCGGGCTGCTGGTCCGCCGCGGGCCGGTAGAAGTGGCGGAGCTGCCGCTCCAGGGTGCCGGGGTGGCGGGTCCAGGGCTCGGTGTGGCGGGCGCCGTCCGGGTCCAGGCACAGCAGGAAGTGCCAGGCGGTGTCGCGGTCCGGCCGGCGGTCGCGCCCGGCACGCCCGCCGCGTACAGCACGGTAGGCCAGGTCGGCGACGGCGGCGCCCCCGGCGGGCTCGTTCGGATGCGCGCCGCTGACCACCAGGACGTTGCGGAGACCGTGGCCGACGGAGAGCAGCCACAGCGGCTCCCCCGCGCGTGATTCGCCGACCTGCCGCAGCCGGCAGCGGGACGGATGGCGCCGTGCCAGATCGCGGGCCGTCCGCGTGAGGTCGTCCACGGTGGGGTAACGGTGACGGGCCAACGCGGGGACGCCGACCGGCCTCACTCGCCGCTGGGGTTGCTGTCGCCTGTCGTCTCCTTCTTGTCGAGACGACGGATCCTGATCTCCTGCATCGCGCCTCCCTCCACGGGGTCAACTCTGTGTGCTTGAAACGACTCAATCAGTAGTGCACATTGGGCCACGTCGGTGCAAGGCTCCCTGGCGCGGCATCCTGGAGTTGGGTATGGCGGTGGGACGGTGGGCGCGGCCACGGGTCAAACCGGAGCACCGCGGCTATCGCACCGTGGCCGGAAATATTCGTATCGGCAGCGTGATCTACGGCGTCGGCGCGGAGATCGAGGACCCGCACGGCTGGCTCTGGACGCTGGTCGAGGCCGCCGACGGCACCCGCAGCGCGCAGGACATCGTCACCGCCGTGCGCGATCGCCACGACGGCGTCGAGCCGGGCGACGTCAGAGCGGCGCTGGCCCGGCTCGCCGCGGAGGGCTTCCTCGACGACGCGGCGGCGCCGCTCCCCGCGCAGTTCTCGCCCCGGGAGGCCGAGCGCTACAGCCGGGGCGTGCCGCTGCTGCGCTGGATGGACCTCGGCGCGCACGCCAGCGGGTGGGAGGCGCAACTGCGGCTGAAGGAGTCCCGCGTGCTCGTCCTGGGGGTCGGGGGTACGGGCGGCGCCGCCGCCTGGCACCTGGCCGCCTCGGGAGTGGGCCGTCTGCACGTGGTCGACGACGACAGGGTGGAACTGTCCAATCTCAACCGGCAGTTGCTCTACGCCGAAGCGGACCTCGGCTCGGCCAAGGCGGACGCGGCCGTACGCAGGCTCACCCAGGCCAATCCCGACGTCCGCGTCACCGGCGAGGTGCGCCGCGTCACCACCGCGGCGGAACTCGCCGCGCTCCTGGCGTCCTCGCCCGGTTACGACCTGTTCGTGCTGGGCGCCGACGGCCCGCCGCAGATACGCCGCTGGGCGAACCGGGCCTGTCTGGCCGCCGGCCTGCCCTGGGTGGACGGCGGCTACAGCGGGCCGCTGGTGACCGCGGGCGTCCACCGGCCCGGCACCGGCGCGTGCTGGGAGTGCCTGCACGACCAAGCGACGCAGCGGGCCGACCTCGGCCTCGCCGCCGGGGCCGAGGTGCCCGGCGCCTCCGCCCACCTGCCGTGGAACCCGGCGAACGCCGTCACCGCGGGTTTATCCGGCGCGCTCGTCGCGTACGGCGCCCTGGCGCTGCTGACCGGCGTGCCCCCGCTCGAACCGGGCGTCCGCTTCGGGTTCAACCTGATGGTCCCCGGCGACGAGGTGACCCTCCGGCTGCCGCGCCGCCCCGACTGCCCCGCCTGCGGGAGCCCCCGGCGGGACCCGGCCTGACCGCCGGGGCTACTCCACCGTCACCGACTTCGCCAGGTTGCGGGGCTTGTCGATGTCGCGGCCCAGCTCCAGCGCCGTGTGGTAGGCGAGCAGTTGCAGCGGGATGCCCATCAGGATGGGGTCCAGCTCCGGTTCGCTGCGGGGCACCACGATCGTGTGGTCGGCCTTCTCCTGCCGCCGGTGGGCCACCGCGAGGATGCGGCCCTCGCGGGCCTTGATCTCCTCCAGCGCCGCGCGGTTCTTCTCCAGCAGCTCGTCGTCCGGCACGATCGCCACGGTCGGCACCTCCGGCTCGATCAGCGCCAGCGGGCCGTGCTTCAGCTCGGAGGCCGGGTACGCCTCGGCGTGGATGTAGCTGACCTCCTTCAGCTTCAGGGCCGCCTCCCTGGCCACCGGGTAGCCGCGGACCCGGCCGATGAACATCATCGACCTCGCGTGCGCGTACTCCTTGGCCAGCGCCCGGATCTCGTCCTCGCCGCGCAGCATCCCGGCGATCTGCTCCGGCAGCCGGCGCAGCCCCTCGATGAGGCGGCGGCCGTCGGCGACGGACAGGTCGCGGATGCGGCCGAGGTGGAGGGCGAGCAGGCCGAAGGCGACGACGGTGTTGGTGAAGCACTTGGTGGACACCACGCAGACCTCCGGGCCCGCGTGCACGTAGATGCCGCCGTCCGTCTCGCGGGCGATGGCCGAGCCGACGACGTTGACGACGCCGAGGACCCGCGCGCCCTTGCGCTTCAGCTCCTGCACGGCGGCCAGCACGTCGTACGTCTCGCCGGACTGGGAGACGGCGACGTAGAGCGTGTCGGGGTCGACGACGGGGTTGCGGTAGCGGAACTCGCTGGCCGGCTCGGCGTCCGCGGGCACCCGCGCCAGCTCCTCGACCAACTGCGCGCCGATCATGCCCGCGTGGTACGAGGTCCCGCAGCCGAGGATCTTCACGCGGCGCACCGCGCGCGCCTCGCGCGCGTCCAGGTTGAGGCCGCCGAGGTGGACGGTGGAGAACCGGTCCTCGATGCGCCCGCGCAGCACGCGGTCGACGGCGTCGGCCTGCTCGCAGATCTCCTTGTGCATGTACGTGTCGTGGCCGCCCATGTCGTACGCCTCGGGCGACCACTCCACGGTCTCCGGCGAGGACGACGTGCGCGAGCCCTCGGTGGTGTACGTGCGGTAGTCGTCGGCCTTGACGATGGCCATCTCGCCGTCGCCGAGGGTGACGACCTGGCGGGTGTGCGAGACCAGCGCGGCGACGTCGGAGGCGACGAACATCTCCCGCTCGCCGATGCCGAGCACGACGGGCGAGCCGTTGCGGGCGACGACGATGCGGTCGGGGTGGTCGGCGTGCATGACGGCGATGCCGTACGTGCCCTCCACCAGCCGCAGCGTCTCGCGGACGGCCTCCTCCAGGCTGGCGGCGGCGGAGCGGCCGACGAGGTGGGCCAGCACCTCGGTGTCCGTCTCGGAGGCCAGCTCGACGCCGTCGGCGGCGAGCTTGGCGCGCAGGTCGGCGGCGTTGTCGATGATGCCGTTGTGGACGACGGCGACCTTGCCCGCCTCGTCCAGATGCGGGTGGGCGTTGGCGTCGCTGGGGGCGCCGTGGGTGGCCCAGCGGGTGTGCGCGATGCCCGTGGCGCCGGCGAAGCGCTTGGGCAGCCGGGCCTGGAGGTCCCGTACCCGGCCCTTGGCCTTGACGGTCCGCAGCGCGCCGGAGCGGGCGGCGATGGCCACGCCGGCGGAGTCGTAGCCCCGGTACTCCAGCCGCTGAAGCCCTTCGAGCAGCAGGGGCGCCGCGTCGCGCTTGCCGATGTAACCAACGATTCCGCACATATCGTTCGCTTCCTGTCGGGAGGGGAGGGTGGGGAGGCAGGAGGGTGGCGCGGCTAGCCGTAGACGATGCGGCGCAGTTGCCGCGGGGTCAGCTCGGGGGGCGCGACCGCGCGGTGCGCCAGCTCGCGGCCGATCCGGTCGAAGATCTCGTCGTTCACCAGGCCGCTCGCCTGCAGCTCGCGGTGGCGCCGGCGGACGAATGCGGGCGTCGTCTCGTCGAAGTAGGCCAGGACGTCCTGCACGACCCGCACGGCTTCGCCGCGGGTGAGCGGCGCGCTGCGTATCAGGTGGTCGATGAGGTCGTCGTGCACCCGTCGATACTGCTTGATGATCTTCACTTACGCAAGAAATCTGCCCGGAACCGGGCAGGGATCACCCCTTCCCCCGGACATTCTCATGGACTTCCGTACGCGGATTGGTCTACACCCTTGACCGCGGTTCCCTCCCGGCGGTACGTCAGGAATGTCCATGTCACGCCCCGTACCCTCCGCACCCCGAAGGGACCACCGTGAGACGTCACCCCCCACACCGCTCCCCGCGCCCCCTCGCCCGCCTCGGCGGCGCGCTGCTGCTCACCGTCGCTGCGGCCCTCGGTGCCGGCGGCGCGGCGGCGCCGGCCACCGCGGCGGCCGGCGCGCGGGCACAGGCCGCCGCCGAGCCGGCCGCGCTGGACTCCGTCATCCCCGCCCCCGCCGCCGTCGACCCCGGGGGCAGCCCGTACGAGATCACCGCCGCCACCGGCATCCGGGTGCCGCCCGGCGACTCCGCCGCTGCCGACGCCGCCCGCGACGCCGGCGAGTACCTGGCCGGCGTGCTGCGCCCCTCGACCGGCTTCGAGCTGCCCGTCGGCAGCACGTCCGGCGACGTCGAGCTGCGGCTGAGCGCCGGGCTGAAGAAGTCCGTCGGCGCCGAGGGCTACGAGCTGACGTCCGGCGCCGACGGGGTGGTGATCTCCTCCGCCGAGCCCGCCGGGCTCTTCCACGGCGTGCAGACCCTGCGCCAGTTGCTGCCCGCGGCCGTGGAGGCGGACACCCCGCAGGACGGGCCGTGGCCGGTGGCCGGCGGGCGGATCACCGACGAGCCCCGCTTCGCGTACCGCAGCGCGATGCTCGACGTGGCCCGGCACTTCTTCACCGTCGAGCAGGTCAAGCGCTACATCGACCAGCTCGCGCTGTACAAGTACAACACCCTGCACCTGCACCTCACCGACGACCAGGGCTGGCGGCTGGCGATCGACTCCTGGCCGGATCTCGCCGAGTACGGCGGCAGCACGCAGGTCGGCGGCGGGCCCGGCGGCTACTACACCAAGGACCAGTACCGCGACATCGTCGCGTACGCCGAAAGCCGCCACATGACCGTCGTGCCCGAGGTCGACATGCCGGGCCACACCAACGCCGCGCTCGCCTCGTACGCCGAGCTGAACTGCGACGGCGTCGCCCCGCCGCTGTACACCGGCACGGGCGTCGGCTTCAGCTCGCTGTGCGTGCCGAAGGAGGTCACGTACGACTTCGTGGACGACGTCGTCCGCGAGCTGGCCGAGCTGACGCCCGGGAAGTACCTCCACATCGGCGGCGACGAAGCCCACTCCACCTCGCACGAGAACTACGTCGCCTTCATGGAACGGGCGCAGGAGATCGTCGGCAGGTACGGCAAGACCGTCGTCGGCTGGCACCAGCTCGCCGGCGCGGACCCGGTCGAAGGGGCCGTCGCCCAGTACTGGGGCACGAGCGGCGGCGAGCAGGAGGTCATCGACGCCGCCAAGGCGGGCACGCCGCTGGTGCTTTCGCCCGCCAACAGGACCTATCTGGACATGAAGTACCACGAGGGGACGCCCCTCGGGCTGAGCTGGGCCGGGTACGTCGAGGTGCGGCAGTCCTACGACTGGGACCCCGGCGCGTACATGCAGGGCGGCGTGCCGGAGAGCGCGATCCTCGGCGTCGAGGCACCGCTGTGGTCGGAGACGCTGTCAACCAGCGACCAGATCGAGTTCATGGCCTTCCCGCGCGCCGCGGGCGCCGCCGAACTGGGCTGGTCCCCGGCCGCGGCACTCGGCTGGGACGGCTACCGCGACCGGCTGGTGGCGCAGGGGCCGCGGTGGGAGGCGATGGGCATCGACTTCTACCGCTCGACGCAGGTGCCCTGGGAGTGACCCGGGACTGACCCGGTAGTGACCCGGGACTGACCCGGTAGTGACCCGGGGCTGACCCGGACCGGCCCGGGTCAGGGGCACGGGCCCGCCTCCCCCCGGCGGCTGCCGGTCCGCGGCGGGGCCGCGGAGCCCGCGGAGGGGAGGCGGTGGGGGGACGGCCCGCACCGCTCGGCACGGCTGGAGACCGGGGCCTCCGCGCCGTCCCGAGGACGCTACGCACGCTAGTGGCCGCGACTCGGGCAAAACACCCGACCCGGGCACGGGGCGCGAGGCTTAAGGCTCTCTTGAGGAACGCATCGGAAGCACTTAATCCGCGCGCCGCCGGGGGCCGGAGGAACCACCGCGGCGGCGCGCGGACCAAGCAGCCTCAGGTCCCGCTGCCGAGCTTCACCTCCTGCGGCGCGCCGTTGCTGCCGCTCCACGCGGCGTTGAACCCGAAGGAGACCGAGCCGCCGTCCGGCACCGCACCGTTGTACGGCGTGTTACGGCAGCTCACGGTGGACCCGGACTGGGTGCAGACGGCGTTCCAGGCGTTCTGGAGGCGCTGTCCGTCGGGGAAGTCCCACTCCGCGGTCCAGCCGTCGAGGGAGGCACCGTCACAGGAGAGCGTGACCGTGCCGGTGAAGCCGCCGGGCCACTGGCTGGGCACCGAGTACGCCGCGGCGCACTCCTCGCCGGGACCGGGGTCCGGGCCGGCGCCGCCGCCGAGGTCGTCGGCGTAGCCGGCGATCCAGGCGAGCGGGGCGTTCCAGTTGATCGTGACCTCGTTGGTCGAGTACGACTCGATGTGGTCGATGTAGCACATCGCCGGCGGGCAGCCGGTCAGCTCCCGCTGCGCCACCGGGTCCTCCAACTGCGAGTCCGGGCCGCCGGCCAGCGCGCCCGCGGGCGGGTTCGGCAGGCTCGGGTCGAGCTGGTTGGCCCAGAACCGGTGGTGCTGGTTCTTCGAGTCGCGCTCGCCGTGGCCGGTGACGTACGACTGGTTCAGCGGGTTGCGGCCCAGCAGGTAGTCCAGGCCGGTGAGGACGGCGTCGCGGTAGCCCGCCTCGCCGGTCAGGCCGTGCGCGGTGGCCAGGACGACCATGTTGTTGAGCACCTGGCTGTTGGAGCCCCAGACGTAGCGCCCGCCGTCGGGGGCGTACGGGACGCCGTAGGCGGCGTTCGCGGCGTCGGCGGCGTAGCCGTCGGCGGCGTCGGTGACCATGCCGCGTACGGCGGTGAGCTGCTCGTCCGTCAGCCCGCTGTCGACGGTGGCCAGGTCCAGCGCGCCGAGCCCGGCGGTGGCGGCCCACGACATGCCGCCGCCGGGGAAGACCGCCTCGGCGTCGCCGTGCAGGGGCGAGCCGAGCACGTCCTGCAGATACGCGTCCTCGCCGGTGGACAGGTACAGCTCGGCGGCGGCCCAGTAGAACTCGTCGCTCACGTCGCCGTCGCTGTACGCGCCGCCGCCGGTGCCGTCGTTCGGGTCGGCGAGCATGTCCGGGTGGGCCTGGGCCGCGTCGTACGCGGTACGGGCCGCGGACAGGCAGCGGTCGGCGAACGCAGCTGTCTCGTCATAGCCCGCGTAAAGCCGCGCGCACTGCGCGCCGGTGGCGGCCAGGTTGAGCGTCGCGGCGGTGGACGGCGGGTGCAGCTCGCGCGGCTGCGGGTCCTCGTGCGGCGCCAGCGGCAGGCCGGTCCACTGCGCGTCGTGCAGCTTGTGGTGGGCCATGCCGGCCAGGTCCTCGCCGGCCGGGACCTGCATGCTCAGCAGGAACTCCAGTTGCCAGCGGGCCTCGTCGAGCACGTCGGGCACGCCGTTGCCGCGCTCGGGCACGGCCAGCTTGCCGTCGCCGATCGGCTCGCCGTCGGCGCCGTCGGTGGTCAGCGTGCGCTCGTACACGCTCATCACCTGCGCGGCGGCGATGCCGCCGTTGACGACGTACTTGCCGTGGTCGCCCGCGTCGTACCAGCCGCCCGCGGCGTCCAGGGTGTAGTCGCAGACCCCCGGCTGGCACGGGACGTCGTCGTCGCCCTGGTTGGGCGCGACGCCCACGTGCCCGGCGGGCCGCGCGTACTCCTCGCCGACGAGTTCCGCGTCGATCTCGATGCCGCTGCGGTTGTGGTAGAAGTACGCGAGCGCGTCGGTGCGCAGCGTGCCGTAGATGTCGTCGCCGATGGCGAACGGCTCGCTGGTCTCGCCGTCGATCGTGACGGTGTAGCCCTCGCCGGCCTCGGTGAAGTCGCCGAAGGCGAAGGTGTGCACGTTCTCCAGCGAGGTCGGGTCGGTGCCCGCGGGCACGGTGGTGCCGCTCGCCTTCTCGGTGCCGTCCGCGGCGTTGAGCGTCCAGGCGAGCGGCTCGGCGGCCTCGGTGACGAAGGTGCCGTTCTTCGGGCCCTCGGTGAGGTAGCCGACCTGGTTGACGCGCACCGGCGAGCCGGTGTCCGGGTCGTACGGGGGCTGCTCCGCGCCGCCGCGCAGCGAGACGTCGTCGACGCAGAAGGTGTACGCCGCGTCGCTGCCGCCGATCTGGAAGGCGAGCTGGGCGGCGTCGTCCGCGGCGGTGGCGGTGAAGACGTGCTCGAAGGTCTGCGCGGTGTCGGTCACCTGGTCCGCGGAGGAGAAGAACTGGCCGTACGGCTCCACGGCCTGCTGCACGTTGGTGCGGATGGTCACAGGACCCGAAGAACCCGTGGCGGTGGCGGTGTAGCTCAGGGCGTAGGTCTCGCCGGCGGCGATCGGCACGTCGTTCTGGCCGATGATGGCGTCCCACGGGTTGGCGGTGCCCGCGGGCACGTCGGCGCAGAGCCGCCCGTCGACCACGGTGCCGGGGCTGTCCGGCGTCCACCACCAGGGGTCGGTGCCGGCGTCGAAGCCGCCGTTGACGATCAGCTCGGGGCCCTCGTCGGCCGCGGCGGCGCCGGGCGCGGCGAGCGCTCCGGCGACCAGCGCGGCGGCGAGGGCACGGGGTATGTGCCGTCTCACTGATGACGTCCTTTCGGCTGAGGGGGCGGGGGTGGGGGGCGGGGCGCGGCCGCTCCCCTCGTCGTCACGGCCGCGCCCCCTCGGTGCGGGTGCAACCCGCGGTCGTGCCGGCGTCAGGGCGCGCCGGGGCGCGCGCCGGCGGTGGTGAACGGCCTGCGCCACCGCCGTGCGGGCTCGGGGGAAGTGCGGGGTGCGGGCACGAATCCTCCTGAACGGGAAGGTGTTCGGGCGTACGGGCGCGCAGGCGGACGACAGGGGGGAACAGCCGGGCCGGGCGCACGGGGCCTTTGTGCGCACGGCCCGGCTGAGCAGGCCGGACGGGGGGCCGGGCGTGGTACGCCCCCGTCCTCGTCTGGTGGAGGGTGGTGCAAGTCTTGAAGCTTGGGAGCGCTCCCAATCTCCCGAAGGGTTATGCACCTGTCAACCCCTCGGGACAGAAGTCGCCCCGGAGACACGTCCGTTGCCCGGTACGGGGCCCGCAGGGCGGGCCCGCACACGCGGACGGGGCGGGCCCGCGACGGGCCCGCCCCGCTTGTGCTGCGGCCCCGGCGGGGCCGCCGGGTCAGCCCGAGGCGCGCACCACCAGCTCGGTCGGCAGCACCACGTGCCGCCCCTGCGCGCCGTCCTTGGCGTCGATGCCCTCCAGCAGCACCCGCACCATGGCCCGGCCCATCTCCTCCGTGGGCTGCCGGACGCTGGTGAGCGCCGGGTCGGTGTGCCTGGCCACCGGCGAGTCCTCGAAGCCGACGACCGCCACGCCGTCCGGCACCGTACGGCCCGCCGCGCGCAGCACCTGCAGCGCGCCCGCCGCCATCACGTCCGAGGCGGCGAAGACCGCGTCGAGATGGGGCCGCCGCTCCAGCAGCTCCTCCATCGCACGCCGGCCGCCCTCCTCGGTGAAGTCGCCGACCGCGACCAGACCGGGGTCCTCCTCGCGGCCCGCCGCCTTCAACGCCTGACGGTAGCCGTCCAGCCGGCAGCTCGCGACGTACATGTCGGAGGGGCCGGTGATGGTCGCGATCGCCTCGCGCCCGCGGCCGATCAGGTGCTCGACGGCGGCCTGGGCGCCGCCGGTGTTGTCCGAGTCGACGTACGGGACGGCCTCGCTCGCCGCCCGGCGGCCGTTGAGCACCGCCGGAAGCCCCATGGCCGCCAGCATCTCCGGCAGCGGGTCGCCCTCGTGCACGGAGACCAGCAGCACGCCGTCGACGCGGTCGGCGCTCAGATACGCCGCCAGCCGCTCCCGTTCCCGGGGCGAGCGGATGAGCGTCAGCAGGAGCTGCTTGTCCGTCTCCGCCAGCTCCGCGCTCACCCCGCGGACGATGTCCGAGAAGTACGGTTCGGAGAACAGCCGGGTCTCCGGCTCCGGAATCACCAGCGCGACCGCGTCCGCGCTGCCGGCCGCCAGCGCCCGCGCCGCGCGGTTGGGCACGTAGCCCAACTCCGCGACCGCCCTCTCGACCGCTGTCCGCGCCTGCTCGCTGACCTGGTCCGATCCGTTGATCACCCGGGACACCGTCCCCCTGCCGACCCCGGCTCGCGCGGCGACCTGCTCCAGCGTCGGTCTTCCACCGCGCCCGCCGCGCGCCACCGGCGTACGCCGATCCCTGACCGCCATTCCACCCTCCCGCGTTATGGCTGTCTGCTGACTGTCCGATTCTCGCCCCCGGCCCCGGTCCGCGGCCCGCACCGAAGCTAACAGCCGCGTAACGGGAGCCAGTCGAGATGTCCGGTCCCTTGACACCCCCGTCACCGACAGGCCACCCTTCAACCAATCACTTCTGGGAGCGCTCCCACTCTACTCGACCCATAGAGAACCCGCACGAAAGCCCACCCGAGCCGCCACTCTCCCGATCCCCCTCGTACACCTCCGGCAGGAGCGGCACGCGTCAGGGCGCTAGGAGGATGCAGTGCGCAGTTACCGCACGACCCGACGGGCCGTGGGCCTTTTGGCCGCAGCCGCTCTGGGCACCGGGTTGCTCAGCGCGTGCGCGAGCGATGACGACGACGGCGGCTCGAAGGCCGACTCCGGGGACGGTGGCGGCGGAAAGACCACCATCACGATGGGGCTCTTCGGCACCTTCGGCTTCAAGGAGGCCGGGCTCTACGACGAGTACGAGAAGCTCAATCCCGACATCACCATCAAGGAGACGGTGATCGAGCGGAACGAGAACTATTACCCGCAGTTGCTGAACCACCTCACCAGCGACAGCGGCCTGGCGGACGTCCAGGCGATCGAGGTCGCCAACATCGCCGAGATCGTCGACACCCAGGCCGACAAGTTCATGGACCTCTCCGAGGTGAAGGGTGTCTCCGAGGAGGACTACCTGCCCTGGAAGTGGCAGATGGGCTCCACCTCCGACGGCAAGCTCGTCGGCCTGGACTCCGACATCGGCCCGATGGCGGTCTGCTACCGCAAGGACCACTTCAAGGCGGCCGGGCTGCCCACCGAACGCGACGAGGTCTCGAAGCTGTGGGAGGGCGACTGGCAAAAGTACCTCGACGTCGGCCGCGACTTCCAGAAGAAGGCCCCCGACGGCGTGGCCTGGGCGGACGCCGCGGGCGGCGTGTACAACGCGGCCGTGTCGTCCAACGAGACCCGGTACTACGACGAGGACGGCGAGGTCATCTACGACGACAGCCCGGGCGTGCAGGAGTCCTGGGACATCGCCTCCACCGCCGCGGAGGAGAAGCTGACGGGCAACCTCCAGCAGTTCACCAAGGGCTGGGACCAGGCGATGAGCAACGGCGACTTCGCCACCGTCTCCTGCCCGCCGTGGATGCTCGGCTACATCGCCGACAAGGGCGGCGAGAAGGCCATGGGCAAGTGGGACGTCGCCCAGGCGCCCGTCCCGGGCAACTGGGGCGGTTCCTTCTTCGGCGTCCCCGAAGCGGCGGAGAACAAGGAGGAGGCGGCCGAGTTCGTCGCCTGGCTGTTCGCGCCCGAGCAGCAGGCCAAGCTCTTCGCCGAGCGCGGCAGCTTCCCCAGCACTCCGTCTGCGTACGAGATGGACTCGGTCAAGAGCGCCACGAACGAGTACTTCGGCGACGCCCCGATCGGGGAGATCTTCGCCACTGCCGCCGAGGGCACCCCGGTACAGATCATCGGCCCCAAGGACCAGGTCATCGCCGAGAACATCGCCAACGGGCTGCGGCTGGTCGAGCAGGGCAAGGAAGACGCCGACGGCGCCTGGGACTCGACCGCCGACGCGGTGGACAACGCACTGGACCGGTGAGACGGAATCCATGACCCAGACAGGATCGACCGCGGCCGCGCCCCCCTCAGCGGAGGGGGGCGCGGCCCCGCCCGCACGGCGGGCCGCCGCCCGCGACCCGCGGAAGACGTGGCGCAGCAGGCGCTACCGGTGGGACGCCAAGTTCAGCCCGTACGCCTTCATCTCGCCGTTCTTCCTGTTCTTCGTCGCGTTCGGCCTCTTTCCGCTGCTCTACACCGCGTGGGCCTCGCTGCACCGGGTAGAGCTGACCGCACCCACCGACATGGAGTGGGCCGGCCTGCACAACTACAGCCGGCTGCTGGAAGACGATTTCTTCTGGAACTCGCTGTGGGTCACCTTCGTCCTCGCCGTGATCTCCACTGTCCCGCAGTTGCTCATGGCGCTCGGACTCGCGCACCTGCTCAACTACAAGATGCGCGCCTCCGCGTTCTTCCGGGTGGCGATGCTGGCGCCGTACGCCACCAGCGTGGCGGCGGCGACGCTGGTCTTCGCCATGCTCTACGGCCGCGACTACGGGATCATCAACTGGGTGCTGGGGCAGTTCGGCGTCGGTGAGATCGACTGGCAGGCCGGCGACTGGACCTCGCGGATCGCCGTCGCGAGCATCGTGATCTGGCGCTGGACCGGCTACAACACCCTGATCTACCTGGCCGCGATGCAGGCCGTGCCCCAGGACCTGTACGAGTCGGCCTCGCTCGACGGGGCGTCCCGCTGGCAGCAGTTCCTCCACGTCACGATCCCGTCGCTGCGGCCCACGATCCTGTTCACCGTCGTGGTGTCGACGATCGGTTCCGTACAGCTCTTCGGCGAGCCGCTGCTGTTCGACGAGACCAAGGGAGCCACCGGCGGCGCCGACCACCAGTTCCAGACGCTGGGCCTGTACATGTACGAGCAGGGCTGGCGCAATCTGCACCTGGGCAGGGCCGCGGCCATCGCCTGGGTGATGTTCCTGATCCTGGTGGTGATCGGCGTCATCAACGCCCTGATCGCACGCCGTCTGCGGAAGAGCTGAAGGAGAGCTCATGGCACTGCTCAAGACGGAAGCTCCCCCCGCGGCCACCCGCTCCCGACGCCGGCCGCGGGCCGGCGAAGCCGGCGGGCAGCAGCGGGCCGGCAAGCTGACGTACGCCATCCTGGCGCTCTTCACGGCCATCTCGATCGGCCCGCTCATCTACACCGCGATCGCGGCCTCCCGCACCAACACGCGGCTGGCGGAGACGCCCCCGCCGCTCTGGTTCGGCGGCAACCTCTTCTCCAACATGGAGACGGCGTGGACCGACGCCAACATGGACCTGGCGCTGCTGAACACCACCATCGTGGCCGCGTCGGTCGCGGCGGGCACCGTGCTCTTCGGCACCCTGGCCGGGTTCGCCTTCGCCAAGCTGCGGTTCCGCCTGAAGAACCTGCTGCTGCTGCTCGTGATCGGCACCATGATGGTGCCGCCGCAACTGAGCGTCGTGCCGCTGTACATGGCGATCGCGGAGCTCGGCTGGATCGACCAGTTGCAGACGGTGATCCTGCCGTTCCTGGTCAGCGCCTTCGGCGTGTTCTTCATGCGGCAGTACCTGATCCAGGCGCTGCCGACCGAGCTGATCGAGGCCGCCCGGGTGGACGGGGCGAGCAGCCTGCGCGTCATCTGGCACGTGGTCTTCCCCGCGGCGCGGCCCGCCATGGCCGTGCTCGGCATGCTCACCTTCGTCTTCGCGTGGAACGAGTTCTTCTGGCCGATCATCGCCCTGACCCAGGAGAACCCGACCGTGCAGGTGGCGCTCACCGGGCTGCCGCGCGGCCATAACCCCGACCAGTCGGTGATCATGGCGGGCGCACTGCTGGGCACGCTGCCGCTGCTGCTGCTCCTGCTGCTGTTCGGCAAGCAGATCGTCGGCGGCATCATGCACGGCGCGGTCAAGGGCTGAGCGCCCGTGACCCGTTCACCCCGCCGGGGTACGACCCGCGCACCGCCCGGGGGGCGATGAGATACGACCGACCCTCGATGTCCACGACGTTCGACACCGCCTAGATTGGGAGCGCTCCCAGATGTCCGATTCCACCGCCACCTTCCCCGAGGACTTCCTGTGGGGCACGGCCACCGCGGCCTATCAGGTCGAGGGCGCCGCGCGGGAGCACGGCCGCACGCCCTCCATCTGGGACACTTTCTCGCACACCCCCGGGAAGACCGCCGGCGGCGACACCGGAGACGTCGCCGTCGACCACTACCACCGGCGCACCGAGGACGTGCAGCTCATGGCCGAACTCGGCCTGCGCGCGTACCGCTTCTCCGTCTCCTGGCCGCGCGTCCAGCCCACCGGCCGCGGGCCGGCCGTGCAGCGCGGGCTCGACTTCTACCGCGGGCTCGCCGACGAGTTGCTGGCGGCCGGCATCAAGCCGGTGCTCACGCTCTACCACTGGGACCTGCCGCAGGAGCTGGAGACCGCGGGCGGCTGGCCGGAGCGCGACACGGCGTACCGGTTCGCCGACTACGCCCGCCTCGTCGCCGACGCCCTCGGCGACCGCGTCGAGCTGTGGACCACGCTCAACGAGCCCTGGTGCAGCGCGTTCCTCGGCTACGCCGCCGGGGTGCACGCCCCCGGCCGCACCGACCCGGTCGCCGCCCTGCGCGCCGCGCACCACCTCAACCTCGCGCACGGGCTCGCCACCGACGCGCTGCGCACCGCGCTGCCCGCCCGCGCCCAGGTCTCCGTCAGCCTCAACCCCGCGGCCGTACGCCCGCGTACGGACTCCGAGGCGGACCGGGACGCCGCCCGCCAGGTCGACGCGCTGGCCACCCGCATCTTCACCGGCCCGATGCTCGACGGCGCGTACCCGCCGGACCTGTTCGACGACACCGTCCGGCTGACGGACTGGTCGTTCGTACGGGACGGGGACCTGGGGCTCATCCGCCAGCCGCTGGACTCGCTCGGCCTGAACTACTACACGCCCACCGTCGTCTCCGCCGTCTCCGGCGACGCCAAGCCCGAGCGCGCCGACGGCCACGGCGGCGGCACGCAGTCGCCGTGGCCGGCCGCGGACCACATCTCCTTCCACCAGCCGCCGGGCGAGCGCACCGCGATGGACTGGACCGTCGATCCCACCGGGCTGACGGACCTGCTGCTGCGGTTCACCGCGGACGCGCCGGACCTGCCGCTGTACATCACCGAGAACGGCGCGGCGTACGACGACAAGCAGCAGGCCGACGGCTCGGTGCACGACCCGGAGCGCATCGCGTACCTGCACGGGCACATCGGCGCCGTGCACCGCGCCATGGCCGAAGGCGCCGACGTGCGCGGCTACTTCCTATGGTCGCTGATGGACAACTTCGAGTGGGCGTACGGCTACGCCAAGCGGTTCGGCGCGGTGCACGTGGACTACACGACGCAGAAGCGCACCCCGAAGTCCAGCGCCCGCTGGTACGCGGACGTGATCCGCGCGGGGGCGCTGCCGGCGCTCGACCTCTGACGCAAGAGACGCCTGGCGGACGTCCACGGGACGGCTGACAGGCCGGCATCCGGCGGGCCGGGGGGATCGCCGGATGCCACCGGGACGGGCGAGGGCTGTCGCGGCCGGACGGAGGCCACCGCGTGACGGGCGGGGGCTGCTCCGGCCGGCGCGACGAGCCGTCGCCTCTGCGGGCGGGGGCCGCCGCCCGGGCTAGGCGCGCCGCGCACCCGCGCCTGTGCCCGCAGCGGCCCCCGTACCCGCCGCCCCGCCCTTCCCGTACGTCCCGTCCACCCCGTACCCCCTGCCAATCCCGTCTTCCCCGTACACCCCGTCCCGCTCGCCCCTCCTGCTTTCCCCGTCCCGCTCGCCCCTCCTGCTTTCCCCGTCCTTCCCGCCCCTCCCGCTCTCCCCGTCCTTCCCGCCCCTCCCGCTTTCCCCGTCCTTCCCGACTCGCCCGCCCTTCCCGTCCTTCCGGTACGTCCCGGCCGCCGCCCCCTCCGCCGCCCGGCCGCGCCGCCCGCGCACCACCCGGTGCCGGCGCCGCTCGCCGGCCTCGGCCGGCCCGCCGCGCAGCGCCAGCCAGAGCCGTATCTCCGCCCCGCCCAGCACCGACCGGCCGACCCGCACGTCCCCGCCCGTCGACTCCGCGACCCGCCGCACGATGTCGAGCCCCAGCCCCGTCGACCCCGGCCCGCCCTGCCCCTGCCCGCGGGCGAGCGCCGCCTCGGGGTCACGGATGCCGGGCCCGGCGTCGGAGGCGAGCACGATGACGGCGTCGCCGGCGTGGTGCACGTCGACGGAGAACTCCGTGCCCTCCGGGGTGTGCCGGAAGACGTTGCCGATCAGCGCGTCGATCGCGGCGACCAGCTCGGCGCGCGCCACCGGCACCTGGGCCGGCCGGTCCACCCCCGCCAGCCGCGTGGGCCTGCCCTCGTCCTCGGCCAGGGCCGACCAGAACGCCATCCGCTCCGTGATGACCGCGGAGACGTCGCAGCCGGCCACCGCCGCCTGCTGCCCCGCGGGCCGGTCGCGCTGGGCGCGCACGGTGGCGATGATCTGGTCGATCTCGCGCTCCAGTTGGGCCACGGCCTGCCGGGTCTGCTCGGCGGCGCCGCTGTCGCCGAGGGAGGCGGCGTTGAGCCGCAGCACGGTCAGCGGGGTGCGCAGCCGGTGGGAGAGGTCGGCGGCCAGCTCGCGCTCGTTGGCCAGCAGCAGCGCGACCTGGTCGGCCATCGAGTTGAACGCCACGGCCGCCGAGCGCAGTTCGGAGGGGCCCGACTCCTCGACCCGGACGCCGAGCCGGCCCTCGCCCAGGTCGTGCGCCGCGCCCGCGAGCCGGCGCGCGGGCCGCACCATCCGGGTGCCGAGCCGGTCCGCGACGGCGACGGAGCCGGCCACCAGCGCGAGCCCGACGCCCGCCAGCACCAGCCACGCCTGCGCCACGCCCTCGGTCAGCTCCCCCGCCGGCACGAACACCTCCACGACGGCGACGCGGTCGCCCTCGACGGCGATGGGCGCCAGCAGCGCGTGCCCGTCGGCGACTTCGACCAGCGACGACGTGCCCGCGCGGGACGCGCGCTGCACGTCGGCCGCGCCGGCGCGCTGCTCTCCGACCCGGACCGCCGACATGCCCTCGCCGCTGCCGCGCGGCACGTGCACCGCGATCCGCCCGCGCGCGCCGGCCCTGGTGCTGCCGACCGCGCGCTCCAACTGCGCGGCGTCGGTGGTGATCGCCAGCGCCGGGCCGATGCCGGCGGCGATCCGCTCGGCGTTGGTCAGCGCCCGGTCGCGGGCCATCTCCCTGACGACCAGCCCGAGCGGCACCGCGAAGGCGACCACGACCATCACCGTGACCGCCAGGCACACCTTGACCAGCGCCCACCTCATGCGGGCGGGATCCCGGCCGGCGGGTCGAGCTTCACGCCGACACCGCGCAGGGTGTGCAGATAGCGGGGTCTGGCGGCGGTCTCGCCGAGCTTGCGGCGCAGCCAGGACAGGTGCACGTCGATGGTCTGGTCGTCGCCGTACGACTGCCGCCACACCTCGGACAGCAGCTCGCGGCGCGGCACGACGGCGCCGGGCCGCTCGGCGAGGAACGCCAGCATGTCGAACTCGCGGCGGGTCAGGTCCAGTTCGCGGCCGTCCAGCTCCGCCCGGCGGCTGCGCAGGTCGATGGCCAGGCCCCCGACGCGCAGGTGCCGCGGCGGGGCGGCGGCCGTACGGCCCCCGGCGCGGCGCAGCACGGCGCCGAGGCGGGCCTGGAGGTGCTCGACGGAGAAGGGCTTGACGAGGTAGTCGTCGGCGCCGTCGTTGAGGATGCGGACGATCTCGGACTCGTCGTCCCGCGCGGTGGCGACGATGACGGGCACGTCGGTGAGGCCGCGGAGCATCTTCAGCGCCTCGGCGCCGTCGAGGTCGGGCAGCCCGAGATCGAGGATCACGACATCGAAGCCGTGGTGCGCGACCTCGCGCAGCGCCTCCAGCGCCGTGCCCACGCTGCGCACGGTGTGGGCCGCGTCCGTCAGATGCCTGATCAGCGCGGAGCGCACGAACTGGTCGTCCTCCACCAGCAGCACACTTGCCATGTCCGGCAACGTACGCCAAAAGCGCGGTGCGCGCCGCCCCGCCCGCGGCCCCCTGTGGATAACCCTGCCTGTGGACAACCGGCGGCGGGCGGTTCCGGCCGGTGTGCCCTCCGGCGGGGCGGTTGGGGCAGGATAGGGCTGATGCGTCGAAGGCTTGTGCACGCGCTCGCGTGGACCCTGACGACACTGGCGGCCGTGACCGTGTCGTGGTTCGGGGTCAGGCTGATGCTGGACAGCACCTCCGACCGGCCGCACACGGTGCCGCTGTCGGGCCGGGCGCCGTCGCCGGCCCAGCCGCCGCTGGTCGGCACGGCGACGGACCGGCCCGCACCGCCCTCCCCGACGCGGGCGTCGGAGACCCCGTCGGCGGCGGAGAGTTCGCAGGACCCGCCGGGGCGTACGGAGAGTCCGCGCGGCTCGGACAGCGCCGGAGAGAACGCGGGAGAGGGCGCTGACGGAAGCGCCGGAGCCGACGCCGGGGCCGCGGCGCAGCAGGACCTGCCGCCGGCGAGCGCGGCGGGGGACGTACAGACGTATCCGGTCCCCGGCGGGCGGGTGACCCTGGAGATGGCCGCGGACGCGGCGAAGTTGGTGTCGGCCGCGCCGGAGGCCGGGTGGCAGATGCAGACGTGGGAGCAGACGACGTGGATACGCGTCGACTTCGTCACGGACGGCCGGCGGACGTCGGTGATCTGCACCTGGCACGACAGCGCGCCGCGGGTGGAGACGAACGCGTACGCCACCTGACGGCCGCCGTGTACGCCTGCGCGCTACGTGAACACCTCCGGCGGCGGCGCGGGCGACTGCGTCGCGGTGGCGTCGGTCACCGGCCGGGCGCCGGCGGCGAAGTCCCTTAGCGCGCGGCCGTGTTCGACGCGGCCGGGCCGCGGGTCGGTGGCCGACCGGCGGGTCAGCTCGGCGACCGGCAGTGGGGCGGCAGAGGCGAGGAGCACCGCGTTGCCGAAGCGCCGGCCGCGCCAGACGGCGGGGGTGGCGATGACGCACAGCTCGGGGAAGACCGCGGCGGCGGTCGCGGTCTGGGCCCGCAGGTACGCCAGCGGCGGCCCGTCGGCGAGGTTCGCGGCGTAGACGCCGCCGGGGCGCAGCACCCTGCGCACCTCGCCCAGGAACTCCGTGGTCGTCAGGTGCGCGGGCGTGCGCGCGGCGCGGAAGACGTCGCCGGTGATCAGGTCCGCCCAGTCGTCCGGCACCCTGGCGAGCACCGCGCGGGCGTCTCCCTGCCGCACCCGGATCCGCGCCCGCTCGGGCAGCGGCAGTTCGGCGCGTATCAGCGCGGTGAGGCCGCCGTCGATCTCGACGGCCTGCTGGACGGAGCGGGGGCGGGTGGCGGCGACGTAGCGCGGGAGGGTCAGCGCGCCGCCGCCGAGGTGCAGCGCGTGCACGGGGCGGCCGGCGGGGGCGACGAGGTCGGCCGCGTGACCGAGGCGGCGCTGGTACTCGAACTCCAGGTGCGCGGGGTCGTCGAGGTCGACGTGGGACTGCGGGGCGCCGTCGAGGAGCAGCATCCAGGCCCGCGGGCGGTCGGGGTCGGGACGCAGTTCCGCGGTGCCGCCGTCCACGTCCACCACGACGGGGCTGCGCCCGCCGCGCGACCTCTGCCTGGCCACGCGCCCAGTATCCCCCGCCGCGGCCGGGGCCGCGCCCCGCGGGGGGCCGGCGGCGGGCGGGCCGGCGCTCAGAAGCGGTCGGCGGCCTCGATCGTCCGGGCCGCCTCGCACAGCGCCGCCGCCAGCAGCACCGGGTCGGTCACCGGCGCCGCCTCCTCGGGCGGCACCAGCCAGTACGTCCCGGCCACCGGCGGCGCACCGGCCCCGCGGTACAGCGTCGGGGTGCACGCACTGCCGGGCAGGTCCCAGCGGGCCGCCGTGCCCGGCGGCACGAGGAAGCCGAGGGTGTCGACCCCGCCGTCGTGCAGCACGGGCCCGACGGCCGTGCGCAGCCGGAGGATGTCGA
Source organism: Streptomyces sp. CNP082 (assembly GCF_059570535.1). Lineage (NCBI taxonomy): Bacteria > Bacillati > Actinomycetota > Actinomycetes > Kitasatosporales > Streptomycetaceae > Streptomyces > Streptomyces sp. CNP082. Next base: position 147,292 of record NZ_JCANSZ010000002.1, read on the forward strand.
CCGCTTCGAGTCCGTGTCTGGCCGGGACGGTGACCAGGTCACACAGGTCCGCGGCGGGCCTCGTACCGACAGTGGCCTCCCCGCCGGTGTCCGGCACAGGAACCCCTCCTCATCCAGTCCCCGTCGTCGTTCCCCCGGTCCTCTGCACATCCAACGCCAGGATGCCGTCAACGGCACGGCACGAACTCGCCGCAAAGGATGGCGTTTTATAGCGGATCGGGGGCGCCGGGCCGCTCAGGTCGGCAGACTCTCCGTGGCGGCGCGCGCACCGCGGGTGCGATCGGGCCGGCGCGCGGCACCTGCGGTGGGCAGTGCAGTAGTTGCCGATCGGGCTGTCGCGGAACAGTAGTTGTCGAGCAGCATCAGGGAGGAACAGCCGACGTGGCTCCCCCACCCGACCGATTGCGCCCCAACGCCGCCTTCCGCGGGCTGCGCGGCAGCCGTTCGCCGGGCGAGTTCGCCGCCGCGGTGCGGCGGGCCGCACGGGAGATCGGCGAGCAGGTCTCGTGTGACGCGCGCTACGTGGGCCGCGTCGAGTCCGGCGAGATCCGGTGCCCGAATTACGCGTATGAGCGCGTATTTCTCTACATGTTCCCGGGCCGCTCGCTGAGCGATCTGGGGTTCGAGCCGCGGGCCGCGGTACGGGGCCGAGGGGCGCGCGGCAGCGTCGATGCGCCCCCACGTACATCGGTACGCCCTGCGCCCCCCGAAGAGCCGGCCACCCCCGCGGACGGCCCCCCGCCGCTGGCATCCTCCCCGCCGCTGCCGTCCTCCCCGCCGCTGGCATCCTCCCCGCCGCTGGCGTCCTTTCCGGCGCTCATGCCCGCCCGGGCCCGTACGCCCGAGTTCCCCGAGGCCGCCGTCGCCGAGGCGGTACGCCGCATCCGGCTGCACGACGACCGGCACGGCGCCGACGACCTCTACGCCCGCGCACGCTGCACCCTGCGCACCGCCCGCGCCCTGCTCCCCGAGACCGCCCTGCGCGCCGGCTCCGGCGCCGGGCACCTGCACACCGCGGCGGGCGAACTGGCCCTCTCGGTCGGCTGGCTGGCGCACGACTCCGGCCGCTGCGCCGACGCCCGCTCGCACTACGCCGAAGCCCTGGCCACCGCCCGGCTCGCCGACGACCCCGCCCTGGAGGCGCACGCCTTCTCCAACACCGCCTTCCTGGCCCGCGACACCGGCCGCGCCCACGAGGCCGTACGCGCCGCCCAGGCCGGCCACCGGGCCGCCGCCGCACTCGGCTCCGACCGGCTGCGCTCGCTGCTCGCCGCCCGCGAGGCCGGCGGCTGGGCGCTGCTCGGCGACCGTGCCGCGACCCGCGAGGCGCTGGCCGCAGCCCGCGACCTGTTCGCCCGGGGCGCGGCCGACGCGGGCCCGGAGTGGATGTCGTTCTACGGCGAGGCCGAACTGACCGGCCTGGAGGCGCAGTGCTGGGCGGCGCTCGGCGACCACCCGCGCGCCGTGGAGTGCGCCCGCCACGCCGTGCTGCGGCAGGACCCGCACTTCGCCCGCAACACCGCCCTGTTCACCGCGGAGCTGGCCACCTGCCTCGCCGCCGCCGGCCGGCCCGACGAGGCCGCCGCCGCGGGCGGCAGCGCGCTCGCGCTCCTGGCGGAGGTGCACTCGGCTCGGGTACGGGCCATGCTCGACGGCACGGCGGAGCGGCTGCGGCGCTGGTCGGGAAGCGCCGAGGTGGATGCGTTCCTGACGAATCTGCGGCTGATTTCCGCCTGATCCTGCCGTGCGGGGCAACCTTTCCGGATCATTCAGCGTCTTTCTGGCTCCCTCCACCGAACGGTGGCGGGTATATACACCGTGCAGTGGGCTGACGTACACCGTACGGTTGTCCGTGGGCCATGTGGTCCACGTGGGTGTCGGCCCGAAACGGGGAAGCGGAGACGGAGTGCCTGGACCATGCGACTGAGGCAGCGTTGGTGGACGGAGCTGTTGCTCGTCGTCGTGGTGTATGTGGCGTACTCGATGGGCCGGCTGCTCGCCCGCGGCGACGTGACCATGGCCGTCGACAACGGCCTCGCGCTGCTCGACATCGAGAAGACGCTGCACATCAACTTCGAGGACCCGCTCAACAGACTGTTCACCGCCCACGCGGCACTCGGCGTCCCCGCCGACTTCATCTACGCGTCCCTGCACTACCTCGTCACGCCCGTCGTCCTGGTGTGGGTCTGGCTCCGCCACCGCGTGCACTACCGGCGCTACCGTACCTGGCTGCTGCTCTCCACCGTCGCCGCCCTCATCGGCTTCATCCTCATGCCGACCTGCCCGCCGCGGCTGCTGGACCCGGCGTACGGGTTCGTCGACACGATGGCGCAGTACTCGTCCTACGGCTGGTGGGGCGGCGAGGCGAGCGCGCCGCGCGGGCTCGGCGGGCTGACCAACCAGTACGCGGCGATGCCGAGCCTGCACGTGGGCTGGGCCCTGTGGTGCGCGGTGGTGCTGTGGCGGCACGCGCCGTACACGCCGGTGCGGCTGCTGGGCGTCGCGTACCCGCTCGTCACCACCATCGTGGTCATGGGCACCGCCAACCACTACTTCCTCGACGCCGTCGCCGGCGCCGCCGTCATGGGCCTCGGCTGGCTGCTGCTCCGCCCGGCCCTGGGCACCGCGGACGGCATCCGCCGCCAGGTGTACCGCCTCGGCTCCCGCATCCGCAGCGGCGGCACGGCGGCGGGCACAGGCGCGGGCGTGGTCGCCGTGGGCGGCCCGCGGACCGACGACGCGGACCACGCGGACGACGCCGGAGAACCGGCGGACGACCGCGCCCCGGAGAAGGTCCGCACCGGAGCGGGCAGCGGCCCCCCGGGCGACACCCCGGACCCGCCCGCTATCCCGGGCCCGCGCGCCACGCGCGACAACCCCGCCCTGGGCGACCCGCCGACGCAGCCGGACGGCAGACGGGCACCGGCGGAGCAGCGCGGGGGCGCGGCCCAGGTGATGTGCCGGAGGCTGGCGTTCTGACGGCAGGCTGACACGGCAGGCGGCGGCGTACGCGCCTCGCACCGGCGCACGCGACGACGCGGCGCGGACGGGGCCGCCCGGCAGCGGGCCCCGGCAGCAGGCTCCCCGGGCCCCGGAGTATCGCCCCCGGCGGCCCGCCCCCGGCAGCCCGTCCCCGGCGTACCGCACGCCCCGCAGGCCGCACGCCGTACCGCGCCCGCCGCCGCCCCGGTGTCGGTGGGGCGTGCCAGACTGCGGCGCGTGGAACGTACGACCGCTACGGGCGACTTGATGACCCCCGCCGGCACCGGCGCCCGCCCCGCGGAGCGCGGGACCGCCGAGGCGCCGGCACCCTCGCTGCGCCACCGGCTGGACGCGCTGCGCGGCGCGGACGTGCAGCCGCGCGCCCTGGACGCGCGGGCGCTCGCCGCGCTGGCGGCCAACCCCGGGTGCCGCCGCCGGACGCTGCTGGACGGCGCCGGTATCGACAAGGGCGCGCTCGCCGAGGCGCTGGGCAGACCGGCGCCGTTCGGCCAGTCGCAGTTCGCGTTCGCCCGCGGCAACGCCTTCGAGGCCCGCATCACCGCCGACGACGGCGCCGAACTGCTGGCCCTCCTCGCCGAACGGACCGGCGAGACCCCGCCGGAACCCGCCGCGGTCCACGTCCCCGACCTCGCCGCCCCCGGCCCCCGCGGACGCACCGAACGCACGCGGCTGGCCATCGCCGAGGCGGTGGCGGCGGGCGGCTGGACGCTGCTGCGGCACCCGATGGTCAGCCTGGAGGCCGCGGGGGCACCGGTGTACCTGGAGCCGGACGCGGCGGTCATCAGGCCGGACGGGCGCTGCACGGTGGCCGAGATCAAGTCCTTCCCGATCCTCGACGGATCCGCCGACCCGGCGAAGGTCGGCGCCGCCGCCCGGCAGGCGGCGGTGTACGTGCTGGCGCTCCAGCCGCACTGCGAGGTCGACGACCACGTGCTGCTGGTGTGCCCCAAGGACTTCTCCAACCAGCCGGTCGCCGAACCCGTCGACGTACGCAGGCAACTGGCCGCCACCCGCCGCCAGCTCGCCCGCCTCACCCGCCTCGAAGCAATCGCCGCCGCCCTCCCGGCGGACCTCACCCTGGACGTCCGCCAGCCCCCGCAGCGCCTGACGGCGGCGGTGGAGGCGGTGGACGCCGCGTACGCCCCGGAGTGCCTGGCGGCCTGCGAGCTGGCGTTCCACTGCCGCTCCCGGGCCCGGGAGCGCGGCGACGTGACGGCGCTGGGCCGCGGCGTACGCAGCGAGCTGGGCGGCCTGCGCACGGTGGCGGAGGTCGTGACGGCGGCGTCGGCTCCGGGGACGGCCGGACCTGGAACCGCAGCACGGGCGGAGGGCCCGTCCCGGGGCGACGCCGAGCCCGGCCCGGGAGCGGCCACCACGCCCGCGACGGGGCGGGCACCGCACGACCCCGCAGGGGCGTCCCCGGAACCGGGCCCGGCTGCGGCGGACGGTCACGGTGCGGTGGATCCCGTTGTCGCGGCGTTGCGGCGGGCCGCGGCGCTGCGGGCGGAGGCCCTCGCCGCCGGTGGTCGGGGGGCCGCGTGAGTCTCATGGTCACCCTCGCCCGTGCGCAGGCCGTGGTCGCCGGGCGGGCCACCCCGCTCGCGACCGTGCGGCACCGCCACCTGTCCGACCGGCCGCTCGTCCTCGTGCCGATGACCGCCGCCGGCGAGGCCGCCGCCCCGCTCGGCGCGCTCGTCGGCCGCGACCGCGACCGGCCGCGCCTGCTGGTCGTACCGCAGCCGCGCGACCGCGACCTGCGGTTCGCGTTCCTCGCGGAGCTGGCGGCCGAGGTGCTGCCGTACGTCGAGTCGTTCGCCGACGACACCGAAGACGCCGCGGACGGCGCAGACGGCGGGCCCGGCGCCGGCGACGGCGACGGCGACGGCCCCGCCGCCGAGCCCTGCGCCGACGCCGCGCAGCTCCTCGTCCCCAGCCGCGCCGGCGTCGAGTACGTGCGCCTCCTCGGCCGCTCGATGCGCTTCCGCAGGACCGCCGAGGACGACCCCGACACCCCGCACCCCGCGCCCCCGCGCGTGCCGCTCCTCGGCCGCTGGCTGTCGCACTACGGCGAGCGGGCGCGCGTGCCCGGCGCCGCGCTCCTGCTCTCGGCCACCGAACTGCTCGCCCGGCACTGGGCCACCGGCCAGAGCACCGTCGAGGACCAGCATCTCGGCGCCCTGCTCGCCTGGATCACGGACGGCGCCGAAGCCGCGGAGCGCGCCGAGACCGGCCGCGACGCCGAGGGGCAACTGCTCGTGCCCCCGGCAGGACCCGCCACCGACCCCGCGTTCGACAACCGCCTCCTCGCCCCCGCCATGGCCCGCTTCGACCGCGCCCGCGCCGACGGCGACGCAGCCGCCGCGGCGGCTGCAGAAGATGCCGTCGCCCGGCTCGTGGAGAGCCGCCTGCGGCCCACGTGGGACGCGGTCTGGCAGGCGTACGACCTGCTGCGCGCCCTGCCCGAGGGCGCGCACGTGCCCAGCCGGTGGCTCGGCGACAGGTGGTCGTTCACCGCCCACCGCGACCGGCTGCGCGCCGGCGAGCCCCCGCAGCCGCGCCGCGACGACGCGGTGACCGCCGCCCGCAAGCTGGCCCAGCGCGAGCGCGCGCTCACCGAACTCGACGCCCAGGAGGCGCTGGACGACCCGCTGACGATGGCCGAGCGGCGGCTCGCGGGGCAGGCGTTCGTGTGCCGTACGGAGTCGGTGGAGATGGCGTACTCCGAAGGCCGCCGCCCGATGCCCCGCCCGCTGGTCACCGTCGTCACGGATGACGAACCCCACCTGGAGGACGGCGCCAAGGTCTACCGCGAGCTGCCCGGCGGACGCACACAGCGCGCGCTGGTCGCCGGGGTCGGACAGGGGCGGGTCACGGTGCAGTTGCAGGACGGGATGGGCCGCTCCCGCGCTCCCGCTGAGGGGTCGGTGCCGGAGCCGGGCGACGGGGCGGTGTGGACGCTGTTCGAGCACACGGCCCGCCGCGGTCCGGCGCTGCCGGAGCCGGAGGACACCCCGTGGACACACGGCAGCCCCGCGGGGCGGGCCGCGGAGGAGCCGGACCGGGTGACGGCGGAGGACTACCTGTGACGCACACCCTCGCAGGTGCCGCAGGAAGGAGCCTGCACTCATGACCGCGGAGCTGAAGACGGGCGCGCCCGGGCACGGAGCCGCGGTGCCCGACCCCGCCACGGCCGCCCGGCTCGCTACCGACGCCATCCTCCGCGACACCCTCGACGGCCACTCCCGCGGCGTCCTCGTCGACTCCCCGCCCGGCGCCGGCAAGTCCACCCTCGTCGTGCGCGCCGCCCGCGAGCTGGCCGCCGCCGGCCGCCGCCTCGTCCTCGTCGCCCAGACCAACGCGCAGGTCGACGACCTCGTCGACCGCCTCGCCCGCGAGCAGCCCGACCTCCCCGTCGGCCGGCTGCACAGCAGCGACCCCCGGCCCTACGACCCCGTACTCGACGGCCACGCGCACGTGCGTACCGCCACGAGCCTCACCGACCTCGCCGGCCTCGGCGTCATCGCCTCCACCGCCGCCAAGTGGGCCTACGTCGCCGCGGCCCGGGTCAAGCAGGGCGCCGACGCCGAGCCGTGGGAGCACGCCATCGTGGACGAGGCGTACCAGATGCGCTCCGACGCGCTGCTCTCGGTCGGCGGGCTCTTCGAACGCGCGCTGTTCGTGGGCGACCCCGGTCAGCTCGACCCGTTCAGCGCGGTCGGCGCCGAGCAGTGGTCGGGGCTGGCCTGGGACCCGGCGGCCAGCGCGGTGACGACGCTGCTGGCGCACCACCCGGGGCTGCCGCAGCACCGGCTGCCGGTGTCCTGGCGGCTCCCGGCGTCGGCCGCGCCGCTGGTGTCGCGGGCGTTCTACCCCTTCACGCCGTTCCGCAGCGGTACGGGCCCGGGCGAGCGGCGGCTGACGTTCGCCGCACCGTCGGACGGCTCGGGCGCCGACCGGGTGGTGGACGAGGCGGCGGCGAGCGGCTGGGGGCTGCTGGAGCTGCCCGCGGCGCACACGCCGCGGACCGACCCGGCGGCGGTGGCGGCGGTGGCGCAGGTCGTCCGGCGGCTGCTGGAGCGGCGCGGAACGACGGCGTCGGAGCGCGGCGAGGGCGAGCTGAGCGCGGACCGCGTCGCGGTGGGCACCGCCCACCGGGACCAGGCCGCGGCGGTACGGGCCGCGCTCGCGCGGGCGCTGCCCGGCGAGGCGGCGGGCGCGGTGACGGTGGACACGGCGAACCGGCTGCAGGGCATGGAGTTCGACGTCACGGTCGTGCTGCACCCGCTGTCCGGCCGCCCGGACGCGACGGCGTTCCACCTGGAGACCGGGCGGCTGTGCGTGCTCGCCTCGCGGCACCGGCACGCGTGCGTCGTGGTGTGCCGGGCGGGCGTGCCGGAGCTGCTGGACGAGCACCCGTCGACGGAGCCGGTGCAGCTCGGCGCGGTGGTGAAGTTCCCGGACGGCTGGGAGGCGCACCAGGCGGTGCTGGCACACCTGGCGGACCATCGGGTACGGGCATGAGAGCCGGCGCGGCACACGTCCGTACGGGCGGTCCTGCGGTGCAGTACGGGGGCGGGGTTGCGCGGCGGGGGAGAATGGGCGGTGGCCCAGAGGCAAGTGGAGGACCCCCATGACGGAGCCGGACCCGGCTCGACCAGGAAGGACGGAGCAGCCGCGCACGCCGCGGCGGCCTGCCGCGCTGCTCTTCGAACCACCGCTGGCGGAGCCGGACCCCGAGCACTTCTTCGGGCTGGAGTCGCTGGAGGACCCCCGCGAGCTGCTGGCCCGCGCCACGGACCTCACGCTGGCGTTCCGGGCGGCGACGGACCGGGCGATCGAGTACCAGGCGATGGCGGCGGCGCAGCTCGCAGACCCCAAGCGGTTCGACCGGCTGACGCCCGCGGCGATCGCGGAGCGGGCGGACTGGACGGAGGACTACGCGAAGCGGATGGTCGAGTTCGGGCGGGACCTGCTTGCGGGCGGCGGGACAGGGTCTCCGTCGGAGCCGTAGCCCGGGCACGGGCTGCCGCGGCGGGCGGGAGGGGGATCCCCGTACCCTCCCCCTACGCCCTGCGGGCGTGGGCGGTACCCCCACTTCCCGAAATCGGGGCTGCGCCCCGAGCCCCACCGGGGACTCCCCCCCAACCCCCCGCGGGGCTCCGCCCCAGCCCCCACGCCCTCCCTACCGAACCCCGCCCCCCGGCGTCCGGGCTTCCGTGGCGCTCCGGAATACCGATTTTCGATCTCAGGCGCCCGAGTGCTAAGGTCGTCCACGTCGACAGGCGCCGTTAGCTCAGTTGGTTAGAGCAGCTGACTCTTAATCAGCGGGTCCGGGGTTCGAGTCCCTGACGGCGTACAGCACGCAGGACCGTCGACCCGGGCGCTTTCGGATCTCCGAGAGCGCCCGGTCCGCGTTTCCGGCCGGGTTCCGGCGCCCGTGCAACCGCACGTCATCCGCGCGCCGCCCCCCGTACGATCCGTACGTCCCAGCCCCCGTCCGCCGTCCGTCCCGTCACCTCCACCCGCACGCCCTCCCGCCCGAGGGACAGGCTCTCGCCCTCCCCCAGCGGGGCGTCGGCGAGCGGCGGGTAGACGGACGTGTCGTGGCAGGCGCGGGAGCGTGGGTGGCCGTCGATGACCTCGACGGGGCCGGCGCCGGAGTCGGTGCCGGTGTGGACGCGGTAGACGAGGACCCCCTCGGTGCAGGCGTACCGGTCGTTCTCGTACCGGCCGCGGGCCTCGACGGCGATGGCGCCGGTGGCGCCGGTGGGCACGACGACCAGCCGGGTGTCGCGCCGCAGCGCCGCCGCCCCCTTGCCGTCTTCCGCCGCATCTCCCGTGTCTCCCGTACCTTGCGTGCCTCTGCGCCGTCGGACCTCCTCCGCATCGTTCTCCGCTTCCGCCTCCGTCGTCCCGCGCGGGGGCGTCCGCGGGCTCGCGGGGGCGGACAGCGGGTGCAGCGTGAAGCGGTCCGACCCGGGGTCGGCGGCGCAGCCGACCTGGTCGTCTCCCAGCCAGCCGAGTTTCCACTTGTGCCAGCCGAAGGGGTCGGGGGCCAGCCCGAACTGGCTGCCCATGAGGTCCCAGTCGCCGACGTGGGTGTCCCAGTCGGCCTTGCCGTCGACCGGGCGGTGGTAGAGGTCGGGGAGGTCGAAGACGTGGCCGGTCTCGTGCGCCAGGACATTGCGGTCGGGCGGGTGTTGCTCGAAGACGGTGACGATGCGGTGCAGATCAGTACCGTCCGCGCGCATCGGGGTTTCGAAATTGACCACCTTGGTGGCATCGGAGTCCACGCCGGGGGCATCCGGATCGGCGACAAGATAGACCACGTCGTAATCACGGAAGTTCACTTTTCGATCGGCCGCGGACACCGCGTCATTGAGGAATCTGCTGCGAGCCGCCGGATCCCAGTCGCGGGCGATGCCGTACGACAGGGAGTCCGACGGCATGCGTATCCAGCGCTCGCGCGCGTCGACCCGCAGCCGGAACTTGCCGTACGAGGCGCGCTCGAAGAACTCGGCGGTGGCCGGGAAGTGGTCCGCGGTCAGCGTGTCCGGGGAGGTCAGCGGCTCGGAATCGGGGAAGGAGAGATACACCATCACCGCGTCGAGACGCTTCTCGGGCCGCGGGTAGGCCGGGTCCCAGTCGGCGACTCCCTCGGAGTGGTGGGCGGCGGTGCGCTCCAGCGCACAGGGGTGGCCGGGCTGGGCGCCGACCGGGTCGGCGATGAGGGAAGTGGCCATGACGGCGGACAGCGAGGTGGCCACGGCGGCGGCCCGGTGCAACGCGCGCGACTGGTCCTGTTCCACAGGGGGTATGGATGGGTGGGCCACATCGACCTCATCGGCTCGGAAGAGTAGGGAACAAAGCCCACTTTGTTCGTGTTCGTTCCCGCCCGTCCTGTTCCAGTGCCCCACACGGGTGACTCCGGTGCTGGACGGGAGGGGAGATCAGGAGCATGTGCGGGTAACACAAAGTCACATCTGGTCATTCGCCCGGCAGGAGGCGGCCATGTGCGATCACTCCCGGCCCCATCCGGCTCAGCGCTTTCCGCGCCGTAGCGGCGTCACTGGATCGACACAGCCGGTAGCCCTATGATCGGGCACATTTCCAGCGCTGTGGCTCTGCAGCGGCGGAGCCGAGCGGTCCCCACGGGCGGGAGCGAGCGGTGAGCGTATCTCTCGAAGGGCCGGGCTACGGGTCCGGGACCTCACTCCAGGCGGTCACGGAACGTCACCTTCCCGCGGGCGCGCCCGTGGACGACTTCCGCGCCGCCTTCGACGGGGCACAGCTCGCGATGGCCGTCGTGGGCGGCGACGGGCTCGTCCGGGCCGCGAACAGCCGGATGCTGGAGCTGGTCGGCGCCGGCGAGGGCGGGCTGGCCGGCGCCTCGGCCGCGGAGCTGACCGGGCTGCGCGAGGAGCCGTGGAGCTGGGCCGGCTTCGTGGACGTGCTGCAGGGCAGGCGTGCCTCGCTGCGCTGTACGCGGCGGATGAAGGACGCGGGCGGGCGGTCGCTGTCGGTCGAGATGACCCTCACGCCGCTGTCCGGCGGGCGGGCGCTGCTGTCGCTGACGGACGTCACCGAGCAGCGCGAGCTGCGCGCGAAGCTGCGCCATCTGAAGATGCACGACCCGGTGACCCGGCTGCCGAACCGGGAGCTGTTCTTCGAGCGGCTCACCGGTGCCCTTCAGGAGGCCCGGCAGGCCGAGGAGCCCACGGCCGAGCACGGCGCCGCGGTCCGTGGCCGCGCGCAGGGCGGTTCGCGGTCGCGCTCGCGGGGGGCGGCGCCGGCGCCGGGTGCGCCCGGCCGCGTCGGACTCGCCTATCTCGACCTCGACGGCTTCAAGGCCGTCAACGACACCCTCGGCCACCGGGTGGGCGACCGCCTGCTCGCCGCCGTCGCCCGCCGGCTGGTGGCCTGCACCGCCGAGGCGGGCAAGGCCGAGAAGCACGGCATCACGGTCGCCCGGCTCGGCGGCGACGAGTTCGCGGTGCTGGTGGCCCGCTCCGCCGGTACGGAGCAGCTCGGCGAGCTGGCGCAGCAGCTCCTCGACGCGCTGCAGGAGCCGTTCGACCTCGCCGGGCAGCGGCTGGCGGTCTCGGCGAGCATCGGCGTCGTCGAGCGCGCGGCCAGCGGGCAGACGGCCACGGCGCTGATGCAGGCCGCCGACACCACGCTGTATTGGGCGAAGGCCGACGGCAAGGCCCGCTGGACCCTCTTCGACCCCGAGCGCAACGCCCACCGGATGACCCGGCAGGCGCTGTCCTCCACGCTGCGCCCGGCCATCGAGCGCGACGAGTTCACGCTCGACTACCAGCCGCTCATCGACCTCGGCGACGGCAGCGTGCGCGGCGTGGAGGCGCTGGTGCGCTGGCAGCACCCGAAGCTCGGCACGCTGACGCCGAATCGGTTCATCGGACTGGCTGAAGAGAACGGCGCGATCGTGCCGCTGGGCCGCTGGGTGCTCGCCACCGCCTGCCGCCGCGCGGCCGGCTGGCGCCGGCTGCGCCCCGGGGACCCGGTGTTCGTCAGCGTCAACGTCGCCGTGCGGCAGGTGTGGGACTCCGACCTGGTCGCCGACGTCGCGCAGATCCTCCAGGAGACGGGCCTGCCGCCGCGGCTGCTGCAGTTGGAGCTGACGGAGTCGGCCGTGATGGGCTCGGCGGGCCGGCCGCTGCAGGCGCTGCAGGAGCTGAGCGAGATGGGCGTGGGCATCGCGATCGACGACTTCGGCACCGGCTACTCCAACCTCGCGTACCTCAGCCGGCTGCCGGTGTCCGCGCTGAAGCTCGACGGATCGTTTGTCCGGGGCTTCAGCTCCGCGGAGCACCCGAGTCCGGCCGACGAGACGATCGTCGAGGCGCTGGTCGACCTGGCGCACCGGCTGGGCATCAGCGTCACCGCGGAGTGCGTGGAGAGCGGCGAGCAGGCCGAGCGGCTGCGCCGGATCGGCTGCGACACGGCGCAGGGCTGGTTCTACTCCCGGGCCGTGCCGGCAGAGCGGGTGGAGCGGCTGCTGTAGGACGGCCGGAGGGCGGCTCCCTCCGGCCGTCGCGTACGTCCCGGAGGCGCAAGGGCCGTACGGCCCGTACGCCCGGCCCGTAGGCCCGCGTGCGCCCGCGTGCGCCCGGTCAGTCCCGCTCGGCGAAGAGGCGCCCGAGCGACGGCTGCACCGCGCGGCGGCCGAGCAGCCGCAGGCCCTCCCAGACCGTGACCTGGTTCGCCGTGAGCACCGGCTTGCCGAGCGCCTCCTCCAGCTCCGCGACGTACGCCGCCGTGTGCAGCGCCGTGTCCGGCAGCAGCACCGCCTGGGCGTCCTCGTGGTCGCCCGCGCGGGCCAGGTGCAGCACCTCGTCGCGGCCCCAGGTGCCCACCTCGGCGGCGGTGATGATGCCGCTGCCCCGGGTCGACGTGACCTCGGCGCCGGCCGCCTTGAGGAACACGGTGAACAGCTCCGCCACGTCCTCGGGGTACGTCGCCGCCACCGCCACCCGGTGCACGCCCAGCTCCGCCACCGCGTGCGCGAAGGCGATCGACGTGCTGGACGCGGGCAGCCCGGCGTTCTCGGACAGCTCGGCCACCTGCTGCGCCGCGCCCTGGGGCCCGTAGACGAAGCTGGCGCTGGTGCACGCCCAGACCACCGCCTGCGCGCCCTGCGCCTTCAGCTCCCCCACGCCCGCGGCCAGCCGGCCGGCGGAACCCATCTCCAGCAGGGCGTCCACGCGGTGCGCGTCCTCGCCCATGTCGGTGTGCACGAGCGGCAGCGCGGTGTCGCCGCCGAGCATCTCCTGGATGCGCGGGTAGTCGTCCTCGGCTGAGTATCCGGGGTAGAGGAAACCGACGGTCGCCTTCACGTTCTGCTGCACACTGCCTCCGTCCTGTGAACGTGCGTCTGCCGGCGCGGGTCCTCCCCCGCGCCGGGACTCCGGTGGTCCGCGCCGGTCTACGCCGGCCACTGCCCCGGGTCGTCCGGCCACAGCGGCTCCGACACGTCCCCCGCGTCGGCCTCCTGCGCCTGCGCCGAGCCGGCCAGCGCCGCCTCGGGCGGCGGCGGGGCGGGCACGTCCGCGGACCGGGCCGGGACCTCGGGCGGCCGGGCCGGCGGCTCCGCCGACAGCACCGTGACGTCGGGGAGCACCGTGGCGTCCGGCGGCGCCATCGACGCCCAGCCGAGCCGCGCCGCGGGATCCAGCAGCGCCTGGTAAGGGCCTACGGCCTCCTTGCCGATGCGCTGCAGCGCGGCCCAGATCAGGACCTGGTTCGCCGAGAGCACCGGCATCCGCAGCTCCGCTTCGAGCTGCGGGATGGCGTCGTACGTCGGGAGGTTGGTGCAGCTGATGAAAAGTGCGTCCGGGGAGCCCTCCGCCACGGCGATCCGGGCCATATCGACGACTTCCCGGTACGGCACCCGCCAGATGTGCCGGGTCAGGCCGAGGCTGGCCCGCCCCGTGACCTCAATGCCGCCCTCTTCGAGGAACTCCTCCAGGGCTCCGGTGACGGACGGTGTGTACGGCGTGACGATGGCGACGCGGCGGGCGCCGATCTCGTCCAGCGCCGCGAGCATGGCGCCGGAGGCCGTCAGCGCCGGCACGGCGGCGGCGGACGACATGGCGGCGGTCATCGCGCGCTCGCCCATGCGGCCGTCCGCGAAGCTGCCGGACGCGCATCCGTAGGCGATGACCTCGGGCGAGACGGCGGTCAGGGCGCGTACCGCCTCCCGCAGGGTCTGGTGCTCGCTCACGAGCCTGGCCAGGTCGAGACTGACCTCGACCGGGACGTAGGGGGTACGCGTCAGGTGCAGGGAGACATCGTCCGGCACCCAGCGCCAGAGCTCGCGGTCGAGGGCGAAATCAAAAGGGGCTACGACACCGACACCACGCTGTGGCTGTGGTCCGCCCAGAAAAGAGACGTCCATGAGGATGCCCCGTTCATACGGAGGGCTGGGGGAAGGTGAATCATCTGGAGCAGCCGGTGAGCGACCGGGACGCAGGTGCAGATGCGGTTATTGACGAAGGTAGAGGCACACCCCTAGCGTGGTCAATCCTCGCATCTCCGACGTTTTTCCGCCTTCTCTATCAGGCTACATCCGGTACCGCACGGCGGTACCGGAGACCAGTGCAGCAGCGCCACATTGCGGGACGGTTTCCTTCCTATGTCCGATATCCGCGTGCTCGTCCTCGATGACGATCCGCCGCCCGACCTGGACCGCCTCCGGGGACGGGCCCAAGTGATCAGCACGGACGAGGACGGGCTCGCCGGGCTGCTGCCCTCCGCCGACGTGGTGCTGGTGTGGGACTTCACCTCGCCCGCGGTGCGCAGAGCCTGGCCCGGGTCCGGCCCGCGGCCCCGGTGGGTGCACACGCCGAGCGCCGGCGTCGACCATGTGCTCTCCCCCGAGTTCGCCGCCTCGGACACGGTGCTGACCAACGCCCGCGGGATCTTCGACCAGCCCATCGCGGAGTACGTGGCCGGGCTGGTGCTGGCGATGGCCAAGGACCTGACCGGCACCTGGGAGCGGCAGCGGCAGCGCCGCTGGCACCACCGCGAGACGCTGCGGCTGGCGGGGACCCGGGCGGTGGTGGTGGGCGCGGGGCCGATCGGGCGGGCCATCGCGCAGACGCTGGGGTGCCTCGAGGTGCGTACGGAGCTCGTGGGCCGGACCGCGCGCGACGGCGTACGCGGGCAGGCGGAGCTGCCGGCGCTGCTGGTGGAGGCCGATTGGGTGGTCTGCGCGGCGCCGCTGACGCCGGAGACCCGCGGGATGTTCGGCAGCGACGCGTTCGCGGCGATGCCCGACCGGGCCCGGTTCATCAACGTCGGCCGGGGTCCGCTGGTCGACACCACGGCGCTGGTCGCGGCGCTGGAGCAGCAGGAGATCGCGGCGGCGGCCCTGGACGTCTTCGAGACCGAGCCGCTGGGGCCTCAGGACCCGCTGTGGCAGGTGCCGGGGCTGTTCGTCTCGCCGCACATGAGCGGCGACACGGTCGGCTGGCGCGGGGATCTGTCGGACCAGTTCCTGGAGCTGTTCGACCTGTGGGAGGCGGGCCGGCCGCTGTTCAACGTCGTGGACAAGCAGCTCGGCTACGTACGGTGACGTAAACCGGCAGAATGCCGGCTGAACGCCGGCAGGAACACCGGCGGAGTGCCGGCGCAGTACCCGGCGGCGAGCCGGCGGAGAAGGTGACGGACGGACGACCGAGGAGGCGGGTGGATGGCGGGGAGTACGGATCCGGCGGATCTCACGGCGGTGGAGCTGCTGCGCGGCTACCGCTCGGGCGAGCTGTCGCCCGTGGAGGCCACCCGCGCGGCACTCGCGCGCGCGGCCCGGGCACAGGAGCTGACCAACGCCTTCGTCACCCTCGACGAGGGCGTACGGGACGCGGCGCTCGCCCGCGCGGAGGCGTCCGCGCGCCGCTGGCAGCGCGGGGAGCCCGCCGGGCTGCTCGACGGCGTGCCGGTGACCGTCAAGGACATGATCCTGCAGCGCGGCACCCCCACGCTGCGCGGCTCCCGGCTGGTCAGCCCGGACCGCGAGTGGGACGAGGACGCCCCGTCGGTGGCGCGGCTGCGCGAGCACGGGGCGGTGTTCCTCGGCAAGACCACGACGCCGGAGTTCGGCTGGAAGGGCACCACGGACAGCCCGCTGAGCGGGGCCACCGTCAACCCGTACGACACGGGGCGCACCGCCGGCGGCTCCAGCGGCGGGAGCGCCGCGGCGGTGGCGCTGGGCGCGGGGCCGCTGAGCCTGGGCACCGACGGCGGCGGCTCGGTGCGGATCCCCGCGGCGTTCTGCGGGATCGTCGCGCTGAAGGCCACGTACGGGCGGGTGCCGCTGTATCCGGCGAGCCCGTTCGGCACGCTGGCGCACGTCGGCCCGATGACGCGGGACGTCCGGGACACGGCGCTGCTGATGGACGTGGTCAGCGGCGCGGACCCGCGGGACTGGTCGCAGCTCGGCCCGCCCGCGGGCGGCTTCGTCGACGCCCTGGACGGGGCGGCCGAGAGCCTGCGGGGGCTGCGGGTGGCGTACAGCGCGTCGTTCGGCGGAGAGGTGGCCGTCGACCGGCAGGTGGCCGCGGTGGTGCGGGCCGCGGTGGAGCGGCTCTCCGACCTCGGCGCGTACGTGGAGGAGGCCGACCCGCTGCTGTGCGAGGGGCTCGCGCCGTGCCAGGAGGCGTTCCACACGCTGTGGTACAGCGGCGCCGCGCGGGTGGTGCAGCCCTACGGTCCCGCGGCCCGCGAGCTGCTGGACCCGGGCCTTGCGGAGATCGTGGCGCAGGGCGAGCGGTACAGCGCGCTGGACTACCTGACCGCGGTGGACGTACGGATGGCGCTCGGGCAGTCGATGGGGCGCTTCCACCAGACGTACGACGTGCTGGTCACCCCGACCGTGCCGATCACGGCGTTCGAGGCGGGCGCGGAGGTGCCGAAGGACTCGGGCCACACCCGGTGGACCGGGTGGACCCCGTTCACGTACCCCTTCAACCTCACGCAGCAGCCGGCCGTCAGCCTGCCCTGCGGGGTGGACGGGGCGGGGCTGCCGGTGGGATTGCAGATCGTCGCGGCGCGGCACCGGGACACGCTGGTGCTGCGCACGGCGCAGGCGCTGTACGAGTCGGGGATCGCGGACGGCATCCGGCCGCCGGAGCCGCCCGCCGGCTGAACCGCCGTCCCATCTGCCGTCCCATCTGCCGTCCCATCTGCCGGCTCACCCGCCGGCTGACCTGCCGCGCTGCGGGCCGCAGGCCACGGCCCGCAGCGCGGCCGGGCGTCAGAGCCGGCGGAAGTTGAGGGTCTCGCCGAGCGCGCCGCCGCGCCACAGGTCCTGGCAGGCGGCGGCCATCTCCTCCAGCCCCTCGACGACCGAGCCCCACACGATGCCGGGGACCCAGCCGGCGTCGCCGTTGATGAGCAGGTTGTTCCGCTCGTAGAAGAGCGCGAGGTCGACGACGCTCGCACGGCCCTGGTGCTTGGCGTCCACCTCGTAGCCGTAGCTGGCGGTGCCGAGCACGGTGTCGGTGAAACTGAAGTAGCACAGGTCCCCGGGGATGGGGGTGACCGTCGGGTTCTCCAGCGGCGGCTCGGCGGGCGCGAACGCGGGGAGCAGGGCGTAGATCTCGTTGCGGGCGTACTTCGCGTGGTAGACGTCGCCGCCGAGCGGGAGCGCGTTCCAGACCGCGGCACAGGTCACGGGCGCTCTGTCGTCGAGGAGCTTCGCCGTGCAGCGGACGCCCCGCTTGGCCAGAGAGACTTCGACAAATCGTGCAGACATGTACCACTCCCTCGTTCGGTGTATCCCACGATAACGGGAGGATCACCGGCCGGAACCGACCCGCATAACTTCGGCGGGGACGGGTAGCCGCGCGCCCATGGTTCTACGTGGTGAGAACAAGACGAGAAGCGGGCCGGGCGGGCTGAGGCGCCGCACGCTGCTCGCATCGGCCGCCGCCGCCGGCGCGGCCGGCGCGGTCGGCGGCGCCGCCGGCTGCAGCCGGACCGCCGAGGCGGAGGGCACCGTCGAAGGGGGTGACCTGCTCGAACAGCTTCGGGACCGGGGTGTCGTCAAGGTCGGCATCGCCGGCGAGGTGCCCTTCGGCTATATCAACGAGGACGGCGACGCGGTCGGCGAGGCACCCGCCATCGCCGAGGTGGTGTTCAAGAGGCTGGGGATCCCGAAGATCGAACCGGTGCCCGTGGAGTTCGGGGCGCTGATCCCCGGCCTGAAGGTGGCGCTGTTCGACGTCGTGTCCGCGGGAATGTACATCAACGCGGACAGATGTGCGCAGGTACTCTTTGCCGACCCCGACTATCTGATGTTGGACGCGTTCATTGTCAAGAAGGGCAATCCCCACAACATCAGGGGCTACAAGGACATCTCCGAGCAGGGTCTGAAGCTCGCGAGCGGCACCGCGTACGCCGAGATCGACTACGCCAAGGCCAACGGCGTGAAGGAGGTCCTGGTCCTGCCGGACCAGGTGGCGGGGCTCGAAGCGGTCGAGCAGGGCCGCGTGGACGCCTTCGCCGGCACCAACGTCACCGTCCAGAACGCGGTCAAGGGCTCCAAGCGGGCCGAGTCGTCCGAGCCCTTCCAGCCGATGGTCGACGGCGAGCCGCAGTACGGCGCCGGCGGCTTCGCCTTCCGGCTCTCGGAGAAGAACCTGCGCGACGCCTTCAACGCGGAGCTGCACAAGCTCAAGGAGAGCGGCGAGCTGCTCCGTCTCGTCAAGCCCTTCGGCTTCACCGAGAACGAGATGACGGACATGACGGTGAAGGAGCTGTGCCCCTGATGATGAGCTGGGAGTTCTTCCGGGAGTGGTTCCTCCCGGGCATCTGGGTCACGATCCAGGTGCTGGTCTACAGCACGGTGCTGGCCGCCGTCGTGGCGTTCGTCGTCGGCACGCTGCGGACCTCGCGGTTCTGGATCGTGCGGTTCCTGGCCGGCACGTACTTCGAGATCTTCCGCGGCATGTCCGCGCTGATCTTCATGTTCTGGATGGCCTTCGCGGTGCCGCTGATGCTCGGCTGGCAGTTCGTGCCGCTGTGGTCCGGCACCCTGGCGCTCGGCCTGACCTACGGCGCGTACGGCTCCGAGATCGTGCGCGGCGCGCTGGCGGCGGTGCCCGCGGCGCAGCGGGAGGCGGGCATCGCGCTCAGCTTCACCCGCATGCAGCGGCTGCGCCGTATAGAGCTGCCGCAGGCGTGGCCCGAGATGATCCCGCCGTTCAACAACCTGCTGATCGAGCTGTTGAAGGGCACGTCGCTGGTGTCGGTCATCGCCGTCGCCGACATGACGTTCGCCGGGAACCTGCTGCGGCTGGCGAAGAACGAGAGCGCGCCGATCTACACGCTGCTGCTGGTGCTGTACTTCGTTCTCGCGTTCATCCTCACCCGCCTCATGCGGATGCTGGAGCGCCGGGCCAAAGCGGGGGTGGGCCGGGCTCCGGAGAAGAAGAGCGGTCTCTTCACCCGTAAGCTCTCCGGCCGCGGCGAGGCCGTGCAGGCGAGCGCCCAAGCCGCCGGAGGTGTGGGATGACGTTCGACTGGGATGTCGTCGACGAGTTCATGCCGCGGTTCTGGGACGGCGTGCTCGTCACGCTCCAGGCCCTGGCCCTCGGCACGCTGATCGCCTTCGCGCTGGGCCTGGTCTGGGCCATGGCGCAGCGCGCGCCGCAGCGGTGGGTCCGCTGGCCGGTGACCGCGGTCACCGAGTTCATCCGGAACACCCCGCTGCTGGTGCAGTTGTTCTTCCTGTTCTACGTGGTCCCCGAGTGGGGCCCGTCCATGTCTCCGCTCACCACCGGCATCGTCGGCCTGGGCCTGCACTACTCGACGTACACCGCCGAGGTGTACCGCGCGGGCATCGACGGCGTGCCGGTCGGCCAGTGGGAGGCGTCGAAGGCGCTGAGCCTGTCGCGCGGCCGGACCTGGACGTCCGTGATCCTGCCGCAGGCCATCCGCCGGGTGGTGCCCGCGCTGGGCAACTACGTGGTCGCGATGCTCAAGGACTCGCCGATGATCGCGGTCATCGGCGCGCTGGACATGCTCGGCGAGGCCCGGATGTTCAGCAACGAGACCTTCACCACCGAGGCCATCACCGTCGTAGGCGTGGCGTTCATCGTGATCGCCTACCCCGCTTCCCTTCTGATCCGAGTCCTGGAGCGTCGCCTTGTCAACGACTGACCCCACCCCCGAGAACCCGCCCGTGGACGGCAGCGAGCTGATCCGCTTCGACAACGTCACCAAGCGGTTCGGCGACAACGTCGTCCTGGACAACCTGTGCTTCGACGTCTCGTCGGGCAAGCACGTGACGCTCATCGGACCCTCCGGCTCCGGCAAGACCACGATCCTGCGGCTGCTGATGACCCTGGTGAAGCCGGACAGCGGCACCATCAAGGTCAGCGGCGACTACCTCTTCCACGAGGAGCGGGGCGGCAAGCTGGAGCCGGCGGGCGAGAACCACGTCCGCGAGGTGCGCAAGAACATCGGCATGGTGTTCCAGCAGTTCAACCTCTTCCCGAACATGAAGGTGATGCGGAACATCACCGAGGCCCCGGTGCACGTGCTGGGCCTGGGCAAGGAGGAGGCGGAGACCCGGGCGCGGGAGCTGCTGGAGCTGGTGGGGCTCACCGAGCACATCGACAAGTACCCGAGCCAGCTCTCCGGCGGCCAGCAGCAGCGCGTGGCGATCGCCCGCGCGCTGGCGATGCGACCGCAGATACTGCTGCTGGACGAGGTCACCTCGGCGCTGGACCCGGAGCTGGTGGCGGGCGTGCTGGACCTGCTGCGGGACATCGCGCGGACGACGGACATCACGATGCTGTGCGTCACCCACGAGATGAACTTCGCGCGGGACATCTCCGACGACGTGCTGATGTTCGACGCCGGAAAGATCATCGAGTCCGGGCCGCCGGAGAAGATCTTCAGCGAGCCGGAGCACGAGCGGACGCAGCAGTTCCTGAACGCGATCCTCTGACGGCGCGGCCGACGCCGTACGCCGGCGCCGACGGCCATCGGGCGGGCGCCCTCCGAAACCGGAGGGCGCCCGCCGGCGTATGAACGTACGGGGGGCGGCGGAGCGTTGGCCCGCTATGGTGGGTGACGGCCCGACTACGGGCGGCTGTCGGGGGAAGCCCGGAAGACCTGTCAGGGAGACCACGTGGCGGTCCTGCGCCCGCCTCCGGGGGACCAGCCCCCGGGCCGGCGACCCGAGCCGACGGACGGACCCGCGGCGCCCTTCCACTCCGTACAGCACGCCTTCCGCGTCCTGGAGTCCGCCGCCCGGCACCGCGAGGGGGTGCCCGTCGCCAGGCTCGCCCGCGAGACCGGCCTGCCGCCGGGGCACTTGGCGCACCTGCTGCTGACGCTGCGCAAGCAGCGCTACGTGGAGCGGCTGGAGGACGGCTCGTACACGATCGGCGAGGCCGTGGCGCTGCTCAGCGCGGGCGAGAGCCGCACGCGGGCGGTCCACGACAAGCTGCAGCGGGGGATGAACGAGCTGCGGAAGGCGACGCGGGCGGCGATCTATCTGGGCCGCTACGAGGACGGGGAGGTCCGCGTCACCCAGGTCGCGGACGCGCCGGGGACGCCGCGGGTGAACGAGTGGGTGGACTTCCGCTCGGCGGCGCACGCGACGGCGCTGGGCAAGTGCCTGCTGACCCAGCTGGACCACGACGCCCGCCGCGAACACCTCTCCCGCCACCGCGCGGCCCGCCTGACGTCCCGCACGATCACCAGCGAGAAGGCGGTGCTGGCGGCGCTGGACCGCCAGGTGGCCACGGTCCCGACCCTGGACCTGGGGGAGTACGCGGTGGGCACGGTCTGCGCGGCGGTCCCCCTCACGGCGGGCCGCAAGGTGGGCTGCGTGGCGCTGTCGCTCCCGGCCCACCAGACGCACCGCCTCCGCGCGGCGGCGGACAGACTGAACACCGAGGCGGGCAGCCTCCTGCTGGCGCTGTCGCTGTAGGGGGTGTGCCGCGGGACCGCTCCGCGGGGCCGGGGAGGGAAAGCAAGGACCGCCGGACCGGGCCCGCGGGCGCCGCGGGACCGCTCCGCGAGGGCCGGGGGACCGCTCCGCGAGGGCCGGGGGACGCGGCTGCGGGAACCGCCGGAACGAGCCCGCGGACACCGCGAGACGAGGCCGCGGATCGCACCGCGGGGCCGCGCAGGCCCGGTGCCGGCGGCGTGGACCGCCCGGGCCCGCCCTCGCCCGGCACTCCGCACAGCAGGCACCGCGCAGCCCGCTTCAGACCCCGCGCCCGCGCCGCAGGCGCCGCGCCCCACGGCGCCGCCCCACCCGCCGCACGGACACGCGGACACCGGCGCCTTCCGCCACCGATCCCGCCCGCCGCCGGGCTTCGCCGCGCGGCGGCGACGACGGCCCCGGGCCCTCCCACCCAAAACACCCCGGGCGGTCCGCCCACTTCACCCCTGCCCCGCGCCGCGGGCACCGCGTAGCCCCGTACCACGGCGCCGCCCCACCCGCCGCGCCCCGCGCAGCGGACACGCGTGCGGCGGGAGGGATTCGAACCCTCAAGCCCTGTCAGGGGCCACAGATCCTAAGTCTGCTGCGTCAGCCATTGCGCCACCGCCGCTCGCCCGGCATGTTACCCGGCCCCGGATCACGGCCCGGATACGGCGTGTTGGGCCCGGCCGTCCCGCGGGGGCCGTCGCGTCGTAGGGTGCGGCAATGCGTACCGATCTGCTGGCCGACGAGGCGTGGGCGCTCCTTCGCGGGGGCCGCCGGGCCGTGCTGGGGCTCGCGGGGGCGCCGGGGGCCGGGAAGTCGACGCTGGCCCGCGCGCTCGTCGCCGCGCTGCGCGCACGGCACGGGGACGGCGCCGCCGCGTATGTGCCGCTCGACGGCTTCCACCTCTCCAACGCCCAGCTCGACCGCCTCGGCCTGCGCGACCGCAAGGGCTCCGAGCCGAGCTTCGACGCCGGCGGCTACGCGGCGCTGCTGCGCCGGCTGGCGGAGGAGCCCGGCGCGGAGGTGTACGTACCGGACTTCGACCGCGCGCTGGACGAGCCCGTCGCCGCCCGGCACCACGTCCCGCCCGGCACCCGGCTGATCGTCACCGAGGGCAACTACCTCGCCTGCGACCTGCCGGGCTGGCGCACGGCGCGGGAGCTGATGGCGCAGGTCTGGTACGTGGACGCCCCCGACGCGGTGCGCGACGCGCGGCTGATGGCGCGGCACGTGGGCTTCGGCCGTACGGCAGCCGCCTCCCGCGCCTGGATAGACGCGAACGACGCGCCCAACGCGGACGTGGTGAAGGCATCGCGGGGCCGGTGCGACCGGGTGGTGGCGTTCGAGGGCCCCGGAGAGGAGAAGACCCCGGACACCGCCGTCGGCGGCCACGGGGACGTCCTCGTCCTCAGCGGCCCGCCCGGTGCCGGCAAGACCACCGTCGCCCGTCTACTCGCCCGGGAGCACGACCCCGGCGTCCACCTCCACACCGACGACTTCTGGGCCTTCATCACCCGCGGCGGCATCGCTCCCTACCTCCCCGCCGCGCAGCGCCAGAACGAGACCGTCGTCGCCGTCGCCGCCGGTGCCGCCGCCCGGTACGCCGCCGGAGGCTACCGCGTCGTACTCGACGGCGTCGTCGGCCCCTGGTTCGTCGACGCCTACCGCGCCGCCGCCCGCGCCGCCGGCGTCCCCCTGCACTACGTCGTCCTCCGCCCCGACGAGCAGACGACCCTGGCCCGCGCCACCGCCCGCACCGGCCCCGACGCGCTGACCGACCCCGGGCCCGTACGGGCGATGCACCGGGAGTTCGCCGACCTCGGCCCGTACGAGACCCACGCGCTGGACACCGGCGGCCAGCCGCCCGAGGCGACGGCCGCGGCCGTGCGCGAGGCGGTCGCGGCCGGTACGTACCGGCTCGGCTAGCGCAGACAGGCGAAGAGCCCGGGCCGGTGTACACCGGCCCGGGCTCTTCGGGATGTGTGCGCCGCCAGGGACTCGAACCCCGGACCCGCTGATTAAGAGTCAGCTGCTCTGACCAACTGAGCTAGCGGCGCAGGTGCCGTCTCGGACGACGTTGTCAATCATACCGGCTCCCCCGGCGTGCTCAGTCACCCTCCGTGAGCCGTACGACCCGGCCCTCCGCCGCCGAGCGGCGGGCCGCCTCGAGCACCCGCAGCGTCGCCGCGGCCTCGGCGGCGGTGACGGGCGGGGGCGTGCCGGTGCGCAGGGCCTCGGCGATGCCGGCGTAGTACGCGGGGTAGTCGCCGGGGAGGGTGGGGACCGGCTCGCCGCCGCCGGTGAGCGGGGATTCCCCGGCACCGAGGCGGCCCCAGGCGTCGTCCGGCTCCGCGCCCCAGGTCCCGCCCGCGCCGTCCCCGGGGCGGCGGCCGTCGCGCAGCGCCGCCTCCTGCGGGTCGAGCCCGTACTTCACGTACCCGGCGCGGTTGCCGAGCACCCGGAAGCGCGGCCCGAGCTGCGGGGCCATCGCGGTCATCCACAGGTGCGAGCGGACTCCCCCGGCATGCTCCAGCGCGACGAAGTCGTCGTCGTCCACCTGCGAGCCCGCCCGCCGCGCGGCGGACTCGGCGTAGACGGAGGTCACCGGGCCGAAGAGGGTCAGCGCCTGGTCCACGAGGTGGCTGCCCAGGTCGTACAGCAGCCCGCCGGCGTCCGCCGGGTCGGCCGAGTCGCGCCAGCCGCCGCGCAGCGCGGGGCGCCAGCGCTCGAAGCGGGACTCGAAGCGGTGGACGTCGCCGAGGGCGCCGTCGGCGAGCAGTGCGGCGAGCGTACGGAAGTCGTTGTCCCAGCGGCGGTTGTGGAAGGCGGAGAGCAGCAGCCCGCGGGCGTCGGCGAGGGCGGCCAGCTCGTCGGTCTCGGCGGCGGTGGCGGCCAGCGGCTTGTCCACGACGACCGGCAGCCCGGCCTCCAGCGCGGCGGTGGCCAGCGGCACGTGGGTGCGGTTGGGGGAGGCGACGACGGCGAGGTCGAGGCGGTCGGCGCGGGCGAGGAGGTCGTCGGCGGTGGCGACGGCGGTGGCGCCCGGGTACGCGGCACGCACCTGCCGCTGCCGCTCGGGGTCGCCGGTGACGACGGTGTCGAGGACGAGCCCGTCCGTGGCCGCGACGAGCGGGGCGTGGAAGACGGCCCCGGCGAGTCCGTAGCCGAAGAGACCGACGCGCAGGGGGGTGCCAGGGGTGCCATCCATGGCCGTCACTCAACCACACGGGCCACGGCGGGGCGGGGGCGGGCGGGTGGTGACCGGCAGGCGCCGTACGGGCCGGTTCCGCCGGACGGGCGTTCTGCGCGCGGGCCTTGCGCCGTTCGGAGCCGCCTCGCCGATCGCCGGCACGGAGGCCGTGGCACGGTCGCGAGCATGGGACCGCGCTCCGCACTCGCCCTCATGTCCGCCGCCGCAGCCCTCGTCCTCTCACCTGTCGCACCCGCCGCCCCCGCCTCGGGCGGCGCCGTCTCGGCCGGCGCCGCGGCGTCTGCCGTGACGGGAGAGCCGCCGCCCGGCCGCGCGCTCGCGCCGCGCTGCGGCGACCCCGGGTCCCGGCGCTTCCCCGTGCGGACGGAGCTGCACGGCGACGGCGGCGCACTCCGGGCGGGCGGCGCCCGGGGCGCCCTGACACTGCGGTTGCACAACGCCTCGGACGGGCGCTGCCGCGACGTGCACCCCGTGGCCGTACTCGGTCACGAGGCCGGCGGGCGGCTCCGGCCGGGCGACATCCGGCTGGAGTTCTACGACGCGGCGGCGCGGCGCTGGCGGTCGGTGGCCTTCGAGCGGACCGGCGCGGGCGAGAGCGCCGGGGTGTTCGCGGGCGGCTTCCGCGGCTTCGGGCTGGCGGCGGGAGAGAGCCGGGAGGTGCCGGTACGGGTCGGCTTCGCGAAGGGCGCCCCGCAGGGGCGGGTGACCGTGAACGTGACCACGGTGCAGCGGCGCGGGGACGACGGGGAGTGGGTGGGGCAGTCGAAGGACTACGAGATCGGCGTCGAGCGGGGGCGGCGGTGCTGCGGCGGGACGCGGGAGGAGGAGCGGGAGCGGGAGGAGCGGGAGCGGGAGGAGCGGGAGCGGGAGGAGCGGGAGCGGGAGGAGCGGGAGCGGGAGGAGCGGGAGGACGCGACGGAGCGCCCCGCACAGCCGCGGGAGACGCGGCCGCGAGAGACGCAGCCGCGGGAGAGAACGGCGCCGGAACGCCCGGGGCGGCGGCCGGCGGAGCCGCCCGGCGCCGGGGAGAGCGGAGGTCCGGCGACGCCGGACACCCCGGCGGAGAGCAGTACGCCGGGAGCACCGGGGGCGTCGGAGTCGCCGGGCAGCCGGGCAACCCCGGGAACGCCGGCCACCCCGCCGGCACGGGAGGCGCCGGAGACACCGGAGGAGCCGGAGGGGCTGGAAGGGCTAGAGGGGACAGTGGGGCCGAAGGAGCCGGAGACACCGGAGACGCCGGGCACACCTGTGCCGCCGGAAGCGCCCGGCACACCACCGGCGCCGAAGGACAGCGCCGTACCGCAGTGGCCCGACGACGTCCCGCAGGCCCCGCCCCGGCTCCCCGGCACCGCCCCGATGCCGGAGAGCCTCGCGGCGACGGGCTCGCGGGCAACCCCCGCGGCGGCGGCCGGGGCGGCCGGCTCGCTCCTCCTCGGCACCGCCCTCCTCCTGACCAGCCGCCGCCTCCGCCGCACCCCGTCCAACCACTGACCCCGCAACCACCCACCGCCACACCCCGCGCCCCGCACCCACGCGACGGGACCACCCGGCCGCGCCGCGCGACGTGCGCAGGGCCTCCCGGTCGTGTGCCGGCCCGGGTCCGGGGTGAGGGAGGGATGCCCCAGTCCCGCCCCTTCCCGAAACTTGGGGGCTCCGCCCCCAAGACCCCGCCCGGGGGCTCCGCCCCCGCACCCCCACCCGGCCCCGCCCCTGACCCCAGCCGGAGGCTGCGCCCCCGTACCCCCATCGGGCTCCCCCCCTGACCCACCCGCACAGGCCACCCATCCGCCCTCCACCCACCCGTCCCTCCCCCTTCTCCCACCGCCCCCGACCGCCCCGCCGCTCCTGCGTCTAGGCTGGTGGCCAGGTCCCCGAGGCACCGGTTGGAGAGAGCAGATGGCGGAGCGCAGGCCGGTCGAGTCCTGGCTGACGGACATGGACGGGGTGCTCATGCACGAAGGCATCCCGATCCGCGGCGCCGACGCCTTCATCAAGGGGCTGCGCGACTCCGGCAAGCCCTTCCTCGTGCTCACCAACAACTCCATGTACACCCCCGGCGACCTGCACGCCCGGCTCTCCCGCATCGGGCTCAACGTGCCGGTGCAGAACATCTGGACCTCCGCCCTCGCCACCGCCAAGTTCCTCGACGACCAGCGCCCCGGCGGCACCGCGTACGTCATCGGCGAGGCCGGGCTCACCACCGCCCTGCACGACCAGGGCTACGTCCTCAGCGACCACCGCCCCGACTACGTCGTCCTCGGCGAGACCCGCACGTACAGCTTCGAGGCGCTGACGAAGGCCATCCGGCTCATCGAGAACGGCGCCCGCTTCATCGCCACCAACCCGGACCAGACCGGCCCGTCGACCGAGGGTCCGCTGCCCGCGACCGGTGCCGTCGCCGCGCTCATCACCAAGGCGACCGGCAAGGAGCCGTACTTCGTCGGCAAGCCCAACCCGCTGATGATGCGCGCCGGGCTCAACCAGATCGGCGCCCACTCCGAGTCGACCGCGATGATCGGCGACCGGATGGACACCGACGTGCTGGCCGGTCTCGAGGCGGGCATGGAGACGTATCTGGTGCTGACCGGGCTCACCCGGGCGGACCAGGTGGAGCGCTTCCCGTACCGGCCCTCGCACATCGTCGACTCGATCGCCGACCTCGTCGAGCTGATCTGAGCCGAGCTGATCTGAGCCGAGCCGCGCCGCCCGCCGTTCGGGTGGGCGGCAACCGGATCGGCGCAGTGCCGCCGCCGTACGGATGCGGGGGCGCGCCGCGTCGCGACCCTGGGAGTGAGAGCTCCCGGAGGTTCCATGCGCCCGGTCCGTGTCTGCCTCGCCGCCGTTCTCCTGCTGACGGGCGGCGCCGCCGCCTCCTCCTGCGCCCCCGACGCGTACGCGCACGGCGAGGTGACCGTGACCCCGTACCGCGTGCAGCGCGGCGATCCGGTCCAGGTGAGCACCGGCGCCTGCCGGGGCGACTTCGCCTCGGCGCACTCCAAGGTGTTCGAGGCGCCGGTGAAGATGCGGCCGGAGAACTACGGCGGGCTCACCGGGCGGGGGAAGATCAAGTGGTCCGCGCGGCCCGGCACGTACGCGGTGCGGGTCGACTGCGACCCCGGCCGGCGGGTGGCGCGCGGCCGGGTGGTGGTGGAGGAGCCGCACCACCGTCCGGACCACTGGAAGAACAGTTGGCACCGTCAGCCCTGGTCGCCGGTGACCGCGGGCGGCGGCGGTACGGCGAAGAAGGCACGGGCGCCGAAGGGGACGCAGCCCGCGCAAGCGCAGCAGGGGCAGCAGGCGGAGAAAAGCTCCGTGCCCGCGCTGCCCCTCGCCCTCGTCGGCGGCGGCGCAGCCGTCCTCGCCCTCACCGCCCTGCGCCGCCGCACCGGCACCACAACCGCGGCCGGCCCTCCCGATGGCCGCTGAGCGCACCGGCCGCCGCCCCAGCCTGATCACCGCAGCCGCCTGGGCCGTGCTCCTGCTGGGCCTGGGGCTCTGGGGCCGCGACCTGGGCGGCGACGAGAGCGACGCGCTCCCCGACGGCGCCTCGGCCGCGCAGGTGCTGCGCCACGGGCCGCCGACGGCCCGTCCGCTGCCGGGCGCCGTGCCCGCGGGGGTCGCGGTGCCGTCGGTGGGGGTCCAGGGCCCGGTGACCGGCCAGGGTCTCGACGGGGACGGCGCGGTGGCGGCGCCGCCGTTCGGCAACGCGGACGAGATCGGCTGGTACCGCGGCGGCGCGCAGCCCGGCGCGGCGGGCGTCGCGGTCTTCGTCGGGCACATGGACACCCGCGCCAAGCCGGCGGTGTTCTACCGCCTGGGCGACGTGCGCCCCGGCGAGGAGGTCACGGTCACGCGCGCGGACGGGCGGACGGCGGTGTTCACCGTGGAGCGGGTGGAGACCGTCGCCAAGGACGACTTCGACGCCCGCCGCGTCTACGGGCAGCACCGGCCCGGCCGGGCCGAGATCCGCCTGCTCACCTGCGGCGGCGCGTACGAGTCGAAAGCCCGGGGCTACACCGGCAACCTGGTGGTCTCCGGCTACCTCACGCGGACTGCGTGACGTCGAGATCCTTGAGGAGCTTCGCGACATGACCGGTGGCCTTGACGTTGTACAGCGCCCGCGCCACCTTGCCGTCCTCGCCCACGACGACGGTGGAGCGGATGACGCCGGTCACCGTCTTTCCGTAGAGCTTCTTCTCGCCGTACGCGCCGTACGCCTCCAGCACCGCCTTGTCGGGGTCGCCCACGAGCGTCACCCGCAGCGACTCCTTCTCCCGGAACTTCGCCAGCTTCGCCGGCTTGTCGGGCGAGACGCCGATGACGTCGTAGCCGGCGCCGGCGAGCAGGTCGAGGTTGTCGGTGAAGTCGCACGCCTGCTTGGTGCAGCCCGGGGTGAGCGCGGCCGGGTAGAAGTAGACGATGACCTTGCGGCCCCGGTGGTCGGCGAGGGACACGTCCTTGCCATCCGCGTCGGGCAGGGTGAAGCCGGGGGCCGTGTCGCCGGGCTGGAGTCGCTCGCTCATGTGCTTTTCCCTACTCCTCGGTGCGGGGCGGATGTCGCACCCGAGGGTAACGGCTGACAGACTGGCGACCAGCAGACGGACGGCGAGGACGGAGGCACCGCGGTGTCGGACGGCAGGACTCCCGCGCAGATCGAGGCGGACATCGCCCGCCGGCGGCAGGCTCTCGCCGCGACGCTCGACGAGATCTCGCTGCGGGTGAGCCCCAAGAACCTGGTGGACGAGGCGAAGGCGCGGACGAAGGGCGCGGTGGACCGCACCGCGGGCCAGGCGTTCGTGGTCGCGAACCGCGCGGTCGACAGCGCCCGCGGCGTGCTCGTCTCGCCCGACGGCGCCCCCCGGCTGGAGCGCATCGTGCCGGTCGCGCTCGCCGTCGTGGCCGTCGCCGGGCTGCTGGCGGCGGGGTCGCGCCGGCCGGGGAAGAGCCGGGCCAGGCGGCGGCGGCGCTAGCGACGCGGGTACCGTCGAGTCCGTGAATACGTCCCACGACAAGCTGCCCATCCGGATGCTCCACGACCGGGTCCTCGTCCGCACCGACGCCGCGGAGGGGGAACGCCGGTCCAGCGGCGGCATCGTCATCCCCGCGACCGCGGCCGTGGGCCGCCGGCTGACCTGGGCGGAGGTGGTGGCCACCGGGCAGAACGTGCGGACGGTCGAGCCCGGCGACCGGGTGCTCTTCGACCCGGAGGACCGCGGCGAGGTCGAGGTGCGGGGCGTGGGCTACGTGCTGCTGCGCGAGCGCGACCTGCACGCGGTCGCCTCGGAGCGGCTGGAGGGCTCACAGGACTCCACGGGCCTGTATTTGTAACGGACGGCTGCCGGTAACGGGCCGCGCCCGCCCGGGATCCCGCGCCCAGGCTGTCGTCCGCGACGGCTTGCCGCCTTTGCTGCCCCCTACTGCGGCACCGGCGGTGCCGCGCCCGCCGGTGCCGCCGGCGGGGGTGGGGCCGACGCCGGCGCAGGGGCCGGGGCGGGGGCCGGCACCGGCGCAGGGGGCGGGGCGGGGGCAGGAGCCGGGGCCGGGGCCGCCGCGGGGGCGGGGGCCGGCGCGGGGGCCGGGGGCGGAAGCGGCGCGGGTACGGGCGCCGGGGGTGCGGGAGGCGGCGTGTACGGCATCCGCTGCTTCCGGCTGACCTCCAGGTCGAAGTCGCTCGCCGGCACGTCCCACAGCGCGTCCCTCGTGTACGCGCCCCAGATCCGCGCCGGCACCCCGCCGCCGCTGATCCGGTCCTCCCCGAGCACCCCGTGCAGCGACTTCTGCACGCCCGTCTCGGGGTCCTGCCCCATCAGCCCGACCACCGTCGCCAGCTCCGGGGTGTAGCCCGCGAACCACGCCGAGCGGTCGTGCTCCCCGGTGCCCGTCTTGCCGGCCGCGGGGCGCTCGGCGCTCTGCGCCTCCTCGCCGGAGCCGTTCTCGACGACGTTCTGCAGCATCGCGGTCGTCGCGTCCGCCGCCGTGCGGGAGACCACGGAGTGCGGGCGCTGGGGCGGGAGCTGGAAGATCTCGCCGTTGCGGCTGAGCTTGTCCACGAGGCGGTAGCCGCCGTGGTCGCCGTGGGCGGCGAGCGTGGCGTACGCCTGCGCGAGGTCGAGCGCGCTGGGGGTGGCGGTGCCGAGGCCGATGGAGGGGTGGTCCTTCAGCTCGGGGGTGGCGGCCGGCAGCCCGAGGCGGACGGCGGTGCCGCGGACCTTCTTGGGGCCGACGTCCTGGGCCATCTGCGCGTAGACGGAGTTGACCGAGTCGTTGGTGGCGTCGGCGACGTTGATGCGGCCGTAGGAGACGTCGTCCTGGTTGCTCGGCGCGTAGCGCAGGGCCTTGCCCTTCGCGCCGATCACCTTGCGGTCGGTGTCGCCGTCGTACATCGTCCGCGGCGTGATCCGCCTGCCCTCCCAGTTCTTCGCCTTCTCCTGCACGGCGGCGGCGAAGACGAACGGCTTGAAGGTGGAGCCGGCCTGGTAGTCGCGGCGGGTGGCGTTGCTGACGTACTGCTGGGTGTAGTCCGTGCCGCCGTAGAGCGCCACGACCTTGCCGCTTTCGACGTCGATGGAGGCGCCGCCGACGCGCACGTTGGCGTCGGCGGGGTTGGACTCCGGGTCGAGGTGGTAGGTCAGCTCCTCGTCGACCGCGTTCACGAACGCGTCCTGCTTGTCGGGCTGCAGGGTCGTGACGATGCGGAAGCCGCCGGCGGCGAGGGTCTTCTCGTCGATGATGCGGTGCTCGACGAGGTAGCTGTTGATGGCTTCGACGAGGTAGCCGCGCTGCCCGGACAGGCCGGGGTCGAGCCGGGACGGCTCGGGCACGGGGAACTTCAGGCTGCCGCGGCTGCCGGGGGCGAGCCAGCCCTCCTTGACCATGCCGTCCAGCACGTAGTTCCAGCGCGCCTCGGCGGCGGGCCGGTTGTCGGGGTGCACGGCCACGTCGTACGTGCTCGGGGCCTGGAGCAGCGTCGCGAGGAACGCGCCCTCGGCGACGGTCAGCTTCTCGACGTCCTTGTCGTAGTACGCCTGGGCGGCGGCCTGCACGCCGTAGGCGTTGCGGCCGAAGTAGCTGGTGTTGAGGTAGCCCTCCAGGACGTCGTCCTTGGTGACCTCGCGGTCCAGCTTGATCGCGATGAACGCCTCGCGGAGCTTGCGGCTGATCGTCTGCTCCTGGTCGAGGTAGTAGTTCTTCACGTACTGCTGGGTGATGGTCGAGCCGGACTGGGTGCCCTTGCCGGCCAGGGTGTTGAAGCCGGCCCGGACCATCGCCAGCGGGTTGACGGCCGAGTCGGAGTAGAACTTGCGGTCCTCGGCGGCCAGTACGGCCATGCGCACGTGGTCGGGGACGCGCTCCAACTGCACGCTCTCGCGGTCGACCTCGCCCTTGTCGGCGAGCTTGGTGCCGTCGGCGTAGAAGTAGTGGTTGCTCTGGGCGGTCGCCATCTCGTTGGGCCGGGGGATGTCGACGGACAGGTAGCCGACGGCGAACGCCCCGGAGGCCAGCGCCACCGTGAGCATCGCGGCGCCCAGCAGCACCTTCCACCAGGTCCTGCGGTACCCCCGCCGCCGCCGGCGGGCCGCCGCGGGCGGGCCGGGCGGGGGTCCGGCGTCCGCGCCGTCGCCGTCCTCCGGGTCCTCCTCGGGGCCGAAGCTCCGGATGCCCTGTCGCGTCTCCGTGTGGCTCATCTGCCGTCCGTGAGGTCGTCATGTCAGGTAATGGTCCGCCTGTGAGCAGTTTGTCATTAAGAATGCAGATATTCGGGAGCGTGGATATCCGGTCGCGGGGCTCAACCCGACTGGACTAGAGTCGGTCCGTTTGTGCGCGGGGGCGGCACCGGCGAAGCCCCGTGGAGAGCGGGCTGGAGAGAGCGGGGAGGGCGGGCATGCGCGGCTCGGGGGCCCTGCGGGACGCGCCGGCCGTGCAGGCGCTGCGGCTGTACGGGCTGGTGGCCGCCGGCGGCTTCCGCCGGTTCGCGACGTACCGCGCGGCCACCGCCGCCGGTGTCTTCACCAACACCGTCTTCGGCTTCATCCTGGCGTACACCTTCATCGCGCTGTGGCACGAGCGCCCCCAGCTCGGCGGCTACGACCAGGCGCAGGCGCTCACCTTCGTCTGGGTCGGCCAGGGGCTGATCGCCGCCGCCGCGCTGCTGGGCGGCGGCAGCTTCCCCGAGGAGCTGCAGGAGCGCATCCGCACCGGGGACGTAGCCGTGGACCTCTACCGCCCCGTGGACCTCCAGTTCTGGTGGTGCGCCCAGGACCTCGGCCGGGCCGGCTTCCAGTTGCTCGGCCGCGGCGTCGTGCCGCTGGCGGTGGGTGCGCTCGCCTTCGAGCTGGCGCTGCCCACCGCGGCGCACACCTGGCTGCTCTTCCTGTGCTCGGTGGTCCTGGGCTGTCTCGTCAGCTTCGCGATCCGGTATCTCGTCGCCCTCGCCGCCTTCTGGCTGCTCGACGGCCAGGGCATCAACATGGTCAGTTCGCTGGTGACGATGTTCTTCTCCGGCTTCCTGCTGCCGCTCACCCTCTTCCCCGGCGTGCTCGGTGACGTGGCCCGGGTGCTGCCGTGGGCGGCGATGATGCAGGTGCCGGCCGACGTGCTGCTCGGCCGGCACACGGGTGCGGGCCTCGCCGGGGCGCTGGCGTTCCAGGCGGGCTGGGCGGCGGTGCTGCTGGCCGCCGGGCGGGCGCTGCAGTCGGCGGCCACCCGCAAGGTGGTGGTGCAGGGTGGCTGACCTGGCCGCCGGGGCGCGAGGCTACGGGCTGATCGTGGCGATGTGGGTGCGTACGACGATGGCGTACCGCGCCTCGTTCGCGATGACGACCCTGGGGAACCTGCTGGGCAGCGTGCTCGACTTCGTCGCCATCGCGATCATGTTCGCGCACGTCGACGCGCTCGGCGGTTTCACCCTCGCCGAGGTGGCGCTGCTGTACGGCACCACGTCCACCTCCTTCGGCCTCACCGACCTGCTGCTGGGCAACGTGGAGCGGGTCGGCTCCCGCATCCGCGACGGCACGATGGACACGCTGCTGGTCCGCCCCGTCCCCGTCTTCGTGCAGATCGCCGCGGACCGCTTCGCGCTGCGCCGGCTGGGGCGGATCGTCCAGGGGCTGGCGGTGCTCGGCTGGTCGCTGACGCAGCTCGACGAGGTGGACTGGACCGCGGACCGGCTACTGCTGATGCCGGTCATGGTGCTCGCAGGGTCGGCGATCTACGGCGCCGTGTTCGCCGGCGGCGCCGCGTTCCAGTTCTGGGCGACCGACGCCGCCGAGGTGCAGAACTCCTTCACGTACGGCGGCAACATGCTGCTGCAGTACCCGCCCACGATCTTCGGCAAGGAGCTGCTGCGCGGCGTCACGTTCGTCGTGCCGCTGGCGTTCGTGAACTGGCTGCCGGCCCTGCACATCCTCGGCCGGGACGACCCGCTGGGCCTGCCCGGCTGGGTGGACTTCGCCTCGCCGCTGGTCGCCGCCGCCTGCTGCGCGCTGGCCGGTCTTGCGTGGCGCGCGGGGCTGCGCGGGTACCGCAGCACGGGAAGCTGACATGGCCGGTGCAGGCGCCAGGAGGAGCAGAAGGAAGGGGAGGAACACGTGATCGAGGTCGAGGACCTGCAGAAGGTCTTCGTCGTACGCCGCCGGGCGGGCCGGCTGCGCCGTACGCGCCACGAGGTGCGCGCCGTCGACGGCATCAGCTTCTCCGTGCCGCGCGGCGAGATGGTCGGCTACATCGGCCCCAACGGCGCGGGCAAGTCCACCACCATCAAGATGCTGACCGGCATCCTCACCCCCAGCGGCGGCCGGCTGCGCGTCGCCGGCATCGACCCGGCCGCGGAGCGGACGAGGCTGGCCCGGCGCATCGGCGTCGTCTTCGGCCAGCGCACCACCCTGTGGTGGGACCTGCCGCTGCTCGACTCGTACCGGCTGATGCACCGCATGTACCGCATACCCGACGACCGTTACCGCGCGAACCTGGAGCGCTGCACCGAACTGCTGGACCTCGCCGACCTGCTCCAGGTGCCGGTGCGTCAGCTCTCGCTGGGCCAGCGGATGCGCGGCGACATCGCGGCGGCCCTGCTGCACGACCCCGAGGTGCTGTACCTGGACGAGCCGACGATCGGTCTCGACGTGCTGAGCAAGGCGAAGGTGCGTCAGTTCCTGCGCGAGCTGAACGCGGAGCGCGGCACGACGGTGCTGCTCACCACGCACGACCTGTCCGACATCGAGCAGCTCTGCCGGCGGGTCATGGTCATCGACCACGGCCGGCTCATGTACGACGGCGACCTCGACGGGCTGCACGCGGCCGGCGAGAGCGAGCGGATGCTCGTCGTCGACCTGGAGCGCGAGCTGCCGCCCATCGACATCGCCGGCTGCCGCACCGTGAAGGTGGAGGGCCCGCGGCAGTGGCTCGCGTTCCCCGCGGGGGCCAGCGCGGCGCCGCTCGTCGCGGAGGTGGCCGAGCGGTGGCCGCTGGTGGACCTCTCCGTACGGGAACCCGACATCGAGGCCGTCATCGCCCGCATGTACGCATAAGCTCGACGTCATGACGAGCGATGAGCACCTGCCGGAGCTGCGTGCCTCGGACGCCGACCGGGAGCGGGTCGCCGGCATCCTGCGCGACGCGCTGGCGGAAGGCCGCCTCGCCATGGACGAGTTCGAGGAGCGGCTGGAGGAGACGTACCGGTCGAAGACCTACGCCCAGCTCGAACCCCTCACCCGCGATCTGCCCGCCGCCGGCGCCGCCGCGCCCGTTCCCCGCGAGGCGGCCCCGGCGCCCCGGCCGGCGTCCGGCTGGGCCGGCCGCGTCGGCGGCGAGGCCACGACGCACCGGGGCATCGCGATCATGAGCGGCTTCCAGCGCAAGGGGCACTGGACCGTGCCGCGGCGCTTCACCATGTTCTCGTTCTGGGGCGGCGGGGAACTCGACCTGCGCGAGGCGGACTTCGAGGCCGCGGAGGTGGAGATCCGCTGCATCTCCATCATGGGCGGCGCGCACGTCATCCTGCCGCCGGACATGGCGCTGGAGGTCCGCGGCATCGGCATCATGGGCGGCTTCGACCACTCCCACACCGGCATCCCGCACACCCCCGGCGCCCCGCGCGTCACCCTCACCGGCTTCGCCTTCTGGGGCGGCGTGGGCACCAGCCGGAAGAAGACGAAGGCGGCCCGGCGCGCGGAGGCGGAGGCGGCCCGGGAGGAGCGGCGGCTGGCCCGGGAGGAGCGGCGGCTGGCGCGCGAGGAGCGCCGCAAGCGCCTGGAGTAGCACGGGAGGTGCCCGGGGGGAGGAGGCGCCCGGGGTGAGGTGCCCGGGGTACGGGCTCAGAGCACGGCCTGGGCGCGGGGCTTGAGGTCGGCGAGGTCCAGGGTCATGGCCATCTCCTGGTAGCCCAGGTCCGTCAGGTGCAGGTGGTCGCCCGAGTCGTACGCGGGGTGCAGGCGCGCGAGGCGGTCCGGGTCGCGCACGGCCGCGTCGAAGTCGAGGACCGCGTCGAAGACGTCGCCCGCGCGTATCCGCTCGTTGACCTCCTGCCGTACGCGCTCCGCCCGCGGCGTGTACGCCGGGTGCCCGCGGAACGGCATCAGCGTCGCGCCCAGCACCTTCAGGCCCCGGTCGCGGGACTGCCGGGCCATCTCCCGCAGCCCGGCGACGATGGCGTCCGCGTCGGCGGTCTTCGGGGACTTGAGGATGTCGTTGATGCCCAGCTCCACGACGACGGCCTTGACGCCGGTGCGGGAGAGCACGTCGCGCTCCAGACGGGCCTGCCCGGAGGGGCCGTTGGCGGGGAACTCGGTGCCGCCGTCGGTGAGCGCGCGGTTGCCGCTGAGGCCGAGGTTGAGCACCCCGTAGCGCGGGGCGCCGGGCTCCTCGCGCAGGCGCACGGCGAGGTAGTCGGTCCAGCGGCGGTTGGCGCCGGGGGTGGAGGCGGTGCCGTCGGTGAGCGAGTCGCCGAGGACGGCGACGGCGCCGGCGGACTGCTCGCTCCAGACGTCGACGGCGGTGACGTAGCGCCAGGAGTCGAACTCCCGGCCGTACACCGCCCCTTCGGTGTCGCGGGTGTGGTCGCCGGCGGCCAGGTAGGAGGTCTGCAGTGCGTGCGGGTGGTACGTGACCGGGCCGGCCGGCGCCGGCGCGTACGTCGTCACCAGCAGGTCCGTGGCGGCCGGCACCCGCAGCCGCACGGGGTCGCTGGTCACCGTCCGGCCCGCGGGGATCGTCACCGCGTCGGCGCCGGCGAAGGTCAGGGGCCGCATCGTCTCCGGCTGCGCCGCCGGGGCGCCGGCCCCGGCGGCGAGGGCGACGCTGGCGCGGGTGAGGGTCAGCGGGGTGTCGCCGTACTCGTTGGACAGTTGTATCCGGGCCTTGGCGCCGCCGACGGAGGTGTGCACGACGTTGCGTATGGACATCCCCGCGAAGCCGTCCCGCGTGCCCGGCTCCGCCGCGGCCTGCGCGGCGGCCCAGGTGCCGGCCCAGCCGCCGACCGAGGCGGGGGCGGCGGAGTCCGCGCCGCCGCCGGCGCCGGGGGGCGGCGCGGGTGCGGCGGGGTGGTCGGTGACGGCGTAGACGCCGGCGGCGAGCAGCGCGACGAACGCCACCAGGGCGGCGAGCACGGCGTACCCCGTCCTGGTCGTCACGTCGGCCTGCTCCCCCGCGGATTCGTCCCTGCGCGCCGTCTTCGGCGGTCCGCCATCCTAGCGATGGGAGGGGTGCGTTCCGGTCACAGCCCCGGAGTTGCCTTCAGCCTCCTCCTCCGGCGCCGCGGCGGCGGTGCGGTGGCCGAGGAGGCGGCGGGCGGCGACGCCGCCGGCGGCCAGCAGGGCGGTGGTGATGACGAGGGTGAGCGCGTAGCCGTTGTCGAAGGCCGCGGCGGCGGTCCGCAGCAGCGACCGCGAGCCGCCCGGCGGGAGTCCGGCCGCGGCGGCGTGGGCCTCGTCGATGCTGTCGGAGGCCGCCGCGGGGGTGCCGGCGGGCAGGTCGGCGGTGGCGGTGTAGACGGCGGTCATGACGGAGCCCAGGACGGCGACGCCACTGAGGCCGCCGAGTTCGTACGAGACCTCTTCGACGGACGACGCCATGCCGGCCCGGTGCGGCGGGGCGCCGCCGATGATCGCGGCGGAGGCCGCGGTCATGACCGTGCCGAACCCGAGGCCGGCGATGAGCAGGCCGGGGACGACCCAGCCCGCGGCGTGTCCGGCGCCCAGCAGCGGACCGGCGCCCGGGGTGAGCAGCAGGGTCAGCGTGACGCCGAGGGCGCCGGCGAGCAGGCCGCCGCCGATGAGGTGCCGCGCGGGCACGCGGTAGACCAGGCCGCCGACGACGATGCTGGCCGGGAGCGCGCCGAGGGCGGAGGTGGCGAGCACCAGCCCGGCGCGCAGCGGGCTGAGGCCGAGCACGAGCTGGAGGCGCTGGGCGAGGATCAGCTCGATGCCGGCGGTGGCGAACATCGCAAGCCCGGCGCCGAGGACACCGGCGAGCAACTGCCGGTTGCGGAAGAGCGCGAAGTCGATCAGCGGGTACGTCCGGGTGCGCTGGCGGCGTACGAAGACCGTGAACCCGGCGGCGGAGACCAGCAGCGCCGGCACGATGTGCAGCGGGTCGGGCTCCGGCCGCGCGCCTTCCTTGATCGCGTACACCACGCCGACGAGCCCGGCCATGACCTGCGCGGAGGCCACCGGATCCCACGGCCGGTCCCTGCTGCCGGAGCTGCCGGGCGCGAGCACCGCGGTCGCGGCGAGCGCCGCGAGCACGACGGGGACGTTGACGAGGAAGACCGAGCCCCACCAGAAGTGGGCGAGCAGCACCCCGCCCGCGACGGGCCCGAGCGCCGCGCCGACGACGGCGATCGTGCCCCAGATGCCGATCGCGATGCCGCGCTCGCGCTCGTCGTCGAAGGTGAGCCGGATCAGCGCCAGCGTCGCGGGCATCATCGCCGCCGCGCCGACCGCGAGGAACGCGCGGGCACCGATCAGCACCGCGGCCGAGGGCGCGAACGCGGCGACCGTGGACGCGGTGCCGAAGAGGACGAGCCCGGTCAGGAACATCCGCTTGTGGCCCACGCGGTCGCCCAGCGTGCCGGCGCCCAGCAGCAGCCCGGCCATCACGAGCGGGTAGGCGTTGATGATCCAGAGTTTGGAGGACGCATCGGCGTGCAGGTCGGCGGTGAGGGTGGGCAGCGCCGTGTAGAGGATCGTCACGTCGAGCGAGATGAGCAGCAGCCCCGCCGAGACGGTCGCGAGCACCCACCAGCGTCGTGCCTTGATCATGAAGCACCTTTGCTTTCTGCGTGTGTACGCGGCGGGCCGCGGCCCCCGGGCCGGGGCCCGGGCCGGAGGTCGCGGCGGGCCTCAGGAGGCCGGGCCGGTCAGCTCGACGAGCCGCCGGCGCACCGCCTCCTCCACCTCGGGGGCGAGCGTGGACTGCGCGGTGGTGTGGAAGAGCCACAGCCCGTCCGCCGCCACCCGGGCCAGGAACAGGTCGACTGCCTCGGGATCCGGGTCGGGGCCGGGCGGCTCGGGCGCCCAGCGGTCCGCGAACTCGTCCCAGATCCGCGCCAGCTCGGGCCGGGTCGCCGACGCGACCATGAAGGCGAAGTCCGCCTTCCCGCCGCCCTGCCCGCAGGACCGCACGTAGGCGGCGGCCCGCTCGCGGGCGGTGGCCTCCTCGAACGGCTTGCCCAGCTCGGCGCGGAGCTGAGCCTCCAGGCTCTCGGTCAGGTGCCGCTGGATGGCCAGCAGCAGCGCGTCGCGGTTGCGGAAGTGGTACATCAGCCCGGGCTTGGTGAGCCCGGCCTCGGCCGCGGCGGCGTCGAGCGTCAGGGCGGTGATCCCCGCCCGTTCGACCACGCGGACGGCCGCTTCGAGGATCTGGGTACGGGAGCTGGGTCGCATGCCAGTAACTTTACCATCCAGAAGGTGAAGTTACTGTCTCCGGCCCGCGCCCCCGCCGCGCCCCCGCCCGGGACGCCGGGAACCCGCGGTGCGTTCCTGAAGTGAGAGATGGTGACGGCCCCGGGGACAATGGCCGTCAGGGAACGGCGTGAGCGGACGGAGCGCGATGGATCTGCGGGCAGCGGGCGGGCCGGACGGTTTCGCCTACACGGATGCCGACGCGGAGAAGCGGCGCGGCGTGCGCCGTATGAAGACCATCGCCACCGGCCTGCTGCTGCTGGCCGCCGTGGTCTTCACGCTCGCCCGCTGGGCACAGCACAGCGGCGCCGGCACCTGGTCCGCGTACGTCGCCGCGGCGGCGGAGGCGGGCATGGTCGGCGCGCTGGCCGACTGGTTCGCGGTCACGGCCCTGTTCAAGCGGCCCCTCGGGCTGCCCATCCCGCACACCGCGATCATCCCCACCAAGAAGGACCAGCTCGGCCAGAGCCTCGGCGACTTCGTCGGCGAGAACTTCCTCTCCGCCGATGTCGTACGCAACCGGCTGCACGCGCTCGGCCTCGGCAGCCGCGTCGGCGGCTGGCTCGCCGAGCCCGACAACGCCGACCGCGTCACCGCCGAGGCGTCGACCGTGCTGCGCGGGGCGCTGGCCGTCCTGCGGGACCACGATGTCCAGGCCGTCGTCGGCGAGGCCATCAACCGCCGCGCCGCCGCCCTGGAGGTCGGTCCCGGGCTCGGCAAGCTGCTGGAGAAGGTCGTCGCGGACGGCGGCCACCGCCGCGTCGTCGACCTGGTCTGCGAGNGCGCCGAGTCCTGGCTGATCCTCAACGGCCCCTCGGTCGTCGGCGCCGTCGCCGGGGGCGCGCCCGGCTGGACCCCGAAGTTCGTCGACCGCCGCGTCGGCGAGCGGGTCTACAAGGAACTCCTGCGGTTCATCGGCGAGATGCGCGACTCCCCGGAGCACCCGGCGCGCGGCGCGCTCGACCGGTTCCTCTCCGACTTCGCCGCCGACCTCCAGGGCGACACCGCGACCCGGGCGCGCGTCGAACGGCTCAAGGGCGAGATCCTGGACCGCGACGAGGTGCAGGACTTCATCGCCTCGGCGTGGACGTCGCTGCGCGGCATGATCGTCGGCGCGGCGGACGACGAGCGCAGCGAGCTGCGGCTGCGGGCGCGGGCCGCGCTGCTGTCGTTCGGGCAGCGGATGGCGGCGGACGAGCGGCTGCAGGCGAAGGTCGACGGCTGGGCGGAGGACGTCGCCACGCATGTGGTGACGACGTACCAGCACCAGATCACGTCGCTGATCTCGGACACGGTGGCGGGCTGGGACGCCGGCCACACGTCGCGCAAGATCGAGGCGCACATCGGGCGGGATCTGCAGTTCATCCGGATCAACGGCACGGTGGTGGGCGCGCTCGCGGGGCTGGTCATCTACACGGTGTACCGGGCGATCGCGGGCTGAGCCGGCGCCCCGGACCGGGCCGGGGCCGGGATCGCGCCACGCGTCCGGGACGGGCGGTCGCCCGGCGGGCCGGGGGCGCCGGTGCCGCGTTAGGATGCGCGCAGACGTCACGTACGCCGCGTACCGGACGGTGAGCCGAAGGGAGGACGGCCCCGATGCTCCGCATCCTCGGTGCCGCCACGCGCTGGCGCATGGTCGCCGTCGCCCTGCTCCTCCTCGCCGCCGACGTCGTGCTCGACGAGACGGGCATCGCCACCGGCCTCGCCGGTGCCGCGGCCTCCGCCGCGCTGACGCTGCTCGCCGCGCTGGCCTGCGTCGCCGCCGCGGTACCGCCGCCGTCGCACGCGCAGATCCGTACCGCCCTGCGCGAACGCGCCCTGCGCACCGCCTTCCTCCCTCAGCGGGACCCCGCCGCCGCGGGCCGTCCACGGCCCCGGGCGCCCGGCCGTCGCCTGCCGACGGCCGTGTAGGCGCCCCCGGCGCAGCCCGCCCGCAGCCCGCAGCCCGCTCCCGGCCGGCCCCGGCCGTTCGCAGACGTACCCGGCCGCCCCCCGGCCCTCCCGCTGCCCGCTGCCCCCGCGGCGCCGCACGCAGGGCGCCCCGCACGGCTCGTCACGCCGCCCCTTCATCCGGCACGACGTCCGGCACGACGAGACCTGTGGAGCCCTTCCATGTCCGTATTCGGCGCGCTCTCCGCCCTCCTGTCCACGCTTGCTGACACCCTCGACCCCCTCTTCGGCGCCTCCGCCACCGCCGTCGCGATCATCGTCTTCACCCTGTGCGTACGCCTGGCCCTGCACCCCATGGCACGGGCCGCCGCCCGCGGCGAGCGGGTGCGCCAGGACCTCGCGCCGCAGGTGGCGGAGATCCAGCGCAAGCACCGCAACGACCCCGAGCGGCTGCGCCGCGCGCTCACCGAGGCGTACGCGGACGCCGGCGCCTCGCCGCTGGCGGGCTGCGGGCCGATGGTGCTCCAGATCCCCGTGTTCATGGTGATGTACCGGCTCTTCACCGGCCACGACGACGACCTGCTCACCCACACCCTGCTCGGCGCCCCGCTGGGCGGGCGGTGGTCCGACGCGCTCGCGGACGGCGGGGTGTTCGGAGCGCACGGGATGGTGTACGCGGGGCTCTTCGCGGTGATCGCGGGGGTGGCGGCGTACACGTTCTGGCGCAGCCGCCGGATGATGGCCGAGCGCAAGGCGGAAGCGGAAGCCGCACGCAAGGCGGCGGCCACACCGAAGAACGGAAGGAAGAAGAACGGGGGGAAGGGACAGCCGGCGAAGAAGGGAAAGCAGGCGGAGGCCGCGCCGCTGCCGGAACTCCCGGGCCCCGCCGCGGGGCTGACCCGCTGGCTGCCCCTGCTCTCCTTCGGCACCCTGGTCACGGCCGCGATCGTGCCGCTCGCCGCGGGTCTCTACCTGGCGACCACGACCGCCTGGACGGCCGCCGAGCGCACCCTCCTCCACCGCCGCCCGGGTCCACGGGCTGAACAAGGTCTTGCGGAGTGAACAAGGTCAGCGGATGATCGATCGACCGCGGAGAGGGGAGTCACACCATGAAGCTGCTGCGTGTCGGACCGTCGGGGAGCGAGCGCCCGGCCCTGCTGGACGACGGAGGGACCCTGCGGGACCTCTCCGGCATCGTGTCCGACGTGGACGGAGCGCTGCTGTCCGACGACGCGGCGCTCGCCCGCGTACGCGACGCCGCCGCGGCCGGCGCGCTGCCGGCGCTCGACGCCGAGGGCCTGCGCACCGGGCCGCCGGTGGCCCGGATCGGCAAGATCGTGTGCATCGGGCTGAACTACCACGACCACGCGGCCGAGACCGGCGCGGCCATCCCGGCGGAGCCGATCCTCTTCATGAAGGCCCCCGACACGGTGGTGGGCCCCGAGGACACCGTCCTCGTGCCGCGCGGCAGCGAGAAGACGGACTGGGAGGTGGAGCTGGCGGTGGTCATCGGCCGTACGGCCCGCTACCTGGAGTCCGACGCGGACGCGCTGGCCGCCGTCGCCGGCTACGCCGTTGCCCACGACGTCTCCGAGCGGGAGTTCCAGATCGAGCGCGGCGGGCAGTGGGACAAGGGCAAGAACTGCGAGACGTTCAACCCGCTGGGCCCGTGGCTGGTGACGGCCGACGAGGTGCCCGACCCGCAGGCCCTGGGGCTGCGGCTGTGGGTGAACGGCGAGAAGCGCCAGGACGGGACGACGGCGGACCAGATCTTCCCGGTGGCCCATGTGGTGCGGTATCTGAGCCAGTTCATGACGCTCTACCCGGGCGATGTCATCAACACCGGCACCCCTGCGGGCGTCGCGCTGGGGATGGCGGACCCGAAGCCGTACCTGCGGGCCGGGGACGTGGTGGAGCTGGAGGTCGACGGGCTCGGCCGGCAGCGCCAGGAGTTCAAGGGAGCGTAGGGGGAAGGACAGCGCGAGGGCGCCGCCGGAGGAATCCGGCGGCGCCTTCCTGCGTGTACGGGGGACGTGACGCGGCCCGTACGCGAGGCCGTGCCCCTCAGTCCTTGAGTCAGTCCTTGAGTCAGTCCTTGAGTCAGTCCTTGAGCAACTCCCGTACCGCCGGGGCGAGCGCGCGGAAGGCCCGGCCGCGGTGGCTGATGGCGTTCTTCTCCTGAGGCGTCAGCTCCGCGCAGGTACGGTCCTCGCCGAGCGGCTGGAGGATCGGGTCGTACCCGAAGCCGCCGGTGCCCGCCGGCTCGTACCGCAGCGTGCCCTCCAGCCGCCC
Source organism: Streptomyces sp. CNP082 (assembly GCF_059570535.1). NCBI lineage: Bacteria > Bacillati > Actinomycetota > Actinomycetes > Kitasatosporales > Streptomycetaceae > Streptomyces > Streptomyces sp. CNP082. The sequence goes on from NZ_JCANSZ010000002.1 coordinate 191,054, forward strand.
CTCCGCGACGCGCTCGGTGCCGTCCGGCAGCGCGAGCGCCGCGGCGCAGGCGAAGTACGCGCCGCGGTGCTCGGGGCCGACGTCGGCGAGCTGGGCGAGGAGGAGGGCGAGGTTCGCCGCGTCCTGGTCGGCGGCGCCGGGGCGGCCGGCCCAGCGGGCGGAGAAGATGCCGGGCGCGCCGCCGAGGACGTCCACGCACAGCCCGGAGTCGTCGGCGACCGCCGGCAGCCCGGTGGCCTGCGCCAGCGCGTGCGCCTTCAGCAGGGCGTTCTCGGTGAAGGTGACGCCGCTCTCGGGCACCTCGGGGGCGTCGGGGAAGGCGTCGGCGCCGAGGAGTTCTGCGTCGACGCCCGCCTCGCCGAGGATGGCGCGCAGCTCGGTGACCTTGCCCGCGTTGCGGGTCGCGAGGACGAGGCGGCGCGCGGTCACGGGGTGCACACGTTCGTCAGTTCGCCGGCGGCGTCGCCGACCGGCCGGAAGTCGGGCACGTCTCCGCGGTCGGCGGCCTGCTGGGCGTTGTCGACGGCCTGCTGGAGGTCGTCGACGGCCTTGCCGACGTCGGCGTTGTCGGTCTTGTCGCCGAAGCCGTCGAGGGTCTGCTCGACGTCGTCGAGCGCCTCGGCGGCGGCCTGCGGGTCCTCGCCCGCGCCGGAGACGGCCTTCTGCAGCCGGTCGACGTCGGCCGCGACCTCGACACCGAGCTGGCCGCAGTCTATGGCCTTGTTCACCGCGTCACAGGCGCCGGTGAGCGTCACCGCGGCGGCCCCCGCCGCGAGCGCGACGCCCGCGCGCGCCCAGAGCTTCGTCCCCTTCACAGGTCTCCCTCCAGTGCCGCACGCTGCAGCACGTCGAGCTGCGCGCAGCCGCCGACCGCGAGGTCGAGCAGCGCGTCGAGTTCGGCGCGGGCGAACGGCTCGCCCTCGGCCGTGCCCTGCACCTCGACGAAGCGCCCGTCCCCGGTGCAGACGACGTTCATGTCCGTCTCCGCCCGCACGTCCTCCTCGTAGCAGAGGTCGAGCAGCGGCACGGAGCCGACGATGCCGACGCTGACGGCGGCCACGGTGCCGGTCAGCGGCGTCGACTTGGACTTGACCAGCTTGTTCCGCCGGCCCCACGCGACAGCGTCGGCGAGGGCCACGTACGCTCCGGTGATGGCGGCGGTACGGGTGCCGCCGTCGGCCTGGAGGACGTCGCAGTCGAGGACGACGGTGTTCTCGCCGAGGGCCTTGAAGTCGATGACGGCGCGCAGCGACCGCCCGATGAGCCGGGAGATCTCGTGCGTCCGCCCGCCGATCTTGCCGCGTACGGACTCCCGGTCGCCGCGAGTGTTCGTGGACCGCGGCAGCATCGCGTACTCCGCGGTGACCCACCCCTCGCCGCTGCCCTTGCGCCAGCGCGGCACCCCCTCGGTGAAGCTGGCGGTGCACAGCACGCGGGTATCGCCGAAGGACACCAGCACGGACCCCTCGGCGTGCATGCTCCAGCCCCGTTCCAGCGACACGGGACGCAGGTCGGCGGGGGTACGTCCGTCGATACGGCCGAAGCCGCCGGAGGTCTCAGAGGTAGCCATGCCCCGACCCTATCCGCCCCGCACGGAGCCCAACCGCCGTCCCCGGCCCGGGCCGGGGGCCCTGCCGTGCGGCACGGTCGAATGTCGGAAGTGCACTAAGTGCCATAGGTCCACCGCCAGCCCTTGCCGCGATATTCCTGCACGGGGATCGGTTGGACGCCCGGGCGCATTCGCTTTTGACAGAGGGCACCTGGTCCTTGTCCTTCTTGATCAAGCCAGGGAGCGGGACACGCAACCAGGGCCGTCCTGCGCCCGCGGTCAGGGTCGCTCGCGCAACTCCTCCAGGCGCCGGCGGTACAGCGGGCCGGCGGCATGCGCCCCGCGCTCCTCTGTCGGCGCGGACGTTTCGATCAGGTGGTGCGCCCGCGCCTTCAGCTCGGCGGCCCACGCGATCACGTGCTGTCGCGCGGGCCGACCGCACTCTCGCGGCTCCCCGGGGAGGCACAATGGCAGAGGGCCGCCAAGCTTGTTCGCGGCGTGCCGGACGTAGCCGGCGATGAGCGACCACTGCTCTTCGGTCCGCTGCACTGCTCCGTTGGCGTCGACGTCGGTCCAGATACCGAAGTCGTCCCCGTGGTCGTCCATGCGCGCGCTCCCCTGCGTCAGTCGGGCCCGTCGATGCTATCCAGGTGTCTGCCCGCCTGCGGGGCGCACGGCTGGCAGGGGCCGCACCATGGAAGGCACTGCGGCGGCGTACACGACTGCGCCGCCGGCAGGCCGTGCACGTCTCGTATGGCGGCGGCAACCTCGGCCATGCGCGCGCCCTGCCAGATGTCCGCGAGCGGAGTGCGCAGCACGTTCCCCGCGAACAGGAAGCGGCCCATGGCGCACGGCCACACGTACCCGTCCGGGCCGATCGCGCACTGCTCGTGAGCGCACTGCCCGCACAGAGCGTCGATCGTCTTCCCGGGCCCTCTGTTCGCACGTCCGAGTGACCGAACCCGGTCGGTCTTGACCTGGGCCACACCCAGCGCGCGCAGGTCGCCGGCCGCGTTCTGAACGCGCTGGCTCTCGTGCACTCCGATGACGCCCGCGCGCAGCGGGATGCCCATCTCGGTCGCGCGTTGGATGTTCGCCCGGGTGCGCCGGTGGGAGCCGGGCAGGCGCGTGATCACGTCGTGCTGGCGCGGGTCGTCGCTCAGGTACGTGGTCGCGAGGCGCACGCCGCAGGTACGGAAGACATCCCACAGCTCGTCACGGACGTGGACGAGGTTGGAGAAGACCTCCACGTCGAGGCCGGCGTCGCGGGCGCAAGCGATGAGCCGGCCGAGGTAGGGGTGCAAAGTCGGCTCCCCGCCGATGAACTGCACGGTTCTCGTGCCCAACTCGCGAAGCTCGTCGAGGATGCGTTCCCAGTCAGGGAGTTTCATCGTGCCGTGCGTGCCCTGCGGGCTGCTCTCGGCGTAGCAGAACGCGCAATTCTCTTGGCAGCGTCCTGTGATCTCTAACGCGGCGAACTTCAGCGGCGGGGAACCCATCACGCGGCCCCCGTCTCATACGCGACGAGGAGCGCCAGGGTGGCGAAGACGGACAGCACGAGGAACACGGTCGTGGCCGCGGTGGCGGCTTCGCGGCGGCCAGCTATGGTGTGCGCCCGGGGGGTTCTGGGGTTCATCGATGGCTCCTCTCGGGGGCCGCCCCGGACCGCCCGGGGCGGTGGTGCGCGCCGGCGACAGGCAGGCGGGGCGCCTTCTGCGGCTGGCCGTGAGCACCAGCGGCTAGCCGCGGGCCGCCCCCGGCCGTTCGACGAGACGGCGGCCAGGGAGCGGAGTTCAGTGGTAGGAGTGCCGGCGAATGCGGACGGAGAAGTCCGAGGCGGCCGAGTGGTCGCCGCGGTTGCGCGCGTCCCGGCGCTCCTGGTCACCCCCTTCCGCCACAGCGGGGGCACTCACACGGCGGGTAGACGCCGTTGAGCAGAGGGGGCTCGCAGTCGCGGGAGTAGAACCGCTTCTCTGGCTCCCAAGTCCTGCCACTGTCGCGGGATACGCGGAGCGTGAGCCGAGGTGAATCAGGCTGCGGGGTCAGCCGGGTGCTGGTACGTTCTGTCACCCAGACAGGATGACGCCGAAACGTCGCCTCCCGCGGCGTCGTTGCAGGCGACATTCCGACGACACGGGCGGCGTCGTTTAGGTGTCGTTCCCGCGAGACCATGGCTACGGTGATCGGTATGGCTACACCCAACAGCGCGCTACAGGCCGCCCGGCTGTCGCTGCAGATGTCACAGGACGACTTGGCCCGTGCCATACGCGCGGCCGGCGACCACATCGGCCGGCCCAACAGCGCGAACAAACGCCTGATCCAGCGCTGGGAGGCGGGCACCGTCACCGCCCCCCACCCGGCCTACGCCCGCGCACTGGAAGCCGTGACGGGCCTGCCAGTGGCCGCGCTCGGCTTCACCGTCCCCCAGGCCCGCGTTGCCGACGACGGCCACGGTGGTCACGACCTCGAAGACTCACCCACCGGAACCCCAGCCGGGAGCGGGGCCACTGCGCCGCGAACGGCCCCGGCGACGAGCTATGCCGGTATCTGGCTGAGCCGGTACGAGTTCTTCTCCTCCGGCCGCGGGGAGTCGTTCACCGGCGGTCACTTCGTGGTGCTCGTCCAGCACGGCAACGTCCTCAACGGACGCAGCCTGCCGAACGCCTCGCTGAATCCCGAGTCGCCGCTGACGCTGGACCTCACGGTAGACGGCAGCGTCGTCACCGGCACGTGGACAGAGCAGACCGCCCCGGACGGCTATTACCGGGGCGCCCGCTATCACGGCGCGCTGCAACTGCTCGTCGAGCCCACCGGCCGCCGTATGGCGGGCAAGTGGGTCGGCTTCGGCAAGGAGATGGACGTCAACACCGGGCCGTGGGAACTGGTCTTTCAGAACGCTTCGACGTCCAGGGCCGTCATCGACAGCTACAGCAGGCCACCGGAGGCGTAGGCGTCACTGGATCCGCCGTTTCCGGGTGCGGCGGCGCACTGTTTGGCAAGGTACGCCTGCGGCGGCTCCGTGGCCCCGGGCTGGGCTCAGACCTCGTACACGGCGCCCGCGCGCGCCAGTTCCACCGGGCCCTCGTACGCCTCCTTGGCGTCCCGCAGGTTCACCTGCGGGTCCGTCCACGGCGGGATGTGGGTGAGCACCAGCCGCCCCACCCCCGCCGCCGCGGCGGCCTCGCCCGCCTCGCGGCCGGTGAGGTGCAGGTCCGGGATCTGCTCGCGGCCGTGGGTGAACGCCGCCTCGCACAACAGCAGATCGGCGTCCGCGCTCAGCTTGGTCAGCGCCCCGCAGGGGCCGGTGTCGCCGGAGTAGACGAGGCTGCGCCCGCCGTGCTCGATGCGGAAGGCGTACGCCTCGACGGGGTGGCTGACCAGGTCCGCGTGCACCGTGAAGGGGCCGATCTCGAACGCGCCGCGCTCCAGCGCCCGGAAGTCGAAGACCTCGCTCATCGACGTCTGCGAGGGGGTGTCCGCGTACGCCGTGGTCAGCCGCTGCTCCGTGCCCTTGGGGCCGTAGACGGGGAGCAGGCCGGCGGGGCCGCCGTCGTGGCGGTAGTAGCGGGCGACGAAGTAGGCGCACATGTCGATGCAGTGGTCCGCGTGCAGGTGGCTCAGCAGGACGGCGTCGAGGTCGTACAGTCCGCAGTGCTGCTGCAGTGCCCCCAGCGCGCCGTTGCCCATGTCGAGCAGGAGTGCGAAGCCCTCCGCCTCGACCAGGTAGCTCGAGCACGCGGAGTCCGCGGACGGGAACGAGCCCGAGCAACCGACGACGGTGAGCTTCATCGGGGCAGGACCTCCGGCACGGTCGGGACGGGGCGACGATGCCCCGCCGGTCTGCCGAGGGTAAGCCGGGACGGGCCGCAGCGGTCCCCCGGCCATCCCGGTTGTGGGCGGAATCACCAGGATGCGACGGGGTACGGACCGGGGGTCCACCTGCGCCGGGTCGCCCGCGACCGCGGAGCGCGCCTACGATCGGGCCCATGGACAGCTCGTGGTGGCCGGCGCTCGTGGCCGTGGTGGTGCTGGCCGTGATCGCCGGGCTGGTCGACAGCTTCGGGCGGGTGCGGCGCGCGCACCGGCGGCCGGACGAGGCGCTGCCGGGCGAGGTGTGGTGGGCGCTCGTCCCGTACGGGGACGGGGACTCGGCGGGCGGCGAGGAGGGCGGCAAGGAGGCCGGCCGGGAGCGGCTGTGCCTGGTGCTGAAGTGCGCGGACGAGACGGTGACGGTGGCCCGGATCACCGCCCGGCCCGGCGGCGGGCGGCCCGGCGTGGTCACGCTGCCGGCCGGCTCCCCCGGCGCCGGCCGGGACCGCCCGGGGTATCTGGAGACGGACGAGCTGTACGAGGCCGGCGTCCGGGACCTCCGCCGCAAGGCCGGTCCGGTGGATCAGGCGGTGTGGGAGCAGGTGCGCCACCTGGCCGACACCTGACGCGGTCCGGCAGCGGCCCGGCCGGCACCCGCGTCCGGCCACCGAACCGGCATCCGGGCGGATTCGTCTCAGTGTTCGGAACGTACGAGGTGCGCGCTCCGCCCCCGTGTCATCCTTGCGGCCATGCTGACCATCACGGAGGAGCTGTACGAGCAGATCGCCGCCCACGCCCGCAAGGACCACCCCGACGAGGCGTGCGGCGTCGTCGCAGGACCGGCACCGGCGCCCGCCGACGGCCGGCCGCAGCGCTTCGTCCCCATGCTCAACGCCGCCCGCTCCCCCACGTTCTACGAGTTCGACTCGCAGGACCTGCTCCGGCTCTACCGGGAGATGGACGACCGCGACGAGGAGCCGGTGGTGATCTACCACTCGCACACCGCCACCGAGGCGTACCCCTCCCGCACCGATGTCTCCTACGCCAACGAGCCCGGCGCGCACTACGTCCTGGTCTCCACCGCCGAGTCCGGCAACGGTGAAGGGCCTGTCTCCTTCCGCTCGTTCCGGATCGTGGACGGCGTGATCACCGAGGAGGACGTCACCGTGGTCGCCTCGTACGACAACGTCCCCGCGCGCTGAGCCCCCGTCCGCATCATGAAACCGCGATCCGGCAGGCGGACAGGGAATCGATACGATGAGGTCATGGTTGACCACGACGTGACCCGGAAACCCCCGGGCCGGCAGATCATGCTGGTCGCCAGGCTGCACGTCGACCTCTGCCGGCTCGCCAGCGCCGTCTGTCCGGCCCCGCCGCCCCCCGCGGCCGGCCGCGGCTGACCGCCGCCCGACTCCGGCGTCCGGCAGCCCGGCCGGGCACGTACGTCCCCGGCAGAACCCGGCGCGGCCCACCCCGCCCGCGGGCGCCCGCAAGCGCCCGCCCCCCGACTCCCCGCATCCCACAGGAGCCCCGAAATGGCCATCGAGGTCCGCATCCCGACCATCCTCCGCAGCTACACCGACGGCGAGAAGGCCGTGCAGGGCGACGGCACCACCCTGGCCGAGCTGATCGACGACCTGGAGTCCCGGCACACCGGGATCCGCGAGCGGCTGGTCGAGGGCGCCGAGCTGCGCCGCTTCGTCAACGTGTACCTCAACGACGAGGACGTCCGCTTCCTCAAGGGCATGGCCACCGAGGTCGCCGACGGCGACAGCGTGACGATCCTGCCCGCCGTCGCCGGCGGCTCCCGCTGATGCGCTACGACAGCCCCCTCGCGGCCGTCGGCAACACGCCCCTGGTCCACCTGCCGCGCCTCTCCCCCGCCCCCGCGGTGCGCATCTGGGCGAAGCTGGAGGACCGCAACCCCACCGGCTCGGTGAAGGACCGCCCGGCGCTGTTCATGGTCGAGCAGGCGGAGAAGGACGGCCGGCTCACCCCGGGCGCCACGATCCTGGAGCCCACCTCGGGCAACACCGGCATCTCGCTGGCCATGGCGGCGAAGCTCAAGGGCTACCGCATGGTCTGCGTGATGCCGGAGAACACCAGCGAGGAGCGCCGCCAACTGCTCGCCATGTGGGGCGCGGAGATCATCTCCTCCCCCGCGGCCGGCGGCTCCAACACCGCCGTACGGGTCGCCAAGGAGCTGGCCGCGGAGCACCCGGACTGGGTGATGCTCTACCAGTACGGCAACCCCGACAACGCCGGCGCGCACTACGCCACCACCGGTCCCGAGATCCTCGCCGACCTGCCCTCGATCACCCACTTCGTCGCCGGCCTCGGCACCACGGGCACCCTCATGGGCGCCGGCCGGTTCCTGCGCGAGCAGCGCCCGGATGTGCAGATCGTGGCCGCCGAGCCGCGCTACGACGACCTCGTCTACGGGCTGCGCAACCTCGACGAGGGCTTCGTCCCCGAGCTGTACGACGAGTCGGTGCTCACCACCCGCTACTCCGTCGGCTCCGAGGACGCGGTGACCCGCACCCGCGAACTGCTGCGCGAGGAGGGCATCTTCGCCGGCATCTCCACGGGCGCCTCGCTGCACGCCGCGATCGGCGTGGGCCGCAAGGCGGTACGGGCCGGCGAGAGCGCCGACATCGCGTTCCTCGTCGCGGACGGCGGCTGGAAGTACCTGTCGACGGGCATCTACACCGCCGAGACCACGGAAGAGGCCGTCGCCGCGCTGCACGGCCAGCTCTGGGCGTAGCCCGCGGGCGTACGCGCCGAACGCGAGCGCGCGCCGCGGGCGTACGCGCGGCCGGCGTACGCGCCGGGCGCGCACCCGGCACCGGCACGGCGCCGGCGGAAACCGGCCCGCCGCGGCCTACTGTGCCCCGGCCGCGTACCCCGGCGCCGCCTCCGCGCGGGCCGCGGCCCGCCGCCGGCTCAGCGCCCAGCCGCCCGACAGCAGCACCGCCCAGCCGGCGCCCACGTACAGCGAGACACGGGCGTCGGCGTCCAGCGCGGTGAGCACGGTGACGAACGCGAGGAACGCCAGCGCGAGCCAACTGCACACCACCCCGCCCGGTGCCGGGAACGACGAGGCGGGCAGCCGGCCGGCGGCGACCGCGCGGCGGTAGCGGATGTGGCTGAGGAGGATCATCGACCAGGTCCAGATGGCCGCGGCGGTGGCGACGGACATGACGTAGCCGAACGCCTTCTCCGGCACGAGGTAGTTGAGCACCACGCCGACGGACATGACCACGACCGACACGGCGATGCCCGCGGCCGGCACCCGGCGCGGGCTCAGCTTGCCGAAGAGCCTCGGCGCCTCGGAGTTGGCGGCCAGGTCGCGCAGCATGCGGCCGGTGGAGTACATGCCGGAGTTGCACGACGACAGGGCGGCGGTGAGCACGACGAAGTTGACGATGCCGGCGGCCAGGGGGATGCCGATCTTGCCGAAGGCGGCGACGAACGGGCTGACGCCGGCGCTGAACTCCGTCCACCGGACCACCGACAGGATGACGATCAGCGAGCCGACGTAGAAGGTGGCGATCCGCCAGGGCAGCGTGTTGATCGCCTTGGGCAGGGTCTTCTCGGGGTTCGCGCTCTCGCCCGCGGTGACGCCGACGAGTTCGACGGCGAGGTAGGCGAACATCACGCCCTGGAGGGTCATCAGGCTGTCGCCGACGCCGTTGGGGAAGAAGCCGCCGTGGCTCCAGAGGTTCGTGGTGGTGGCGGTGGCCGCGGCGTCGGAGAAGCCGACGGTGAGGACGCCGACGCCGATGACGATCATGCCGATGATCGCGGTGACCTTGACCATCGAGAACCAGAACTCCAGCTCGCCGAAGATCTTCACCGAGATCAGGTTGACGCCGAAGAGGAGCACGAGGAAGCCGAGCGCGCTGACCCACTGCGGGACGGCGGGCCACCAGTAGTTGATGTAGATGGCGGCGGCGGTCAGCTCGGTCATGCCGGTCACGGCCCACATCAGCCAGTACGTCCAGCCCGTGACGTACCCGAAGTAGGGGCCGAGGAATTCGCGCGCGTACTCGGCGAAGCTGCCCGAGACCGGACGGTAGAGCAGCAGTTCGCCGAGGGCCCGCATGATGAAGAAGATGACGACGCCGGCGAGCGCGTACAGGAAGATGAGGCTGGGGCCGGCCTTTTCGATGATCTTGCCGGCGCCCAGGAAGAGGCCCACCCCGATGGCGCCGCCGATGGCGATCATCTGGATCTGGCGGCTGCCGAGCCCGCGCTCGTAGCCCTCGTCACAGCCCTCGCCGGGGGCCCTGGCCGCGAGGCCGTCCTCCGGGACCTTCGCAGTGGTCATGGAGAGTCGCGCCCTTTCCCGTGCAGTCCCCCGACTGCAGCTTTACCACGGGAAAAGGGTGATTATGTGCGTATTCACCCGAACGGACCCGGGGACAGGGGCCCGCGGCCTACGGCAGCAGCGTCTCGATCAGGGTCTCCTGCAGCCCGCCGAGCCACAGGTACGCCATCACCATCGGCTTGCGCTCGTCCTCGTCCGGCAGCCGGAACAGCGCCTCGCCGTCGTCGTCGTCCCGGATGTCGAGCCGCGCGCCTATGGCCAGCCGCAGGTCGTTCAGCGTCGCGAGCCACTGCCGCGACTCCTCCGGCCCGACCTTGAGCACCGCGCCGCCCTCGCCCTGCACGGTCAGCAGGTCGAGCCCGCGGACGACCGCCAGGGCGTTCTCCCGCTTACTCTCCCGCAGTTCCGGCTCGGTGTAGCGGCGGAACTCCGCCGAGCGGGCCCGCTCTTCCTCGTCCGGGCCCTTGCCGGGCTCGCTGTAGGCGTCGGGGAAGAGCCGCGCCAGCGCCGGGTCGGACGGCGGTTTGCTGGGGCCCTCGGCGAAGAGCGCGTCCAGCGGGTCGGCGGGGGGCGCGGCGTCCGCGGGGGCGTCGCCGGGACCGATCAGCTCCAGCAACTGCACGGTCAGGGTGCGCAGGATGGAGATCTCCAACTCGTCCAGCGCGACGGCCGCGCCGCCGCCCGGGACCGCTTCGAAGTGCCCCGCCATCAGCGGTCCTGCTGGAGAGTGGCCCACAGGCCGTAGCCGTGCATCGCCTGCACGTCCCGCTCCATCTCCTCGCGGGAGCCGCTGGAGACGATGGCCCTCCCCTTGGTGTGTACGTCCATCATGAGCTTGCGTGCCTTCTCCCTGGGATATCCGAAGTACGCCTGGAAGACGTACGTCACGTAGCTCATGAGGTTCACCGGGTCGTTGTGGACGATCGTCACCCAGGGGACGTCCGGTTCAGGCACCGCCGCGGGTGACTGGGACTCGACGGTCTCCGGGCGCTCGATCTCCGTGGGTGCGACGCTCACGGTTGGCGGCAACTCCTCGATAGCTCCGGCTGCGACGGCAGCCCTGACGCTCCCCATGCTGCCACCCGAGGCGGTGCCGCAGCCATTCGGACACCTGAAATCGTCAATGTGACGAGTATGGGCGTAGGATCAACGGCATGTCGGAACTGAAGCTGCCGGTCACCGTCCCCTCGACGGCCCTCTTCACCGATCACTACGAGTTGACCATGGTCCAGGCCGCGTTGCACGCCGGCACCGCGCACCGGCGTTCGGTCTTCGAGACCTTCACGCGCCGGCTGCCCGAGGGCCGCCGCTACGGGGTCGTGGCCGGGACCGGCCGCGTCCTGGACGCGCTGGAGAGCTTCCGCTTCGAGCCCGAGGTGCTGAGCTTCCTGCGCGCCCACGACGTGGTCGACGGCCCGACCCTGGACTGGCTCGCGGACTTCCGGTTCACCGGCGACATCTGGGGCTATCCCGAGGGCGAGGTGTACTTCCCCGGCTCCCCCGTGCTGCGCGTCGAGGGCAGCTTCGCCGAGTGCGTGCTGCTGGAGACCGTGGTGCTGTCGATCCTCAACCACGACTCCGCCATCGCCGCCGCCGCCTCCCGGATGGCCGTCGCCGCCGGCGGCCGGCCGCTGGTCGAGATGGGCGCCCGGCGCACCCACGAGCTGTCCGCCGTGGCCGCCGCCCGCGCCGCGTACGTCGGCGGCTTCAGCTCCACCTCCGACCTGGCCGCCGGCTTCCGCTACGCCATCCCCACCGTCGGCACCTCCGCGCACGCCTTCACGCTGCTGCACGACAGCGAGCGGGAGGCGTTCACCGCGCAGGTGGAGTCCATGGGCGTGGGGACGACCCTGCTGGTCGACACGTACGACGTGGCCGCCGCGGTCCGTACCGCCGTGGAGGTCGCGGGCCCCGCGCTGGGCGCGGTGCGCATCGACTCCGGCGACCTGTTGCTGGTCGCGCACCGGGTGCGCCAGCAGCTCGACGAGCTGGGCGCGCACGAGACCCGGATCATCGTCACCAGCGACCTCGACGAGTACGCCATCGCCTCGCTCGCCGCCGCCCCCGTGGACGCGTACGGGGTGGGCACCCGGCTGGTCACCGGCAGTGGGCACCCGACGTGCTCGATGGTCTACAAGCTCGTGGCCCGCGCCGCCTCCGACGCCCCGGACGCGCCGCTGGTGGCGGTGGCGAAGCGGTCGACCGGCGGGAAGACGTCGATCGGCGGGCGGAAGTGGGCGGCGCGGCGGCTGGACGCGGACGGGGTGGCGGAGGCCGAGGTCGTCGGCGCTCGAGAGATGCCGGCCGAGCTGGCGGGGCAGGAGCTGCTGGTGCCGCTGGTCCGCGGCGGGAAGGTCGTGGGCCGGGAGCCGATGGACGAGGCCAGGGCCCGGCATGTACGGGTCAGGGACGGGCTGCCGCTGTCCGCCACGCAGCTCTCCAGGGGCGAGCCGGTCCTGCCGACAGAGTACGTTTGACTCCTCCCCCTCGTTCACTGACCGAGGGGGATTCCTCACGTCGCCTGCCTCCCCGGCGGGGGTGCAGGTCTTACGCGGTCAGCGCCAGCCGGGTTGAAGACCAGCCCGGACGAGCATCACGCGGGCGGAGTTCTTGTCCCGGGGCCGGGACACTCCACACGCGGTGCACGTATACGTTCGTTCCGAGAGAGGCAGCGCGTGCTTGGTTCTCGCTCCGCAGTCCGCGCAGTCCATGGTGGTGTGCGCCGGGCTCACCAGGTGCACCACCCGGCCGTGCTTGCGGCCCATCTCCACCAGCGCCGCCTTGGTGGCGCCGACCGCCGCGTCAGCAGCCTTACGGGCCATGGCCGACTTCGCCAGGAACCTCGGGCGGAAGTCCTCGACGGCGATGGCGTCGTGGTCGCGGACCACGGACTTGGCCCACTTGCGGGCGGTGTCCTGGCGTTGCCGGGCGACCTTCTGGTGGAGCCTGGCCGAATGATCTCTATGGCGCCCCTTCACCAGCAGTCTGGGTGGACACCGGACCGCCCTGACGGCGATTCGGCCTTCCCTGCCCCGCTCTCGTGGGAGCTTTGTTTCCTCCCCCGGCTGAAGCCGGGGGGTATCCACCAAGGAGAACTGATGACGCCCGGTCCACTGGGCAGAGAACCGGGACGCGCAGCGCTCGTTCCCCAGCGCTCCATCCCTGCCGACGCCGACTCACGGAAGGCATCCGACCATGCATCGTGCACTGATCGTCGTTGACGTGCAGAACGACTTCTGCGAGGGCGGCAGCATGGGGGTGACCGGCGGCGCGGACGTCGCCGCCGCGATCACCGACCTGATCGGCCGGTCCACGGCCGGCTACCAGCACGTCGTCGCCACCCGCGACCACCACGTCGAGCCGGGCGACCACTTCTCGGCGCACCCGGACTTCGTCCACTCCTGGCCGCGGCACTGCGTGGCCGGCACGGAGGGCGTCGGCTTCCACCCGAACTTCGCCCCGGCCGTCGCCTCCGGGGCGATCTCGGCGGTCTTCGACAAGGGCGCGTACGCGGCGGCGTACAGCGGCTTCCAGGGGGCGGACGAGAACGGGGTGCCGCTGGCGGACTGGCTGCGCGCGCGGGAGGTGACCGAGGTCGACGTCGTGGGCATCGCCACCGACCACTGCGTGAAGGCGACGGCGCTGGACGCGGCGGCCGAGGGGTTCCGCACGCAGGTGCTGCTGGACCTGACGGCGGGGGTGGCGCAGGACACCACGCAGCGGGCGCTGGGGGAGCTGGCGGAGGCGGGCGTGGAGCTGGCGGGCAAGCCGGTCGTCGGCTGACTCCCGGGGCCCGTCGGGGGCGGCTGCGGGGGCTGCTGGGTCTGCCCGTACGGTCTGCGCGGGCTGCGGGGCCTGCGCGGGCTGTGCGCGCTACGTAGCCAGCCGGAACAGCGCCACTATCGGGTGCCAGGGCTCCGTGTCGTCGTCGAGCGAGCCGCGCCAGACCAGCCCGTCCGGATGGCACAGCACGGCGGTCACCTCGTCGGGCGTGGGCGGGTGCGCGTTGCCCCGGAGGTAGACGGAGCGCAGGCCGAGGTTGCGCAGCCGCGTCAGGGCCCTGGAGCGGTTCGCGGCGTGGACGAGCACACGTATGCGCCGGCACTCCACGGGGGCCGGCACGGAGACGGCGACGACCACGCTGCCGTCCGGCAGCCTGGTGAATCCTCCGCCCATGGCGCTCCTCGCGTGGTCGTCCCGTGTGGCCGTCCCCCCGTCAGACTACTCACGCCATGTTTACGCGATCGGCCGCCGCCCCGCCAGGGGCAGCGGCCGATACGGCTGTGACCTGCAATTTTACGGAATCACTACTCCGCGGGCGCCACCTGGATTGTCATGGTCCGGCCATTGCCGGGCTCCTTGACGATGGAGATCTTCGTGTGGGTGTCGGGCACCTTCACGCTGCCGCCCGGGTTCTCTTCATCCCAGTACGTCCCGTTGTGGTCGTCGAAGACCGAGACGCCCTCCTTCGACGTGATCTCCGCCGCCACCCCGTCCTTGTGCAGGGTGAAGCCGTCGGTCCGCTGGGTGCTGAAGGTGGAGTCGTACGCCTGGATGCGGTTGCGCATCACCGAGCCGTCCGCCCACGTCTCCGGCGCCGGGTGCGCGTCGACCGGCAGCACCAGGCCCTCGCCGGGGTGCACGCTGGTGTTGTTGTCGAGCTGCGAGGTGTCCCACAGCCACACGGCCAGGCCGTTCTGGTACGGGAAGTGCTCGACCCAGTCCGGCTTGTCGGTCACCCAGCCGAAGTTGTACGGGCCGGTCTGCAGCGTCGTGTCGTACGACACGTACTGCCGGTTCTCGGCGACGTAGTACTGCGCGTAGTCCTCGGTGAAGGACTCCTCGACGCGCGAGAAGCCGTCCTTCGTCCAGCCCGCGTCGTCGCCCTCGGCGCCGTCCGCGAAGACCTCCGCGCCGTCCGCCGTGATCGTCAGCGCGTCGGCGGTGAAGCCCTTCTGCGCCACCCCGCCGTCGGTCTGGTAGCGGAAGCGGAGCTGGATCTCCTGGCCCGCGTAGGCGTCGAGCGGGTACGACAGGTCGCGGTACTCGCCGGAGGTGCCGGTCAGCGCCGGCCGGTCGCCGCCGTCGCGCGGGATCTGCGCGCCGTTCGCGGTGCCGTCGAGCGGGGTGAAGCTGGCGCCGCCGTCCGTGGAGACCTCGGCGTAGAGGTAGTCGTAGTTCTCCTCGATGTCCCACCAGCCCGCGAGGTCAAGCGACGCGGCGGACTTGCCGGTCAGGTCGACCGTACGGGTCAGGGTGTGGGACAGGTCGTCGCCCATGCCGCTCCACCACTGCTTGGTGCCCTCGGCGGGCTTGGTGATGGTGGTGGTGACGGACTTCTCCGGCAGCTCGACGACGAGCGCCTGCGGCCTGCCGGCCTGCTGCTCCTCGGCGCGGCCGAGGGTGTGCTTCGAGGGCGTCGCCGCCTTGGCCGTCTCGTAGTCGAGCCAGCCGAGTTGCAGCTTGTCCCACGCGGTCATGTCGCCGGGCAGGTCGCCGATGGCGTCCTCGCCGCGGCCGAGCCACGAGCCGGAGGACATCAGCGACCAGAAGCCGGTGGAGTTCTCGCCGCCCGCGGTGTCGTACAGGTCGGGCAGGCCGAGGTCGTGGCCGTACTCGTGGGCGAAGACGCCGAGTCCGCCGTTCTCCGGCTGGATGGTGTAGTCGCCGACCCACATGCCGGTGTCGCCGATCTGGGCGCCGCCGGCCTTGTTCTCGCCGGGGCCCGTGCTGCCCGCGTCGGTGCCGTAGGCGTACCACCGGTGCGCCCAGATGGCGTCCTCGCCCTGGACGCCGCCGCCGGCGGACTCGTCCTCGCCGGCGTGCACGAGCTGGAAGTGGTCGATGTAGCCGTCGGACTCGTCGAAGTTGCCGTCGCCGTCGAAGTCGTAGCGGTCCCAGAGGTCGTACTGGGCGAGCTGCTCCTTGATCTCGGCGTCGGTCTTCCCGGCGGCCTTCTGGTTCTCGGCCCACTTGGCGGTCGCGTCGCGCACCAGGTCCCAGACGGAGGAACAGGTGGAGTCGCCGCAGTAGTTGGAGCCGTAGCGGGCCTCGTTCCACTGGACCGAGACCCAGTCGCTGACCTCGCCGTCCACCGTGTACTGCCCGGAGGACTGCTTCTCGTAGTACTTCGCCACGGACTGCTTGTCGGCGTCCGTGGCGAAGTAGAGGTCCTGGTAGTGCTGCTGGTCGAAGTCGGCCTGCCAGTCGGTGGAGTTGTCCGCCTCCCGGTCAGGCTCGGCTATCTGGTTGTGCGCGGGGCCGGGGTCGCCGCCGTACTTCACGACGGGCGGCTCGGGGCCGTCGGGGCCGTCGGGGTCGTACATGGTCTCGTCGTCGACGTCGTCGCCGAACTCGACCAGCACGGTGAAGATCTTGTCGGTCTTCGTCCCCCGGTCCAGCTCGGCGAACTTGCCGTCGTCGAGCTTGACGACGGTCGAGCCGTCCTTCTTGGTCCGCGGCTGCGCCTCGCCTGCCAGCAGTTGCTCCAGCGCCGCCTTCTCCCGCGCGTCCTGCTGCTTGCTGAACGGGCCGTCGAGGTCGTGCTCCTGGTGCTTGGGTGCCCGCGCCGGATCACGGCGCTCCGACTGGGCCGCTCCGCCGTCGCTGTCGGCGGCTGCCTGCCCCAGGGGCAGGAGAGCCGCGCCGAGTGCGGCAGCAACCACCGTGGTGACGGCAGTTTTTGACAACTTTCTTTGCCTGCTTCTCACGTTTGCGCTGTCCCTCCCGCGTCGCCGCACGAATAGGTGTGCCTGCATTCGACCGGAGTGAACAGAGAAAAGACAGTCTTGACTTGGACACTTCAGAGGGCTACGGAAGCTGAAAGCTCTGGTGACATCGTTGCCCACCCCGGCATGACACCGTGCGCCCCCTCGTGCACCCCCGGGTGGGTAAGGTCACGCTTACTTGCGTCCCGGGGTGGGCAACGCCTTGGGTAATGGGGGGCGGCTGCACGCACGGGGCCGCCCTTCGGCACGTCCACCCGTCCGCACCGTTGCTGAGCCCACCAGGGGGGCCCGCCATGCCGCGTCCGACTCTTTCCCAGTTCCTGTACGGGTCGGCCACAGTCATCGCCTCAGCCGCAGCCATGCTGCTGCTCTCGCAGGCCGGCGCAGCCATCGCCCTCGTGGCGATCTGCGTCATCGCCCTGGCGCTCGGAGTGCTCGTCGCACTGACCGCTCCCGTGTCGCGCTCCCGCCGCGCTCCCGCCTCCCGGGCGGAGCAGCCGGTTGTGGTGGCGCGGCCGGACGGGATCGCCGCACCCGCGGCGGACCGGCGGCCGGTCGGCGCGCAGTCCGCGCCCAACTGAGACGGCACGGGGGCGCCCGCGAGGGCGTCTACGGGGGACGGCCGAGGCACCGAGCAGAGGCGGCCGGCGACCAGTTGGCCGCCGGCCGCTTCGGTGTCCCGGGTCACGGGGTGAAGCGCTGGCCCTCGGTCGAGACCACGACGGTCCTGGCGGCCTTGTCGTGCACGCACTGCCGGTACGGCTTGTCCCAGGTGCACGACAGCACGTTGAAGAGCCAGAACAGGGTGCCGAGGCAGGGCACGATCCCCGGCAGCGAGTAGACGGCGGCCCGGATCCAGCCCGGACTCCCGGCGGGTACGGCGCCGTTCTCCAGCATGCCGACGCGGATGCTCATGAGCTTCTTGCCGACGGTCTGGCCGCTGTGGGTGAGCATCAGGCCCTCGTACACGAAGTAGACGAGGATGCCGAAGAGGCCCCAGCCGTACTGGGGGCCGGCGTTGTCGCCGTCGCCGAAGTCGTCGATGCGGCCGATGAGGGCGAGGAAGAGGGACACCGGGATGTAGACGATCAGGCCGTCGAGGATGCGGGCGAGCAGGCGGCGGCCGAGGCTGCCGAGCGGGGGCATCCCGGCGAGCCGCGGATCGGGCGCGCCGTGGGCGGCGCCGCC
The DNA here is from genome assembly GCF_059570535.1 of Streptomyces sp. CNP082. Taxonomy (NCBI): domain Bacteria; kingdom Bacillati; phylum Actinomycetota; class Actinomycetes; order Kitasatosporales; family Streptomycetaceae; genus Streptomyces; species Streptomyces sp. CNP082. The sequence continues at coordinate 208,659 of NZ_JCANSZ010000002.1, forward strand.
GTAGCCGGGGCCGTAGGGGGAGCCGCCGCCGTGCGGGGGCGGGGGCGGGGGCATGGCGCCGGGGGGCTGGTCGTAGGGGGAGCCGGAGGCGGGGGGTGGAGGGCCGGAGCCGGGGGGGTGGCCGGAGGCGGGGGGTTGGGAGCCCGAGCCGGGGGGTGGGGCGCCGGAACCGGGAGGTTGGCCCGAGCCTGGGGGCGGGGCGCCGGCGCCAGGGGGTTGGCCCGAGCCGGGCGGCGGGGAGCCCGAGCCGGGAGCCGAGGAGCCCGAGCCGGGTTCTGCGCCCCTGCCGGGCGGCGGGGTGGCGCCGGAGCCCGGGGGCGGGGGTGCGGCACCGGGCTGCTGCTGCTCGCCGCCAAGGGGCCCGCCGTACGGCGGGAGGTCGCCGGGCGACGGGCCCCCGCCGCCGTGGGACGGCGTGCCCGTGCCCGTGCCCGTGCCGGGCGCAGGGCCGCCCGCGGGCGGAGGCGGAGGCGCGCCGGGCGCCTCCGACCTCGCCGGGTTGCCCACGGGCCGCGTCGTACCGCTGCCGTCGGCAGGCGTCCCGTGCGACCCCTGCGCCCCCGGTGCCCCGTGCTCGGCACCCGGCGGCGGCTTCCCCTCCGGCTGCTGCGTGCCGTCGGAGTGCGCGCCGGGCTGCGCCGCCTGCTGCGAGCGCGCGGGCTTGCTCCGGTGCGGGTCGGCGCCCTCGCCGTGGTCGGAACTCATGCACCGAGTCGACCCCGCACCTCACCGCCCCGCATCCCGGACGCGGCCGAACGGCTCAGCCGCGCGCCACGTACGTGCGCCCCGCCTTGTCGTGCCAGCACTGCCGCCACGGCTTGTCGAAGGCGCACCAGATGACGTTCAGCAGCCCGATCAGCGGCAGCAGTACGAACACCGCGTACGTCAGCCACCGCCGCAGCGCCGAGCCGGTCGCCGGCGGGTCCTGCGACTCGATGTCGAGCACCCGCACGCCGAACAGCCGCTTGCCGGGCGTACGTCCCCACTTCGCGGTCGGCAGCGCCTCCACGATCAGGCCGAGAACGAGGAAGAGGCCGAGGACGAGGGCGAGATAGGGGCCCGTGGTGCCGTCGATGAGCCAGACCGTGACGGTCTTGCCGGACTCCTCGGCGGCGTCGATCTTGTCCTGTACGTGGTCGATGGACTTGCTCACCAGCGGCACCGCGAGCGCGGCGACGGCACCGCCGACCAGCAGCACGTCCACGAGCCGGGCACCGAGCCTGCGGCCGAGCCCGGCCGGTGGGGCGGTGGCCTGCGCGGCGCTGCGGAAGGGGTCGTTGACCGGCGGGCGCCACGGCACGACCGGCGGCTCCGACGTCCCGGCCCCGGCGCCGGAGCCCTGCGGCAGCTCGGCGCGGGCGGCGGCCCGCTCGGGGAGCTGCCCGGCGGGCGGCGGGGCCGTGCGCGCGGCCGGGGTCAGCGGCGGCGCGGTGGGACCGGCCTGCGGCGCGAGCTGCGGCTGCGCGGGGCGGGGGTGGGGCAGTCCGGGCGCCGTCGGCGGCTGCGGGGACGGCGGCGGGGGCACCGGTACGTCGGGCGCTGTGGGCGCCGGCTGCGCCTGCGGCGCGGGGAGGGCGTTCGGCACGTCGGGCGCGGTCGGCGACGGCACGGAGGGACCCGCGGCCTGCCGCGGATCCGTACCCTGCCGCGGATCCGCGGCCCCGAACCCGGACGCGGCCCCGGCCCCGAACCCGGAACCAGCCCCGGCCCCGAACCCCGACCCGGCCCCGGAACCAGCCCCAGCGCCGGCCCCGACCCCGGAGCCAGCCCCAGCCCCGGGCCCGGACTCAGACCCGGACTCAGACTCGCCCGCACGCCCCTCCTCTGACGTCGCGGGCGCCGGTACGGGCGCGGGCCCCGCCAGCCGCCGCGTCTGCTCGCCCCACGAGCCGCCGCCGGCGGCACGCGGGTCGCGGCCGAGCGGCACACCCGGCCGATCCTGCTCGTACGCACCGGGCGCGGCCTGTCCGCCCTCCTGCCCGGCGCCACCGCCCGCGGCCTCAGCCTCCGCCGCCTGCCGCGCGCCCGGCAGCCGGGGCTCCTCCTCGGCGCGGCCCGGCTCCGGCGCGCTGCTGCCGCCCAGTTCGGCCGGCACCGTGAGCGCCGGCGGGTCCTGCGCGCCCCAGGCGACGCGGCTTCCGGAGCGTTCCGCCACGTCCACGACGTCGACCGCCTGCCACGCGCCCTGCGCGTCGGGCTCGTCGGCGGACGCCGCCGCCTCGGCCGCGTCCCGTACGTCGTCCGCGTCGTCGCCGCGCGCGTGCCGCCCGCGGGGGGCGGGCACCGCGTCCTGCGGCTCCTCCTCGTCGAGGAACACCGGGCCGGTCTCGCTAGGGGACGGACCGGACGCAGCGGGGGACGCGGCGGCGGGCGGCGCGGCGTCAACGGGGCTCTCCGGACTGTCCGGGCTCTCCGTGCCGCCCGCGCTCGCGTGCTCCGCCGGCCCGGTCTCCCGCCCGTCGGCGGTCGCGGCCGGCTCCTCCTCGCCCTCGTGCGCACGGCGGCTGGTGCCGGGAACCCACGCCGCACCGTTCCAGTACCGGACGTAGCCCGGGATGGAGGGGTCGGGGTAGTAACCGGGGCCGGGGATCCCGCCGCCGGAGGGTGGTGTCGGGGCGCTCATGGGGTCCACATCTACCAGAACCGGCGGACAGCCGGGTCCGCCTCACCCCCGTTCCGCCTTAAGAGACTTGTCAAACCATCGGAGGAAGTCTGCGGAAGTCGTGTAAGACCACGGCGGGTTGGCCCTCTCTCCTCACGCAGGCCCGCCGGACCTGCGTGACGTCCGAGAAGAGAGGTGCCGCCCTCATGCAGGCAGTGGTGGAGCGCGAACTGGAGCTGCGGCTCGTCCTGTCGCCGGAAAGAAGTGTTCCGGTTCCGTCCAGGCTGACGTACCGGCCGGGGGACCCGTACGCCGTTCACATCAGCTTCCATATCGGCTCGGCGGCGCCGGTGGGCTGGTCGTTCGCCCGGGAACTGCTTGTGGAGGGGGTGTTCCGGCCGTGCGGCCAGGGGGACGTGCGGGTGTGGCCGGCGAAGTCAGAGGCGGGGTGCATCGTCTGCATGGCGCTGACGTCCTCGGCCGGGAAGGCGCTGATCGAGGCCCCGGCCGCCGCGGTCTCGACCTGGCTGGAGCACACGCTGCGGGCCGTGCCCCCGGGTTCGGAGAGGGCGCACCTCGGTCTGGAGGCGGGGCTGGTGGAGCTGCTGCGGCCCGAGCCGCGGGACGAGTTATGGCTGAGCGACCCGTGGCCGTCGGACGACTCGGGCGACACCTGAGCGCCGCTGCGCCCGCCGCCCAGCCCGGCCCGGCCCCTCGCCACCGCCCGCTACGCCGCCGCCCCCGCCGGCAGTTGCCCCGGGCCGCGGAACGTGCCCCGGTACGCGGTCGGCGAGACGCCGAGCGCCGCGTGCATGTGCTGCCGCAGCGACGCCGCCGTGCCGAACCCGGCGTCCGCCGCGACCCGGTCGATGCTGCGGTCCGTCTCCTCCAGCAGTTGCCGCGCCCGCTCGACGCGCTGCCGGGTGAGCCACTGCAGCGGCGTCACGCCGGTCTCCTCGCGGAACCGGCGGCCGAAGGTCCGTACGCTCATCGACTCCTGCGCGGCCAGCTCCCGCAGGGCGATGGGCCGGTCGAGGTGCGCCAGCGCCCAGGCGCGGGCGCGGCCGGTGGTGGACAGCTCCGGCTCGGCCACGGGCCGCGGCACGTACTGCGCCTGCCCGCCGTCGCGGTGCGGCGGCACGACGGTGCGGCGGGCGACGTCGTTGGCGACGGCGGCGCCGTGGTCGGCGCGGATCATGTGCAGGCACAGGTCGATGCCGGCGGCCTCGCCCGCGGAGGTGAACACGCCGCGGTCCTCGGTGTAGAGCACGTCGGGCTGGAGCCGTACGGCGGGGAAGCGGCGGCGGAACAGCTCGGCGGACTTCCAGTGCGTCGTGGCCCGGCGCCCGTCGAGCAGGCCCACGGCGGCGAGCACGAACGCGCCGGTGCAGACGGACGCGACGCGCGCGCCGGGCCGCACACGCCCGAGGGCCGCCCGCAGCTCGTCCGACGGCTCACCGCGCCCGGTGCCGTCGGCGGCGTTCTCGATCGCGTCCTGGGCATGCGACGCAGGCACCACAACGGTCGCGGCGTCGTCCAGCGCCTCCGGCCCGTGCTCGACGAGCACCGGGAAGTCCGCGTCCGTACGCACCGGCCCCGGCCGCAGCGCGCAGGTGACGACCTCGTACAGCCGCCGCCCCGCGGACTCGGCGGAGCCGAACATCTGGTGGACGAGGCCGAGTTCGAGGGGCATCACGCCGTCCCGGACGAGGACGGCGACGCGGTGCGGGCCGGTGGGGGGATGCGCTGCGGATCCGGTCATGGCGCGATTCTTTCACTCGCTGTTAATCCGGCCATTCTACGGGCGTTGCATTGTCCGCAACGATCACGGAAAGCAACGGTCGTGCAAGATCCTGACCGGATTCTGGACGGGGTCTTCCGCTGAGCGGTGCCTCTCGCTAGGTTTCCGCTCACCCCCGCCGAGGAGGCGGAGGCGGGGGCTCCGAGTTCCGCGGCAGAGCCGTCGCGGACCCAAGCCGGTGCCACCTGCGGCCGGCGGCTCCAGGCGCCGGCGCTGCAAGGGACAGGTGCACCGGCGCGGGAAGGGCCGTACATCACTTGAGGAGGCGGCGTGCCCGCAGAGACCTCCCAGACACTCGACCGTGGACTCCGCGTGCTGAAACTGCTCGCCGACACCGACCACGGCCTCACCGTCACCGAGTTGTCGCACAAACTGGGCGTCAACCGCACCGTGGTGTACCGCCTGCTCGCCACCCTGGAACAGCACGCCCTGGTCCGCCGCGACCTCGGGGGCCGCGCGCGGGTCGGGCTCGGGGTGCTGCGGCTGGGCCGGCAGGTGCACCCGCTGGTACGGGAGGCGGCGCTGCCGGCGCTGCGCTCGCTCGCCGAGGACGTCGGCGCGACGGCGCACCTGACGCTGGTCGACGGCAGCGAGGCACTGGCCGTCGCGGTCGTAGAACCGAGCTGGACGGACTACCACGTCGCCTACCGCGCCGGCTTCCGGCACGCCCTGGACCAGGGCGCGGCGGGCCGGGCGATACTCAAGGGCCGCGGCCTGGGCCCGGGCGCGTGCGAGACGGACGCGGACTTGGCGCTGGCCCTGACACACGGCGAACTGGAGGCGGGCGCGAGCGGGGCGGCGGCGCCGCTGCTGGGGGTGTCGGGGATAGAGGGCAGCGTGGGCGTGGTGATGCTGCACGAGATCGTGCCGGGAGAGGTGGGCCCGCGGGTGGTCTCGGCGGCGCGGGAGGTCGCGCAGGCGCTGAGGTAGCGGGGCGGGACGCGGAGCCCCCGCCGGGGCGGTTCGGGACCGAGCCCTGGGGCGGAGGGCCAGCGGCCCGACGGGGCGGGGGCCCAGGGCGGAGGGCCAGTGCCCCGAGAGGGCCGGGGGCCCAGCCCCGAGAGGGCCGGGACGCGACCTCGACGGGGGCTAGGGTGCAGCCCCCCCCGGGGGTCCGGGGCGCAGCCCCGCGGGGGTCCGGGGCACAGCCCCGCGGGGGTCCGGGGCACAGCCCCGCGGGGGTCCGGGGGCGCAGCCCGGCGGGGGGTCTCGGGGCGGAGCCCTGAGTTTCGGGAAGGGGCGGGGACGGGGATCCCCCCCATCCCCCACAGCCACCCCGGCCAGGGCCCCGTAGATTGGGAGCGTGCCCCCTCGCCGTGTCACCCTCGCGATCGCCGCCGCGCCCGTCGCCGGCCTGCTCGCCGCCGCCGCGTTCGCCCCGCTGCCCTTCTCCCTCGCCCAGCCCGGCATGACCGCCGACGTCCTCGGCGACCACCGCGGCGACCCCGTCATCTCCGTCTCCGGGGCCGAGCAGCACGACACCGACGGCGAGTTGCGGATGACGACGATCGCCGCGACCGGACCGGAAGTCTCCCTGCGGATCGCGGACATCGCCTCCGGCTGGTTCGCCGCCGACGAGGCCGTGATGCCCACGGACTCGGTGTATCCCGTCGGCGACTCCCGCAAGGAGATCCGGGAGTACAACGCGAAGCAGATGCGCGAGTCCCAGAACACCGCCGTCACCGCCGCCCTGCACCACCTCGGCCGCGACCCCGGCAGCGTGGACGTCGAGTTGCGCCTCACCGACGTCGGCGGGCCCAGCGCCGGGCTGTTCTTCGCCCTGGGGATCGTCGCCAAGCTCGGCCCCGACGACCTGACGGGCGGCGAGACCATCGCCGGTACGGGCACGATCGCGCGGGACGGGACCGTCGGCCCGGTCGGCGGCGTGCCGCTGAAGACGCAGGCGGCGAAGCGCGACGGCGCGACGGTGTTCCTGGTGCCGGAGGCGGAGTGCGCGGACGCGGAGTCGGAGCTGCCCGAGGGACTGCGGCTGGTGCCGGTGGCGGAGCTGTCGGACGCGGTGACGTCGCTGAAGGCGCTGGCGTCGGGCGCCGGCGGCGACGTGCCGAGCTGCTGACCTGCCCCTCCCACCACGTACGGCCGGGACGGAATTCGCGTGCGGTCCGTACGCGACCTCCGTAAGGTCGGCCGACGTGGAACCGCTCAGTGAGAAACAGATCCGCACATCCTTCGTGAACAGCACCAAAGGTGACGCCGCCCGGCTCAAGCTGCCGCTCGACTTCGCCGCGCTGCCCTGGGCGGACCTGGACTTCCTGGGCTGGGTGGACCCCGGTGCCCCGCTCCGCGCCCACCTCGTCGCCCCCCGCCCGGACGGGCCGCTCGGGATCACTCTGCGCGTGCCGGCGGCCGGCCGCGCCAGCGCCGTGCGCTCGCGCATGTGCCAGCTCTGCCTGACCGCGCACTCCTCCTCCGGCGTCCGGCTGCTCGCGGCCCCGCTGGCGGGCGCGCGCGGGCGGCAGGGGAACACGGTCGGGGTGTACGTGTGCGCGGACCTCGCCTGCTCGCTCTACCTGCGCGGCAAGCGGCAGCCGAAGCTGCGGACGGTACCGCAGGAGGAGTCGCTGACCGAGGCCGAACGCGTCGCGCGCATGTGGGGAAACCTGGAGGACTTCATCACGAAGGTCACCGAGCAACGCCGCTGAGCTGCAGCGTTGCCCGCGTCTGCGAGGAGCACAGCCGTCGCCATGCGGCCCCGTCGGGAAAGGCGGGACCATCCCCGCGAACGCGGGGAGCACTCCTCCCCTCGGTGCTTCTCGCCACATGTGGCGGGACCATCCCCGCGTCCGCGGGGAGCACGTGTAGAGCCGGCGGGCATTCGCCACGCCCACGGGACCATCCCCGCGTCCGCGGGGAGCACTACACCTCCGGCTCCGGTCGGCCCACCCGGCAGGGACCATCCCCGCGTCCGCGGGGAGCACCCTCAATGACCTGGGACGCTACCTCGGCGCGAGGGCCAGTTTTACCACTTCTAGAGATTCCGGCATTCCGTGCAAATGGTTCATTTTTACCTAATTGCCGACCTTGACGCTCACCCTGAACATCGGCGGTGCTCCCAGCGTCGCCGATCCCGTGCGAAGGGATTTGTCAAATCTCACTCCTTCGATCCACAAGTGCACCTAACGTAGCGACTTGGTGCCGCTAACCCCTGTGACCTGCACCGCCGTGGCGCAGGCACGCGTGAAATCAGAGGACGTTGATGGCGTTACCGGAAGGTGAAGCCCGGCTCAGCCCCAGGCTGTCGGATGCTGCTCGCAGTGTGTGGGCCAAGCACGATCACGACGACGAGGCCGCCCTGCCACTCTGGCGGCACATGGCTGACAGCGCCGCCGTCGCGGGTCGGCTGTGGGACAGGTGGATGCCCGCCTCGGTGAGACAGTTGGTGTCCGCGCATCTTCCGTTGCTCGATCAAGACGCCCGAACACTCGCGGTCTGGCTGGCCGGCACCCACGATGTCGGCAAGGCCACGCCCGCCTTCGCCTGCCAGGCCGAGAAGCCGGCGGGGAAGATGATCGCTGCCGGACTCGACATGAAGCCACAGCGGATGTACGGCGACCTGCGCAGCACAGCACGGCACGAGTTCGCCAGCCAGCGCATCCTGGAGGACTGGCTGAAGGCGAATCTGGGCTGGTCGGTACCGCAGTCGGCGCAGTTCGCGGTAATCCTTGGCGGACACCACGGCGTGCCACCCACTGACGAACAGTTAAAGATCTTCGACAGGCACCCCGATTTCTTCCGTACGCCCGGCGGGAGCGAGCACCTCTGGGCTGGTGTCCAGCAGGAGATTCTGGAAGCCTGCATCGACGACTTCGGTGTACGCAGCCGTTTGCCGGCCTGGAAAGACGTGAAGCTGCCGCAGGCCGCCCAGGTCGTACTCTCCGCGCTGGTCATCGTCGCGGACTGGATAGCCAGCAACCGGGATCTCTTCCCGTACGGTGCAGCCCGGAAAGACACGCAGCAGCGGCTGGACGAAGCATGGGCCGGGCTCGGACTGCCGGAGCCGTGGAAGCCGGAGATGCCGACGCGCGATGTCGGAGAGTTGTTCGCCCAACGGTTCGACCTGCCCGAGGAAGCCGAGCCCCGCCCCGTCCAGTTGGCGACCGTGCAGGCTGCCCGCCGTTTGGGCGGTGCCGGCTTACTGATCGTCGAAGCCCCGATGGGTGAGGGGAAGACGGAGGCGGCGCTGGCTGCGGCGGAGGTGCTGGCGGCCGGCTCCGGGGCCGGCGGTGTGTTCTTCGCGCTGCCCACCATGGCCACCGGAAACGCGATGTTCCCCCGGCTGCTGCGGTGGCTGAACCGGTTGCCGAACCAGAACGGCAGCAGCCTGTCGGTGCAGCTAGTGCACTCCAAGGCCGCGCTGAATGACCATATGCGGCAGCTCCGCGGGCAATCGTGGCAGGAGATCAGGGCCGTATCGCCAGATGGCGAGAAAGAGGTATCGCGGTCTCAGCACGCCTCGCGCCGCACCCCGGCAGGACTGGTGGCACACCAGTGGCTCGCGGGGCGTAAGAAGGCGATGCTGGCGTCGTTTGTGGTCGGCACCATCGACCAGTTGCTGTTCGGCGCGCTCAAGAGCCGGCACCTCGTCCTGAGGCATCTGGCCCTGGCCGGCAAGGTCGTCGTGATCGACGAAGCGCACGCCTTCGATGCGTACATGAACTCCTATCTGGACCGCGCGCTCCACTGGCTGGGCCAGCATGGCGTGCCCGTCGTCGTGCTGTCCGCAACACTGCCGGCACAGCGGCGCCAGGAGCTGACCGAGGCGTATGCGGGGGAGAAGAAGCGCGGGACCGACACCTATCGGCCTGTGGGTGCGGAGGAGTCGTATCCGCTGGTCACCGTGGTGAAGCCGGGTAGGGCTCCGGAGCTTGTGCGGCCGGCGGCGTCCGGGCGTTGCAGCAAAGTGCACTTGAGCCGCCTCAAGGACGATCTGCTCGTGCCGCGCCTGCGCACAGAGTTGGAGGCCGGAGGGAACGTCCTCATCGTGCGGAACACGGTGCGCCGGGTCCAGGAGACGGCGGCCACCTTGCGTGAGGCATTCGGAGAGGATGCCGTGACCGTCGCACACAGCCGCTTCTGTGACCTGGACCGGCAGGCCAGGGACAAACTGCTGGTGGACTTGTTCAGCCAGGACGGCGACCGTCCGGGCACACACATCGTGGTGGCCAGCCAGGTCGCTGAGCAGTCGCTCGATGTGGACTTCGACCTGCTGGTCACCGACCTCGCCCCGGTCGACCTCGTGCTGCAGCGGATGGGACGCCTGCACCGGCACGAGCGAGGCGCCCGGCCTCCACGTCTGGCGGCACCCCAGTGCCTGGTCACCGGCGTCGAGTGGACGAAGGACGGTCCGCCGGAGCCGGATTCAGGCTCGGTCGCCGTCTACGGGCGGTACGCCCTGCTGCGCTCCGCGGCAGTCCTGCTCCCGCATCTCGACGGCGATCCCGTAGAGCTGCCCGGGCACATCAGTTCCTTGGTACAGGATGCCTACCGGGATATGCCCGTCGGCCCCGATGGCTGGCAGGACGCGCTCGGCGAGGCCGCGCTGGCACATAAGCAGTTGATGCAGTCCAAGCGCACGAGCGCAAGGACCTTCCGGCTGTCCCCCGCTGGCCGCGCCGGGAAGTCGATCAACGGCTGGATTGACGCCGGGGCCGGCGATGCGGACGACACGCAGGCAGGGCGCGCCCAGGTCCGCGACACCGAGGAGAGCCTGGAAGTCGTCCTCGTCCAGGAGCAGGGCGACGGCATGTTCAGGACGCTTCCCTGGCTTCCCGACGGACAAGGGGGCTTGGAGCTGCCGACCGGTGCGGTGCCCACGGCCCGCGCGGCACGCGCTGCCGCGGCCTCCGCGATCCGGCTGCCTCGTGAACTCACCCATCCCGGGATCATCGACAAGGTGATACGGGAGTTGGAGGAGTTCTACGTCGAGGCATGGCAGACCAAGGAGTGCCATTGGCTTGCTGGCGAGCTCATTCTCCCTGTTCAAGGCGATTGTCAGACCCTGCTGGCAGGATTTCACCTGATGTACAGCGAACGAGACGGACTTGAGGTGACTCGTGAGCGGTGACCCGCAGATCGAACCGGCCCAGGCAGAACGCCTTCCGGACGGCCGCCTGTCCTTCGATCTGACCAAGCAGGCATGGATACCCGTATTGCTGACGGATGGCAGCCAGGTCGAGCTGTCGCTGCGTGACGTCTTCGCCCGGGCCGCTGAGGTGCGCAGGCTGGCCGGGGACCTTCCGACGCAGGACTTCGCGTTGCTGCGGCTGCTGCTGGCGCTGCTCTACGACGCCCTGGAAGGCGGCCCGGAGGACGACGAGAGCTGGCTCGAACGGTGGGAGAGCCATGAGCCGTTCGACGCCGTACCGAATTATCTGGCCGAGCACCGTGCCCTGTTCGACCTGCTGAGTCCGGAGCGCCCGTTCTTCCAGACGCCGGGGCTCCACACGGCGAAGAACGAGGTGTCCTCGCTCGACCGAATCGTCGCGGACGTGCCGAACGGTGCACCGTTTTTCAGCATGCGGACACAGGGCACCGAAAGTCTGGGGTTTGCCGAGGCCGCCCGATGGCTGGTGCATGCGCAGGCGTACGACACCTCCGGCATCAAGACCGGCGTGGTGGACGATCCGCGGGTCAAGGGCGGGAGGGCGTATCCGCAGGGCGTCGCCTGGGCCGGTCACCTCGGCGGGGTCAGCGTCGAAGGGACGACGCTGCGGGAGACGCTGCTGCTGAACCTCATCGCTGCCGGCACACCCGGTGAAGCAGACGAGGAAGACGCCCCGGCGTGGCGGATCGGTGTGAGCAGGCCCGGCTCGCACCCGGAGGTCGCCGCCCGTCCGTACGGTGTGCGCGACCTGTACACCTGGCAGTCCCGGCGCGTACGTCTGCACTACGACGAGACCGCGGTGACGGGCGTCGTGCTGACGTACGGAGACCCGTTGACACCGCAGAACAGGCAGAGAGTCGAGCCGATGACCGCCTGGCGCCGGAGCGGGACGCAAGAGAAGAAGCTGCAGCAACCCCTGGTCTACATGCCACGGGAGCACCAGCCCGCGCGGGCGGCCTGGCGGGGCCTGGGCTCGTTGATCGCCGCGACACCACCCCGGGAAGCCGACCCGAAAGACGGGCTGGGGGCTTTATCGCCCGGTGTGGTGGGCTGGATGAACCATCTGACCTACAACGAGGTTCTGCCGCGTGACACCTTGATCCGCCTGCGCACCTACGGGGTCGTCTACGGCACCCAGCAGTCCGTGATCGACGAAGTCGTCTCCGACGACGTTGCCATGCGGCTGGTTGTCCTGGCCTCCGAGTTGCGTCCGGTAGCCGAGGGAGCGGTGGCCGAAGCCGACAGAGCCGTCCTGGCCCTCGCCGGTCTCGCCAGAGATCTCGCCCGAGCAGTCGGCGCGGAACCGGACTCCCGGCGAGACACTGCCCGGGACCGCGCCTACGGCGAACTCGACGGACCGTACCGCGCCTGGCTGGCAGGACTGGTGGCCGGAGCCGACCCGGAAGAACAGCGCATCGCCTGGCGCCGCACGGCAGTCGGTGTGGTCCGCAGGATCGGCCGGGAGCTGGTGAAGGCGGCCGGACCGGCTGCATGGGACGGCCGGGTGGTCGACGACCGCTGGCTCAACGCCGCCTCTGCCGAGCGCTGGTTCTTCACGGCCCTGCGGAAGCAACTGCCGCTTCCCGAGAACGACCTCGAACCAGGCGAAGAGGCCGAGGGGGCCGAGGGGGCCGAAGAGGCCGAGGGGGCCGAAGAGGCCGAGGGGGCCGCTGCATGAGTGCATCCGCACCCACCCGGCAACGCTGGACTCCCGGCTCCGTCGGAGACCTCGTCGGAAGGGAAGCCGCACGACTCCAGCGCGGACACCTCGCAGCCTGGTCGGCCGAGACCGCGACTCTGGCCCGGCTCCGGCGCGGCGCTGGTCGAGACCCGCTGGCCACTCCGGAACTGTGGGGCGCGGTCGACATCGATGCCCTCTACGACCTGGACGGCATCCACGGTGAGAAGGCCATGTCGCAGGCGCAGAACGCGGTCTTTGCCGCTCTCGCTCTCTACGCCGTGCATCAGCAGTCCCGTAGCCAGGGCATGCACGTCCCCGGAGGCAACGGACTCGGCCAAGGTGTCCGCCGGCTGATGCCGAACGAGGCAGACACAGCGACTCTCGACCGCTTCAGACGACTCGGTTCCGCGACGACGTTCGCGCAGCTCACCGTGCGTCTCCGCGAGATCGCCACGCTGCTGCGCCGCGAGGGCATCCCGCTTGACTACGCCCTGCTGGGCGAACAGCTCTGCCAGTGGCAGCTCCCAGGACAGCGGGACAGGGTCCGCCAGCAATGGGGTCGCTCCTACCACCAGCACCGGCGGGTCGCTGAAACCGCCGACTCCGCAGACCCGCCCGCCGAGAAGTGAGGAAACGCCTCGTGACCACTCGTCTCTATCTGGACATCCACGCCCTGCAGAACATCCCGCCGAGCAACATCAACCGCGACGACACGGGCGCCCCGAAGACCGCGATCTACGGTGGCGTGACTCGCGCCCGGGTATCCAGCCAGGCGTGGAAGCGCGCCACGCGGAAGTACTTTGACGGCCTCCTGGACCCCTCCGAACTGGGCGTACGAACAAAGAAGGTTGCTGAAGTCCTGGCAAGGCGGATCACGGCTCGGGCCCCGTCCATCGACACGAAGCAGGCCTTGGAGCTCGCTGCGGAGGTGCTGTACACCGGCACCGGCTCGAAGATCGAGACACCGAAGCGGAAGGCGGACAAGGCGAAGAAGGCCGGGGAGGAAGCGCCGGCGCCGGAATCCTCCTACCTGATGTTCCTCAGTGCGCAGCAGCTCGACGCCCTCGCCGGACTGGCCGTCGAATCGGTGGACGACATCAAGGGCTTCCTCAAGGACCCGGCCGGCAAGAAGAAGGCCAAGCAGCTCGCGGACAGTCGACACTCCATCGACATTGCACTCTTCGGCCGGATGGTCGCCGACGCCGCCGACGTGAACGTGGACGCGGCCTGCCAGGTTGCCCATGCGCTGTCCGTACACGAAGCGGCCACCGAGTCCGACTATTACACGGCCGTTGACGACGAGAGCGGGGCGGATGAGTCCGGCGCCGGAATGATCGGCAGTATCGACTTCAACTCCGCCACGCTGTACCGCTACGCGGCCGTCAACGTGCAGCAGCTGAGCAAGACTCTCGGCGTCGGCCTGGACGAGGGGCAGGCGGTTGCCGAGCCGACAAGGAAGGCAGTCGCGGCCTTCGTCGAAGGCTTCGTTGCTTCGCTGCCGACCGGCAAGATCAACGCTTTCGGCAATCACACCCTCCCTGACGCCGTCGTCGTCGCTCTCCGCACCACCCGACCCATCAGCTTCGTCAGTGCCTTCGAGCGTCCCGTGGTTGCCGACACCAGCAGCGGATACCTGAGGGGAGCCGCCGAGCGACTCGTGGAGTTCGTTCCGGAGATTGAGCGCGCGTACGGCGACGACTCCACGCAAACCTGGGTACTCCGCGTCGGTCACAGCACGCAAAAGCTGGCATCCCTCGGCACCGAGGTCCAGAAGCTAGGCGAACTCACGGACGTCGTCTCCCAGGCCGTGGCACAGAAAGTGGGGCAGGGCGCATGAGCAGTGTGCTCCTGCTGAAGCTGACCGGGCCCCTGCAAGCCTGGGGGTCCTCGGCCCGCTTCGCCCGACGCACCACGGAAAACGCCCCCACCAAGAGCGGGGTCCTCGGCCTGCTGGGCTCTGCACTGGGCCTGGCCCGCGATGATCGGGCAGGGCTTGCCCGGCTTGGGGCGCTGCGGTTCGGTGTCCGGGTCGATCAGCCAGGCGTGCGCATCCGGGACTTCCAGACCGCGCACCACCAGGTCACCGGCGAGGCGCAGCCGGTCTCCGAGCGTTTCTACATCGCCGACGCGGCGTTCCTCGCCGCGGTGGAAGGCCCGCACGGGCTGCTGGCCGAGCTTCAGACGGCACTGCGGTCCCCGGCCTTCCTCCCGTACCTGGGACGACGCTCCTGCCCACCGTCGGAGCGTGTCGACCTGAACGAAGGGCTGGAGGAGGACACCTCTCTTGAAGAGGTCCTGGGCTCCGCTCCCTGGCAAGCCTCGAAGTGGTTCCAGCTCAGCCACCGCAACGAATCCGAGGCACGGCTGACGATGCTTATCGAGACCCAGGACATCCCCGAAGCCGGTGCGGACACCCTCCGCGACCAGCCGCTCAGCTTCGATCCCCGACATCGCCGGTACGGCCTCCGTGCGGTCGCCGAGCACACCGTGACCGTGCCCAACCCCTACGCTGTCGCGCACGACACCGCCGCGCACGACCCAGTCGGTGCCCTGGAGCCTGTGTAATGTACCTGACCCGCTTCCGCTTCAACATCGCGCGCCCCGGCTCCCGCCGTCTGCTGTCCTCGCCCCAGCGTCTGCACGCCGCGGTGCTGAGCGCATTCCCAGACCTTCTCCCCGGCGGTGCGCCCGCTCCTCACACACCGCGTGTCCTGTGGCGCCTGGACCAGACCGCCACCGCCAACGTGCAGTTATACGTCTCCAGCCCGGATCGCCCCGACCTCACTCACCTCGTCGAACAGGCCGGCTGGCCCGCACTGGCTGCCCCGGACAAGCCCGGCTGGCAGAGTTACGACTATCAGCGCTTCCTCGACAAGCTGGTCAGAGGATCCATCTGGCAGTTCCGGCTCACCGCCAACCCGGTGCACTCCGTCATCACCGCAAAGGCGGAGGAAGAAGCGAGGGTGCGGGCGGAGGAGGCCGGCGAGCCTCACCGCACTGCCAAGCCGCCGACCAAGCGCACCGCACATCTCACCCGCGAGCACCAGCTCACCTGGCTGCTCAAACGGCAGGAGTCCGGCGGCTTCCAGATCCTGGAGAAGCCCGTTGAGCGGCGCACCACCGAGTACGGCGACGAATTCCACGCCGTCATCCGCGAGCAGCGGAACCTTGACTTCAGCAAGGGCAAGAAGACGAACCGCGTCAAGGTCGTCGCCGTTACCTACGAGGGCCGCCTCGAAGTCACCGACCCGGACGCCCTCCGCCGCGTCCTGACCCAGGGCATCGGCAGAGCGAAGGCGTACGGCTGCGGTCTGATGACCCTGGCACCGGTGACGCAAACATGACTGAGGGTCCAGCGAAACGCCCCTCCAGTGCCCGCCAGTTGAACCGTATCGGTGACCGAGTCTCGTTCCTCTACCTGGAACGGTGCACCATTCACCGGGACAGCAACGCCATCACCGCGGAGGACGCCGAGGGAATCAGGCATATTCCGTCGGCGAGCATCGGAACCTTGCTGCTCGGCCCGGGGACTCGCATCACGCATCAGGCCATGAGCGTCCTTGGGGAATGCGGTGCCGCGGTGGTCTGGGTCGGTGAGCAGAGCGTGCGCTACTACGCGGCGGGCCGGGCTCTGTCCCGTTCCTCCGCACTTGCCGAGGCCCAAGCCACCGCGTGGGCCAATGCCCGCACCCGTCTGGACGTCGCCCGCGCCATGTACCGGATGCGTTTCCCGGACGAGGACCCGGAAGGGCTGTCCCGGCGAGAACTCCTCGGCCGGGAAGGCCGGCGGATGAAGGACTGCTACAGACAGCACGCAGCGCGCGTCGATCTGCTCTGGGAAGGGCGTCGGTACACACCCGGCGACTTCGCCTCGGCCGATCCGGTGAATCAGGCTGTTACCGCTGCCGCCCAGGCCATGTACGGCATCGCCCACGCCGTCACCATGGCCCTCGGCTGCTCGCCGTCGCTCGGCTTCGTCCACTCCGGACACGAGCTGTCCTTCGTCCTGGACATCGCCGACCTGTACAAGAGTGAGATCGGCATTCCTGTGGCCTTCGACGTTGCCGCCCAGTCGGCGGAGGAGGTCGGTACGCGTACGCGCAGAGCACTGCGCGACCGGATCTCCGAGGCGCGGCTCATGGACCGAATCGTCGATGACATCAAGCAGTTGCTGGCGCCCCAGCTAACCGACTACGACGAGTCCGGCCTAGCCGATGTCGTGCGCCTACGCACCGACCGCAACAGCCAAGTCGCATCCGGCGTCAACTACGACGTGGCCCGCGGAGACATGTGGTGACCGTCATCGTCCTCACCAACTGTCCCGTCGGTCTCCGTGGGTATCTCACTCGATGGCTGCTGGAAATCTCCGCGGGCGTCTTCGTCGGCAGCCCTTCGGCCCGCGTACGCGACGAACTGTGGCAGGAAGTCTGCACATACTCCGGTAAAGGCCGCGCCTTGCTTGCCCACAGCGCCAATAACGAACAGGGTTACGCCTTTCGCACTCATGAGCACCATTGGGAGCCCGTCGATGTGGAAGGTCTGCAGCTTCTGCTTCGCCCAAAGCGTCAGCCCCTTGCCTCTGGCCGCTCGGCGAACGGAAACGGTTCGCGTCGCCCCGCGGGCTGGAGCAAGGCAGCGAAGCGGCGCAAGTTCGGCTAGTCGACCGCTATGGGGTGTATGTCCGAGTCGGCGGTAGTTGCTCAGAAGCCCACCCCGGGAAGGAGTATGACCAGGTCACTGAGGGTGCTCCCCGCGAACGCGGGGATGGTCCCTCCGTGTGCGAGCTGTCCCGCGCACACGCCATGTGCTCCCCGCGAACGCGGGGATGGTCCCTCCTGGGGGGTCCTCACGTCGGCCTCCCGTCCGTGCTCCCCGCGGACGCGGGGATGGTCCCTGGGTGTTCGAGGCGAGCCTGCCCGAGGGTGTGTGCTCCCCGCAGACGCGGGGATAGCCCCCAATCGGTCGACAACCGGACGGCAGGTACGTCACGAAGGTCACCGCCCCGGCCGGTCCGTAGGCCCGCCGCCCGGCTCGCCGGGCAGTCCCGCCGCCTGGCGTACCAGTGGGACGATCCGCAGTGGTACCGGGTTTTCCATCACGATCGCCGTCGACGCCCGTACGATGCCGTCGAAGCCCACGACGAGGTCGATCACCCGCTGCAGGTCCGCGTTCGAGCGGGCCACGAGCCGGCACAGCATGTCGCCGTGGCCCGTGATCGTGTGCAGTTCCAGCACCTCCGGCACCCGCGTGAGGTGGGTGCGTACGTCCGGGCCCTGGCCCTGCTTGATCTCCAGGGTGGCGAACGCCGTGACCGGGTAGCCCAGGGCCGCCGGGTCGACGTCGGGGCCGAAGCCGCGGATGACGCCGCCGGAGCGGAGGCGGTCGAGGCGGGCCTGGGTGGTGCCGCGGGCGACGCCGAGGCGGCGGCTGGCCTCCAGCACGCCTATGCGCGGCTCGTTCGCGAGCAGCTCCAGCAGCCGGCCGTCGAGCTGATCGATCATTTCCCGCCCCCCTCGTTGGTCAGCTTGCACAGATAGCCCGGCCAACACCGCGTTTCACCGGGCAATCTGTTCAGCGATTTTCGCAACTATTGCACAGCTTGCCAAGCGGAGAGACCCTTTTGAGCATGACCGAGACCATTGATCAGCCCGCTCCGCAGACCCGGCAGGACGACCCCTTCCCGGTGCAGGGGATGGACGCCGTGGTGTTCGCGGTCGGCAACGCCAAACAGGCCGCCCACTACTACTCCACGGCGTTCGGCATGAAGCTGGTCGCGTACTCCGGACCGGAGAACGGCAGCCGCGAGACGGCCGGTTACGTGCTGGAGAACGGCTCCGCCCGTTTCGTCTTCACCTCCGTCGTCAAGCCCGCCACCGCACACGGCCGGTTCCTCGACGCGCACGTCGCCGAGCACGGCGACGGCGTGACCGACCTCGCCCTGACCGTCCCCGACGCGCGCGCCGCCTACGCGCACGCGGTCGCCCAGGGCGCCACCGGCCTTCAGGAGCCGTACGAGCTGAAGGACGAGTACGGCACCGTGGTGCTCGCCGCCATCGCGACCTACGGCCAGACCCGCCACACCCTCGTCGAGCGCACCGGCTACGACGGCCCGTACCTGCCGGGCTACGTGGCCGCCGAGCCGCTGGTCGCGCCGCCGGCGCGGCGGACGTTCCAGGCCGTCGACCACTGCGTCGGCAACGTCGAACTCGGCCGGATGGACGAGTGGGTGGCCTTCTACAACAAGGTCATGGGCTTCACGAACATGAAGGAGTTCGTGGGCGACGACATCGCCACCGAGTACTCCGCGCTGATGTCGAAGGTCGTCGCGGACGGCACCCTGAAGGTCAAGTTCCCGATCAACGAGCCGGCGCCGGGCAAGAAGAAGTCGCAGATCGACGAGTACCTGGAGTTCTACAACTCCCCCGGCGTGCAGCACATCGCGCTGGCCACGAACGACATCGTCGCCACGGTACGGACCATGCGCGCGGCCGGCGTGTCGTTCCTCGGCGTGCCGGACTCGTACTACGACACCCTCGGCGAGTGGGTGGGCGACACCCGCGTACCGATCGACGAGCTGCGGGAGTTGAAGATCCTCGCCGACCGCGACGAGGACGGCTACCTGCTGCAGATCTTCACCAAGCCGGTGCAGGACCGGCCGACGGTGTTCTTCGAAATCATCGAGCGGCACGGCTCGATGGGCTTCGGCAAGGGCAACTTCAAGGCCCTGTTCGAGGCCATCGAGCGGGAGCAGGACAAGCGCGGCAACCTCTGAGCCGCACCCGGCTCCCGCCTGATCCCTGCCGTTTCCCCACCCCGCCTTGGCCGTTCCGCGACCTGGATGATACGCAATTGTGATGCGTATCGAGCGGGAGCAGCAGAAGCCTGCACGGCAGCAACAGCGGCAACAGCCGGAGGAGCAGCAGGAGGAGGAGCGAGACGAGCGGCGCCGCCCGGCGTTCCGCCCCGACGTGGAGGGGCTCCGGGCGGTGGCGCTCGGCCTGGTCCTGCTCTACCACGCGGGCGTCGGCCGGCTCCCCGGCGGCTACGTCGGCGTGGACGTCTTCTTCGTCGTCTCCGGGTTCCTCATCACCGGCCTGCTGCTGCGCGAGGCGGAGCGGCACGGCAGGGTGTCGCTGGCGCGCTTCTACGGCCGCAGGGCGCGCCGGCTGCTGCCCGCGGCGGCGGTCGTGGTGCTCGCGGTGTGCCTGGCGGCGGCGCAGTGGATGCCGCCGCTGGGCATTGTCAGTGGTGCCGGTTAGGTTATTCGGGTGAAGGTCGTCGTGCAGGTCAAACTCACGCCGCCGCCCGCGGTGGCCGCGGCACTTGAGGCAACCCTGCGCACGGTCAACGACGCGGCGAATTGGCTGTCCATTCGCGCCCAGGGCCGCGAGGGCGACCGGGACCGCACGCGCAAGGCATTACAGCCATTTGCCTACGCGGAGCTGAAAGCCCGCGGCCTGTCGGCCCAGCCAGCACTGCATGTGATCCGAAAGGTCGCCGATGCCTACTCCGCCCGGAAGGCGAACCTGAAGGCCGGGAATTACGGAAAGAAGGACTCCGAGCGGTACCGACGCATCTCGAACGCCCCGGTCCGCTTCCGTCCCGATGCCGCCCAGCCTTTTGACGACCGGTGCTTGTCCTGGCAGTACGACCAGCAGACCGTCTCGGTCTGGACCACCAGCGGCCGGATCCGGAACGTGCCGTTCGTCTGCTCGCCGGGTGCGCTGAAGAAGCTCGCTGTGCACCGCAAGGGTGAAACCGACCTCGTCCGCCGTGACGGGGCCTGGTACTTGTTCGCCACCTGCGAGATCCCGGCCGCCGACCGGACTACGCGGCCCAACGGCTGGATCGGCGTGGATTTCGGCATCGTGAACATCGCCACCACCAGTGATGAAGGCGAGCAGCATGCCGGACAGAAGCTGAACGCCTACCGGCGACGCCAGGTGCGTATCCGCGCCGAGTTGCAGGCGCGCGGGACAAAGTCCGCCAAGCGGAAGCTCAAGAAGCGTGCCCGCCAGGAGGCGCGGCACGCCAGGCACGTCAACCATGTCATCTCCAAGCGCATCGTGACCGAGGCTGAACGCACCGGGCGCGGAATCGGTCTGGAAGATCTGACCGGCATTCGCGAACGGGTACGGCTCGGAAAGCCCCAACGGGTCGCGCTGCACTCCTGGGCCTTTGCCCAGCTCGCCGCCTTCGTGCGATACAAGGCCGAGCGAGCGGGAGTCCCATGCATCCGGGTCAATCCCGCATACACCAGCCAGCAGTGCTCCTGGTGCGGGCACACGGAGAAGGCCAACCGGCCCACACAGGAACTTTTCGCCTGCCGGTCATGCGGTGTCGTTGCGCGCGCAGACCACAACGCGGCACGCAACATCGCGGCCCGCGCCGAACGCATCTGGGTTGCCGTCAACCAGCCCATTGCGGCGGACACCCCCGGTGCTCCAGCCGCAAGCCCCGGGCTTCAGCCCCGGGGTCGTTGACCAGCCAGCTCCAGCGCACGTACACCGAGTGCGACGAGTGGCGCGGCAACGCCCTGCAGCGGATCGAGGAGGAGAGCCCGGACCTCGTCATCACCGGCACGCAGGACGTCAAGACCGTCGTCGAGGACGGCGAGCGGCTGGGCGGCAAGGAGAGCGCGAAGGCGCACCAGAGGGGGTACGAGGAGACCATAGACGACCTCCTCGGCACCGGCGCCACCGTCCTCACCCTCGCCGACAACCCGTACCCGCCCGAGGACATCCCCTCCTGCGTCTCCGGCGCGGTCGGGGATCTGCAGGACTGCGCGTTCTCGGAGGCGGACGGGTACGGGTACGAGCAGGTCAGCACGCGGGCGAACGCGAAGTTCGACGAGGTGGCGCTCATCGACCCCAAGCCGGTGATGTGCAAGGACGGCACCTGCCCGGCGGTGATCGGGAACGTGATCGTGTACCGGAACGGGGCGCACATCACGGCCTCGTACATGGAGACGCTGACGGACTGGCTGGACAGCCAGCTCCCCCGGGTGACGTGAGGGGTTTCGCCGGGGGCGGAGTCGTTGCAGGCTGAAAGCATGAGCGCTCAGGCAGCCAGCGACGCAACCAGGGACCCGGCCGCGAACGAGGCACTGCTGACCGCCCTCCGCACGGGCCTGCCCGCGGCGGCGGTCCTGACGGACCCGGACGTCACCGCGTCGTACGCGGGCGACATGGCCGGCTTCTGCCCCTCCGGCACGCCCGCGGCGGTGGTGCTGCCGCAGACGGTCGAGCAGGTGCAGCACGTGATGCGTACGGCGACGGAACGGCGCGTCCCCGTCGTCCCGCAGGGCGCCCGCACGGGCCTGTCGGGAGGGGCGAACGCGGGCGACGGGGCGATCGTGCTGTCGTTCGTGAAGATGGACCGCATCGTGGAGATCGACCCGGTCAACCGGATCGCCGTCGTCGAACCCGGCGTCGTCAACGCCGCGCTCTCCCGCGCCGTGGCCGCCGAGGGGCTGTTCTACCCGCCGGACCCGTCGAGCTGGGAGACGTGCACGATCGGCGGGAACATCGGTACGGGCTCGGGCGGGCTGTGCTGCGTGAAGTACGGCGTCACCGCCGAGTACGTCCTCGGCCTCGACGTCGTCCTCCCGGACGGCCGCCTGCTGGCCACCGGCCGCCGAACCGCCAAGGGAGTCGCGGGCTACGACCTGACCCGGCTGTTCGTCGGCTCGGAGGGCAGCCTCGGCGCGGTCGTCGGCGCCACGCTGGCGCTCAAACCGGCGCCGGGGCCGCAGTTGGCGCTGGCGGCGGAGTTCCCGTCGGCGACGGCGGCGTGCGACGCGATCTGCCGGATCATGGCGGGCGGGCACGTACCGTCGCTGCTGGAGCTGATGGACCGTACGACGGTACGCGCGGTCAACGCCCTGACGAAGATGGGCCTCCCGGAGACCACGGAAGCCCTCCTCCTCGCCGCCTTCGACACCCCCGACCCGGCAGTTGACCTCGCGGCCCTGGGCGCCCTGTGCACGGCGGCGGGCGCCACGGAGGTCGTCCCGGCCGCCGACGCCGCGGAGTCGGAACTCCTCCTCGCCGCCCGCCGCGCGGCCCTCCCGGCGCTGGAGGCGATGACCGGCACCACGATGATCGACGACGTCTGCGTCCCCCGCAGCCGCCTCGGCGCCTTCCTCGACGGCGTCGCCGAGATCGCCGCGACGTACGACCTGACCATCGGCACCTGCGTCCACGCGGGCGACGGCAACACCCACCCCAACGTCTGCTTCGATCCGCACGACGAGTCCGAGTCGGCACGCGCGCGTAAGTCGTTCGACGCCATCATGGCGCTGGGCCTTGAGCTGGGCGGCACGATCACGGGGGAGCACGGGGTGGGGCTGCTGAAGAAGGAGTGGCTGGCGAAGGAGCTGGGGCCGGTGGGGCTGGAGTTGCAGCGGGAGATCAAGGCGGTCTTCGACCCGCTGGGCATCATGAACCCGGGCAAGCTGTTCTGACCCACTCACCCGGCCGGAGAACCGGGATCGGCCTGCGCCATGGCCGCGGGTGGGTATCACGGTCCTACTTCTGCGCCGCGGCGCAGGCGGCCACGCGCCGCCACCGAGTCCAGCGGCCCCGGTCCCACCAGCACGATAGGGACGGGAGAGGGCGCAGCAGCAGGCACGGGCCGCCTTGTGACATCTGGCTCGGACGCCACCGTGATCACGAAGCCCGCGCCTGCTCTGCTCAGGGCCGGCTCCCCAACCATCACACCCCGACCGGCCGCACGACCCGGAATCTGCAACCTCCCTGGCCGACAGCCGAAACCACCGGCCGGGAACCACGCCGCTCAGGGGCGACGCCGGCCTCTGGGCGGTACAGTCACCCGAAGGCCCGCACCGCCTCGTAGTAGGTCTGGGCCGTCTCGCGGCACGCGTCCCGCTGGAAGTCGTAGAAGCCCGGCTGGCGCTGGCATATGCGGCGCATATCCCGGAGGAATCCCTTGTCGATGCGCAGCTTCCGCTTGTCCGTGAACTCGTTCAGCTTCTTGTAGTTTCGGTACCCGAAGTCATGGCGATGACAGGGCTCCTTGAAATTGAACCCCCCCGGCTTGTCGGGAGCCTTGGAGCAGTAGTCGGTGGACCAGTCGAACTTATAGGGGTTGACGCCCTCCGCCAAGTAATCCCCCTTGGCCCAGGTCCAAAGGGTGGCCCCATCCAGTGAGTCGTCGGTGTAGGCGGCCAGTACCTTGAGCTTCACCGGCTTACTCGGTCCTGCCGCATCAGCCGGGCTGGTCACCGACAGGGCCGCCCCCGCTGCGGCAGCCGTGACCAACACCTTGCGCCATTTCTTCATGAACGCTCCCACGCGTGTGAAGTGTTATGCCCGAGGTCTCACGCTTCGGGCAGGGACAGTGGGATCCTAAGGGGCGCAACAGGGACGAAACCTTGACGGAATCTGACGTAGCCCTGGAATACCCGTCCGCAGGACGCGCGTGGAAGAATCCCCGGCCATGAGTGGTGGAAGTGTGCAGGTGATATGGACCAAGGCCGACGGCAACACGGAGTACCGGTCCACGAAGTACGGCTCGGAATCGGTGCCGGATATCATCGGGAGCGGCCCTGAGCACGTACTCCACGACGGCTGGACCGGCCCGGACGGCCTCCTCGACGAGGTCTTCATCGAGGGATGGGCCGCCGTCGACGAGCCTCGGCGCACCCTCGTGGTCGGGTACGACTACTGGTCGTTCTTCCGACCCGGAATCGTGGATGCCGACAACGCCGTGGTGCGCAAGGTGTCCGAGGGCGAGGACCCGGAGGGGCGGCAGTGGATGCTCGCGTGGCTGAGTGCCTCCTGGTCCGGGTGGTCGGTGGCCGTGGCCCGCGACCTGCGTGACATCCAGACCGCTCTCCGCAACGGAAACCCGCTGAGCACGATCCCGGTTCACCCGGATCCGGCCGGCCCCCCGGCCACCGGCGACGCCGCAACCGAGGCGTTCCGCGGCCTTGCCGACGCCTTCGCCAACCAGTTCTTCATCTGGGGCGACGGAGAATTCAACGCGGAGCGGATACGGCCCGTCAGGGAGATCGCCCGCCGCCTGGGCGTACCGGACTGGGAACCCCGCGTGTTCCGCTGACTTCCGCCCCGGGCGCCCTCAGCCGGTCCCGTGGCGGCGGACCTCGGCCCAGACGGTCTTGACGGCGACGTGGGGCTGACAGCACCCCCAGCGCTCCGCGAACGCCGCCACGAGAACCAGCCCGCGCCCGCTGTCCGCGTCACCGGCCGCTGCGGGCATGGCGGTTGCGGTGGGCACGGAGCGTTCGGGGCGGGCGTCGGAGACCTCGATCCGTACCACCTGCTCCCCCAGGTGCAACCGCAGCCTGAAGTACCGCCCTCGCAGCCGCCCGTGCACGGCCGCGTTGGCGGCCAGCTCGGCGGTGACGACGGCGACGGCCTCGGCGGTAGGGGTGTCGGCGGGGATGTCCCACTCGCCGAGCTGGTGCAGGGCGAGGAGGCGGGCGCGGCGGGCGCCGCGGGGGGTGGGGCTGAGGAGCGCGGAGAGGGCGGGGCGGGCGGGGTCGGCGGTTGGTGCGTGCATGGGGCCACGTTGGCGAGGGCGGAGAAGGGGGTGTAGGGCGGCCGATCGACAGGCGCGTGACGTACGAGAGGGGGGTTGTTTTGTACGAGCCGGGAGGGCGGAGGAGGCCGTGGGGGCGGGGGGTGTGTTGTGGGAGTTGCAGGAGGAGGTGGATCTTGCACAGTTGCCGCCGTTCTTCCGCGACCTGGCGGCCTTGGAGAAGGAAGCGGTGGTCCGGCTCTCGTACGACCCGCTCACGATCCCGGGGTTGCTTCAGACGGAGGAGTACGCGAGAACCGTACTCAGCAGCACCTATCCGCCCGTTGATGACGAGACGATCGACGAGTGGTTGACGGCGCGCCTCGCACGGCAGGCGCTGCTCACCCGCACGAAACCCCTGGTGACGTTCACCTTCATCATCGAGGAGGCGACACTGCATCGCATGGTGGGGGGCCGCGAGGTGATGCGAGCGCAGCTCCGCCACCTACTGGAGTGCGCAGAGCGGCGGAACGTCGAGATCCAGATCATGCCCGCGGCACGCGCGGTGCATGCTGGCATGAGCGGGCACTTGGTTCTGCTGGAGACGGCCGACGGACAGCAGTTCGTCTACGTTGAGTCGCAGGGCTGCGTGATGTCCCGGACCGGCCGGGAGCAGACCAGCAGGTTCTGGCTCCGTTACGGTTCAATGCGCGCGCTCGCCCTCAGCACTGAGGAGTCGATCCGCCTGATCGAGCAAGTGGCAGGAGAGCTATGAGCACCACCGATCTGGGATTGTCCTGGTACAAGTCGAGCTACAGCAGCCCGGACGGCGGCGACTGCATCGAAGTAGCCCCCACCCCCCACACCATCCACGTCCGCGACTCGAAGGACCCCGAGGGCCCCATACTCGGCTTCACCCCCGCCGCCTGGGCCGACTTCGTCGCGTACGCCCGTACGCTCTGACGGCCAACGGCCGCCCCACACCGGACACCGCGGGCTGCCCGGCTCGTCTCAGTTGTGGTCACCGGGGCTTCCCGGGATCGCGAGCGCGCCGTTGAGGAAAAGGTCCACCAGTTCTTCGGTGGTCAGCGGATCCGGGGCGCCGGGGCGGCCGACAACCGTGAGCATGATCTGGAAGGCGTCCGCGAGCTGTTTCGGGGACAGCCGCAGGGAGTCCTGTTCGGGGCCGAACAGGGCGGCCAGGGCCGCGCCGGGCGCATCGAGGGCGGCAATCTGATCCGGGGACGGGCCGTCTTCGGCTTTTTGATCCGGGGACGGGCCGTCCTCGCCGGGAATGGCAGGTACAGGGCGTTCCGGTCCCCGGGCCGAGGCGAGGGCGTGGGAAACGGCGATCATGCGCGTCGTGAAGCCGCGCAGCACCTCGGCCGCCTCGGTGAGCCGGGCCGCCAGTGGCTGGTCCAGTGAGATCGCTTCGAGGTGGACGGCGGTGCCGTCGGGCCGGACCGCCTCGGTCAAGCAGGCCGCGAGCAGGGCCTGTTTATCGGCGAAGGCCCGGAAGATCGTGTCCTCTCCGATGCCTGCGGCGCGCGCGATCTTCGCCATGGACACGGAGGCGCCGTACTCGATGACGAGAGGAAGGGCCGCGGCCACGATTAACGCGCGGCGCTGGTCGGGTTCCATGGGCGCCGCACGGCGCCTGGAGGGAGCGGGAGAGACTTCGGCCATACCGCCCACCGTACGGAGTGGGCACTCGCTCCTTCAACCATGCTTCTGGCGGCGGACCGTGGGGCACTCGTCGGCGACCAGCCGCTCGGTGAACTGGTCCACGCGGCACCTCAGAGCTACGACTGCCGCCACTCTGACACCGGTCGCTACAGGCCGGGAACGCTGTAGTCGTTGAGGGCCCACAGTGCCCCCGAGTACCACAGCAGCCCGATGGCCGCGAACAGCGCGCCGCCCGCCGCGGGGAGCAGCCAGCCCGGCAGGTGGCGGCTGCGTACGACGAGGACTTTGGCTACAAAGGCCCCGTACAGCGCGCAGCCGGTGATCGAGTGCAGGTACACGCGGGTGTCGGTGGTTTCCACGCCGTAGGTGCGGATGCAGTGGATGGCGATGGGCACCGAGAGCAGGAAGGCCACCCATCCCACCGCGCGGTGCGTGAGGCGCACGCGGCGGGGCGCGGCGGTGCGGCCGTGGCGGCGCCCGTACATCCACAAGGCGAGCGGAAGCTGGATGACGGCGAGGCCGAAGAGTGCTGTGCCCAGGCGGGCTTTGAGGGTGACGGCGGCTTCGCCTTCTTCGCCGAAGAGGTCCGTCGTGTACTGGGGGGTGTGGTGGTCGGCGACCACCCAGATCACCACCGCCGTGGCCACCGGCAGCGCGGCGCCGAGGGCGAAGAAGACGCCGCGTGCCGGGGAGGGGCGGCGGTGGGACCGGGGGCCGGTCTTCGAGGTCACGTCGATCGCCCGTGCGGCGGGCGGTGACTAGTAGCCCGGCGCACCCGACTCGTCCGACCCGCCGTCCTCCACCTCGTCGCCGTCGGCGTCGAGTACGAACCACTTGGCGCCGAACTGGTCGAGGCCCTGGCCGTTGGTGTCGCCGGGCTTGAGGTCTTCCTCGTAGCGGTAGAGCGGGTGCCCGTTGTACGTGACCTGCGTCTTGCCGTCGGAGCGCTTCGACGTGTCGATGAGCCTGGACTGCGCGTCGCCGTCGGTCTTGGGCGTCCCGGAGGTCAGCAGCGGGGGCCAGGCTTTGGCGCACTCCCCGTCGCAGGTCGAGGTGGTCGACTCGTCCTTCTCGAAGAGGTACAGGGTGCGGTCCTTTTCGTCGACCAGGATGGTGCCGAGATCGCCGGCCGACTTGGTCTTCACCGTGGCCTTGTCACTCGACTGCGCGACGCTCGACGCCTTCTTCGATGCCTTCGCCGATGCCTCGGCCGACGCGGTCGCCGCCGTCGAGGCAGAGGAATCGCTGTCGCTGTCGGAACACCCACTCGCGGCGGTGATCATCACAATCGTGGCCGCGCCCGCGACGGCCAGGCGGATACGCCTCATCTCAGCTCCACAACTCGCGAGGCCCGACGTCCGAAGGGCCGAATGACCGCATATTGCATGATCGTGGGCTTTCTACGGGCGACGGTCCTCCGTGGTCCGCCCGAGATTCACCGAGATGGCGGCCCCTGGCCCCGGCCCCCGGGCACGCCCGGCGCGTACCCGAGACTGGTCGTCAGCGCTGCCAGCTTTCGAGGAGGGCGAAGCGGATGGCTCGTTCGACGAGGGCCGCGGTGTGGGCGTGTCCCGCGGCGTTGGGGTGGACCATGGTGGCGCGCTTGCAGAGGGCGGCGCAGTCGGCCGGGGTGCCGGGGAGCGCGGCGGGCCAGTAGTCCGCGGCGTCGCCGCAGATTCCTTCGACCCACTTGGTGCCGGCGGGCTGGCAGACGTCGTGGCCGGTGCTGGAGGAGTAGACGTCGACATAGCGGTCGCCGGACCGCCTGCACGCGGACCGCGGGTCCGGAGGTCGCCGGGCGGGCGGAGTGCGCCGCCTGGGCCGGGTTTCGGGGGTATGGCGTCGGGCGGGACGCGTTCCGTTGCGTGTCGATGGGCAAACTTCGAGTCGCGTGGTTGATTTGCCCTTGTTCGTACGGGGTGTTACCGCGAGTTTCTACCGATTTTCTCCGCTCAGCCGCGCCCGTCCCGGCTGCGGTGGGTGGGAGAAGTAGCTCGCGCAGGTGATGTCGCGCCGTTT
Organism: Streptomyces sp. CNP082; assembly: GCF_059570535.1. Lineage (NCBI taxonomy): Bacteria > Bacillati > Actinomycetota > Actinomycetes > Kitasatosporales > Streptomycetaceae > Streptomyces > Streptomyces sp. CNP082. Next base: position 237,076 of record NZ_JCANSZ010000002.1, read on the forward strand.
GCCTGACAGTGGAGTTGGCCTCGGTAATTCTGTGGTGTGTGGTGCGCGCCGGAGGCGGCGTGTCCGACTCCGGGAGAGCCGCACGAGAGCTGATCCGACTGCTTCGCCGGCCGACCCAGAACTCAACATCACTTTTCCAAGTTGTGTAGCATTTGGAGAGCTGCGCGGCGCCGTGCCAAATTAGATCACCGAGGACAACGCCGAGCCGTAGCCCCGATCAACCTCGGCGGCCCAGCAAGTCCCGGCGAGCTTTCGCTCGGGGTTTCCTCAGGAGCAATGGACTGCGAGTGGTCTCTGGAGGCAAGTTACACGGATTCCGAAGGGTTTGGAAAGAAAACCTTCGCAAAACAATGGCAAGCCGTTTAGCATTCCCGGGATTCCTGAATCCCCGGAGCAGGTATTCGCCTAGGGTCCTGAAGGCGCCCGAGACGGTCGACCGATCACGGACTGCACCGAGCACCCCAAAGGCCCGGAGTCGATTTACTGTGACCGCTGAAATAACCCGGCGAGGCCGATGAGGAAGCAGGACACCCAGCTACCGCACCCGAGTAGGACGTTTTTGGGGCAGTTTAGCAGCGGGTTACCGCGAGTTCGTCTCGGCCGCGTACACACAGGCCACCTCTGGCCGCGAATTCCAGGGCGCAGGGCGCGTGTGCACGTAGCGAGGCAAAACTCGGCTCCAGAGGGGGATTTGGCCGGGTTTGGCGGTTCGGTTACTACGAGTTCGTATCGGTAGCGCGCATTCCGTGACGAAGCCGGCCCGATGGCGAACCTCGTGCTGTCACAGGGGCGGCCTACCCTTGGGCGGGTGTGCGGGGGAGCGCGGCGCGGCGGGAGTGAGCGCGCAGCGGAGGGCGCGGGGCCGGGCACAGGGGCAGAGGACGCGGGGAGCGGGGTGCCGGGGGGGGCGGAGGACGCCGGGGTCCGGGCGCAGGAGCGGAGGACGCCGGGGTCCGGGCGCAGGAGCGGAGGACGCCCGGGCGCGGGGCACCGGGGGCCGGGGCACCCGGTGCGGCGGGGTGCCGGGGCCTGGGCGCGGGGCCCGGGGCAGAAAAGCGCGGGACCCGGGCCAGGGGCCCGGGGATCAGGGACCCAGGAGCCAGGGGCCCAAGGGGCCCGGGCCGAGGTCAGGGGAGCAGGGGTAGGGGGCCCGGGGCGCGGTCCGGGGGAGCAGGAAGTAGGGGGGCCCGGGGCGCGGTCCGGGGAGCAGGGGTAGGGGGCCCGGGCCGGGGTCAGGGGAGCAGGGGTCAGGGGGCCCGGGGCGCGGGTCCGAAGGGTAGGAGCCAGGGGCCCGGGGACGGGGGTACGGAGGGAGGGTGGGGGCGTCTGTCACCATGTGGCCCTCCGAAATCCCCTGCCCCGGAGGGCCACTTGTCCACCGACCTGTACGGCATCCGCGTCCTCGACGTCGACCCCGAGGCTTTACGTGCACGGTTCCGCGTCTTCGTCGTGTACTACGACACCGGTGACCGGAGCCACGCCCAGCTCCCGCACGATCCGGGTTTCTTCACCTGCACGCTGTGGGAGGCCGCCCGGGACTGGCAGTTGGCTTCGTTTCTCCCGCTCCAGATGGTCACCACCGACGAGATCTGCGATCCCGATTGGGTGGCCGCCCACAGTCACCGGTACGTCCGGCGGATCCAGCAGGTCGCCGTTCGCAACCGCCCCGTGGCCAAGAAGAACTGGGAGTCTCTCCACGACTTCTACTACTACCGAAACGACGGCACCTGGCTCGACGAGGACCTTCTCGTCCAGGCCGACTACGACGTGGAAGTCAGGGACCGCCGCTGCCTGGAGCCGCTGAGCCCGGGTGACAGCTGGGGCACCACCTTCTACCCGCTGGATTCCGACCAGCTCCCGCTGGACGACGCACCCACGGTGCTCGACCTGCGTGCACCCGCGGTGACGCTCGACGTGTTCGAGGGCGGCGAGACCGACGCCGGCACGCCCAGCGACCTGGCGTTCTCCGACGACGGCGCGTACCTCGCGATGACCAGCCAGAACTGCGAGCTGGTGGTGCTCCGCACCGACGACTGGAGCGAGCAGGCCCGCCTCGACGAGCGCCCCATGTGGGGCCAGGACATCCAGTGGGTTCCCGGCACCCACCAGATCACCGGGCGGATCATCGAAGGCGGCGGGGAGTCGGACGACGAAGCTCCGACCCGCGCCTACGACGTCGACACCGGCACGGAGGTGGACGTCCCCCCGCAGCCGCGGGAAGCCCGCTCGCGCACCGGCCGCTACCGGGCCGACGCCGGCGACGGCCGGGTCGAGGTGCTGACCGCGTCCGGTGCGTCGCGGCGGCTGCCGCTGCCGGGGCAGGGGTTCGGCAAGGACGTCTCGTTCACCGGTGACGAAACCCGGATGTTCGTCCGCCAGGGGAGCGACGTCCACGTCCTGGATCCGGAGACCGGGCAGGTCCTGGACCACCTCAAGGAGGTCGACGGGCCAGCGGTTGTCCGGCCGGACGGGGAGTACCTCGCGGCCTGCGGTCCCAGTCCTGCGCGCGATCTCGAAAGCAGGCTGATCGACCTCCGGCGGGTGTCTGACGGTGCGCTGCTCATGCGTTGCCGTACGGGCGGCCGGTATCTCCGCACCCTGGCCTGGTCGCCTGACGGCAGCATGCTCGCCGCCAGCGTGATCACCGGGCACCACGGGTACGGGGGCGGGGTCCGGATCTTCCGGGCCGGGCCGCCCGTCGGGCCTCTGGGGGACGGGGCTCCGACGACCGACGAGCTGCGCAAACTGATCAAGTCTTCGCACCGCCCCCACGACGTCCCCCTCCTGTACGACAAGCTGGTCGAACTGGAGGAAGACCCCGTCGCCGTCGGCCGGGCGTACCGGGACAAGGCCGCCTTCCTGCAGAGGTACGCGCAGGACCAGCGCGGTGCCGCCGAGGCGCTGCGCAGGGCCGTCGAGACCGGCGAGACCGCCGAGACGGACAACGCCCTGCACGCCTCCTTCGAACTCGCCTCGGTGCTCCACGACCTGGGCGAACTGGACGACGCCGTGGCCGCCGCGCGGACGGCGTACCGCATCGCCGGCGAACGCGACCCCGGCCAGAAGGACAACCGCAGGACCCTGGTCAAGATGGCGGTCCGGCTCTCGGACGTCCTGCGCGCCCGTGGCGGTGACGGCGACGCAGAGGAAGCACGCGCCGTCCTGCGGCAGCGCGCCGGCAGCAGGGACACCAAGCACGGCTGAGCCACAGCGGCTGAGCCACACTGCCGCCCCCCTCCGCTCGACGGCGGTGCCCCCGCGGGGGGCGGCGGGGCCGTGACGTGCTGATGAAGTGGGCTTTGGCGTTCGTCGGCTGATTTTCCGCCGCCGGGGGTGAGTTCCACTCATGGATGAAGGAGACGTGAGAACCGTTTCATACAAGGGCACCCCGGGCAGTTCACTCCCGGTGCGTGCCGTTAATCTCCGCGACTATGACCAATCTTGAGACCCACCAGCCGGACGCGGACGGCACCGGGGGCGAAGCCGCCCGATCCGCGTCCACGACCGAGGCTGGCGCTGAACCGGGCGGCGGGGGCTCCGAAGCCGCCGCCGCAGCCGCCGTGCCTGCGCCCAGGCCCGTACCCGAGCCCAAGCGCGAGCCCGCGTCCAGTGCGCAGCCCGCGCCCGGCGGCGCGCGGTGGATGCTGTGGGGTGCCGGGGGCATCACCGTCGCCGTGCTCGCCGCCGACCTGATATCGCGCGGCATCAACGCCTACGTGGACATTCCCAGCGTCCGCCGGACGCTCAACGTCGACCTCGAAGCCAACCTCGCCACCTGGTGGAACAGCACCCTCCTCCTCGCCGTCGCCGGCGTCGCCCTCGTGGCCGCGCTGCTCACCGCGCGCGGCAGCCGCCCCTCGCGGCTGTCGTGGCTCGGGTTCGCCGCGGCCACCGCGACGCTCAGCCTCGACGAGACCGTCTCGTTCCACGAACGCCTCGGCGAGGTCGGCAAGTCGTGGAAGGAGACCGCCGGGGTCGCGCTGCCGTCGCACGCCTGGGTGCTGCCGGGGGCGCTCCTCGCCGGGGCGGGTGTCGTGGTCGCCGTGCTGTGGGCGCGGCGGCTGCCGCGGGATCTGCGGTGGGGGCTGCTGGGTGCGCTGGGGGTGTACCTGGGGGGTGCGCTGATCGTCGAGGCGTTCAACGGCTGGGCGCACAAGAACGACCACAGCCTCACGCTCATGCTCGGCACCATCGTGGAGGAGGGCCTGGAGATGGGCGCCTGCGTCGTCGCCCTCGCGGTCCTCGGCCGGTACGTCCTCCTGGAGCGCGACCCGGTCACGGGCCGGGCCACCATCCTGCTGCGCGACGACTAGGCGACGCTCTTCCGCGCCACCGGCTGTCTGAGCACCGTCTTCAGCCTCTCCGGCCGGGCGCGGCGGGGGTCGCTGAGGTAGACCTCGTGGTGGTGCCCGGTCATCCGGAGGCCGTTCGCGGCCAGGTACTCGTCGTGGAGCCTGGCCAGCGCCGGCCCTTCGTCGTCGTACGGGCCGACGTGCAGGAGCTGGGCGCTGGTGCCCTCGTGCAGGGTCTCGGTACGCAGGCGCTCCAGCGCGGGGAGGGCGGCGCGGCCCTTCTTCTCCAGCACGGCCCGGATGGCCTCCGCCACCGACTCGTCGGTGATCCAGTCGGGCAGGCTGATGAGCATGCGCCACTGCCAGGCGGCCTTCTCCCGCGTGACGAACACCTCTGGGCGGTCCGACCACCACAGCCCTTCGAGCGGACCGACGACGAAGTCGCGGCCCAGGGTGCGCTTGCTGCCGAACTTGACCGTGTACGCGACCGCGTACAGCGCCTCGACCGCGTGGGTGTAGTCGGCGCTGGTGTTGGGATCGCCCCGGCCGTCCACGGCGAGGAAGCGCTGCGCCGGTACGTCGACGAGCGCCCAGTCGGTGTTCGTCGGCGCGTACAACTGCCTGAGCGCGCGTTTGACGTCGTACTTGCTGTCCGGTGGAGGCATCCGGGTCAGCGTAGACCGCCGGTGTGACAGACCGCCGGAGTGACCGACAGCCGGGTGTCAGGCCGCGTCCGCCGCCGTGCCGAAGGGGTTGTCGATCACGTAGCGCCAGACCCCGTCCGTGCCCCGGCGCGCGACGTCGGTGGCGGTGCCCTCGACGTGGACGTGCGCGCCGTCCGGCCCCGGGCCGTCGATGACCCAGTCGACGATGAGCAGGGCGGTGTCTCCGGTGCCGTTGACGTACAGGTGCCGCGGCTGGACGCGGATGGGCACGCCCAGCGACTGGAACTCGGTGTTGGCGGCGACGAGCCGTTCGCCCGACAGGCACGTGCCGGGGCGGGGAATGAAGACGGCGTCGTCGGCGTAGACCGTGGAGAGGGTGTCGGGGCTGCCGGAGTTGAACGCGGCGGCGAAGGCGTGCGGGAGCTGCCCGGCCTCGTGCGGACGAAGGAGGTGCGGGTGGCTGGAGTGCGGGTGACTGGGGTGCGGGTTGCCGGTCATGGAGCCAGCCAAGCCGAGCGCCGCGTGGCTCACCAAACGGAAACCCACCCGCGCGGCGGAGAACGCGGCGGAGAAGAAGAGCGCGAGGCGTGGGACGAGGAGCTGGTCCCGACCGTCGCCGGGCGCACCGCCCGGCCCGATCCTGGCTGCCCGGTGGAGGTCGCGCTGGCCGCAGTCGCCGGGCGGTGGACGACGCTGGTGCTGCGGGAACTGATGCACGGCCCGCGGTCGTTCGGCGCGCTGCGCGAAGGGCTGCCCGAGATCAGCCCCAAGGTGCTCGCCGAGCGGCTGTCCGCGCTGCGCGACCGCGGGCTGCTCACGCAGGAGCGGCTGACGGGCTTTCCGGTCCGTACGCGCTACACCCTCACCCCCGCCGGGGAGGAACTGCGCCCGCTGCTCGTGGAGCTGTACCGCACCGGGGCTGCGCTGTCCCGGCTCCACGCCCCGCCCGTGCCGGACGCCTAGCGGGTCCGTACGGTACGCGCGCGAACCCCGGGCGCCGCCGTCCGCCCCCTGCTCACTTCATCCGGGTCGCCCACTCCCGCACCTTGGCTATCCGCTGCCGGATCTGCCCCGGCGTCGCCTCCGCGCTCGGCGGGCCGCCGCAGACGCGGCGCAGTTCCGTGTGGATCACCCCGTGCGGCTTGCCGCTCTGGTGGACGTACGCGCCGACCAGGGAGTTCAGCTCCTTGCGCAGCTCCATCAGCTCCCGGTGGGTGACCACAGGGCGCCGGTCGGCGGGCAGTTCCAGCAGGTCCGCGTCCTCCGCCGGCTTCTTCCTGCTGTGCGCGATCTGCCGCGCCTGCCGCTTCTGCAGCAGCATCTGCACCTGGTCCGGCTCCAGCAGCCCGGGGATGCCGAGGTAGTCCTGCTCCTCCTCGCTGCCCGGGTGGGCCTGCATGCCGAACTCGGCGCCCTCGTAGACGACCCGGTCGAAGACCGCGTCCGACTCCAGCGCCTCGAAGGGCAGTTCGTCCTGGTCGCCGGTCTCCTCATCCTGCTGCTTCTCGGCCTCCGCGAGTTCCTTCTCGCTCTCGGCGTACGGGTCCTCCTCGCCGTCGGGCTTCGGCTTGTCGAGGACGTGGTCGCGCTCGACCTCCATCTCGTGCGCGAAGCCGAGCAGCGCGGGGATCGTCGGCAGGAACACCGACGCCGTCTCGCCGCGCCTTCGCGACCGTACGAACCGGCCCACCGCCTGCGCGAAGAACAGCGGCGTCGAGATCGTCGTCGCGTACACCCCGACCGCCAGCCGCGGCACGTCCACGCCCTCCGACACCATCCGCACCGCGACCATCCACCGGTCCTCGGAGCCGGAGAACTCGTCGATGCGCTTCGATGAGCCGGTGTCGTCGGAGAGGACGACGGTGGCGCGGTGGCCGGTGATCTCCCTGAGGAGCTTGGCGTAGGCGCGGGCGGAGTCCTGGTCGGCGGCGATGACGAGGCCGCCGGCGTCGGGGATGCCGCGGCGGATCTCCGTGAGGCGGCGGTCGGCGGCGCTGAGGACGTTGGGCATCCAGTCGCCGCGGGGGTCGAGGGCGGTGCGCCACGCCTGGGCGGTGGCGTCCTTGGTCATCGGCTCGCCGAGGCGGGCGGCGACCTCGTCGCCGGCCTTGGTGCGCCAGCGCATGTTGCCGCTGTAGGAGAGGAAGATGACGGGGCGGACGACGCCGTCGCCGAGGGCGTTGCCGTAGCCGTAGGTGTAGTCGGCGGAGGAGCGGCGGATGCCGTCCCGGCCCTCTTCGTAGACGACGAAGGGGATGGGGTTGGTGTCGGAGCGGAACGGGGTGCCGGTGAGCGCGAGCCGCCGGGTGGCGGGCTCGAACGCCTCCAGGCATGCCTCGCCCCAGGAGCGGGAGTCGCCGGCGTGGTGGATCTCGTCGAGGATGACGAGCGTCTTGCGCTGCTCGCAGCGGTTGCGGTGCAGCATGGGCCGGACGCCGACGCCGGCGTAGGTGACGGCGACGCCCTGGTAACTCCTGCCGACCGGTCCTGCGCTGTACTCGGGGTCGAGGCGGATGCCGATGCGGGCGGCGGCTTCGGCCCACTGGGTCTTGAGGTGCTCGGTGGGCGCGACGACGGTGATCTGCTGCACGACGTGGTGGTGCAGCAGCCAGGAGGCGAGGGTGAGCGCGAAGGTCGTCTTGCCGGCGCCGGGGGTGGCGACGGCGAGGAAGTCGCGGGGCTGGGCCTGGAGATAGCGGTTCATGGCCGCTTCCTGCCAGGCGCGCAGCTTGCCGGCGGTGCCCCAGGGGGCGCGGCCGGGGAAGGCCGGTGAGAGGTGATGAGAGGTGGTACTCACGGTCTCCGGGGGGTCGTTCGCGGTCGGTTGGCCGGTCGGGCGGTCGGCCGGGCGCCGGGGCGTAGTGGCGGGTACGTCCCGGCGGCGGTGCCCGCGTCAGCCTACCGGGGCCGCGGGGGCGGCTCCCGGGGCGCCGAACGAGACGAGATTCACACCAAGCCGCGCCGCGGGCCGCCCGTTTCGCCCGGGTCGTCCCGCCGCAGCGACCGCAGCTCCGCCGCGATCACGGCGACGTCTTCGGTCTTGCCGGCCGCGATGTCGATGACGAGGTCGAAGGCCCGGTCCTGGTCGATGTCCGTCATCTCCACGCCGTTGATGTCGAGGAACACGACCGTGCACAGCCAGGCCGTGCGCTTGTTGCCATCGACGAGCGGGTGGTTGGCCGTGAGGGATTGCAGCAGCGCCGCGGCCTTCTCCACCAGATCGGGATACGCCTCGATGCCGAACATCTGCGACTGCGGCCGTCCCAGCGCCGAGGTGAGCAGCCCCAGGTCCCGTACCACCACCCGCTGTCCGGCGCAGGCAAGCTCTGCCAGGTCCAGGGCCTCCTGGACCGTCAGGTACTTCACGCGCTACTCCCCCAGCCTCCGGAGCAGATCTGCGTGGTTCGTGGCGTACTTCGCCCCCAGCTTGCGGACCGTGGCCCGGTCAGCCTCTTCGGTCAGATAGCGCTCGATCGCCACCAGCACTATGGCGTGCATGCTTCGACCTTCCTCATCGGCGCGCTCTTTCAGCGCCTCCTGGAGGTCGTCCGGCAGCCTCAGGTTCATGGCCATACCATAATGGTACTGCTCCACGTATCAACGCGGTACCGAAGCCCCCGTCGTCCGCAGCCGCCCCGCGACCGCCGCGCCGACCAGGGCCACGCCCGCCATCGGCAGCAGCACCGCGACGAACGCGCCCGGTTGCGCGTCGCCGCCGGCGCCGAGTGCGCCGTGGCCGACGGCGGCGCCGCCGAGGGCGGCGAAGATGACGCCGGCGACGGCCAGCAGGACGACGTTGGCGAGGCTGTCGGAGAGCTGCAGGGCCGCGGAGTTGGCGCCGGCTTCCTCGGGGGCGGAGAGCTTGAGGAGCAGCACGCTCGTACCGGAGATGACCATCCCCATCCCGTAGCAGCCGAAGGTCCACTCGACGGGGATGATCCACACCGGCAGCGACTCCACCAGCACCAGCGGCGCGGTCGCGATCGCCGTGGCCGCCAGCAGCATGCCGATCCGGACGAGCCGCGTCCGGTACGGGTCCAGCCGGGGCCGGGCCTGCGTCCAGGAGCCCAGCGCCCAGGTCGCGCCGCCGACCGCCAGACACATGCCGGCCTCGGTCACCGACAGCCCGCGCTGGGTGACCAGCATCAGCGGCACGAAGCTCTCCGCGGCGATGAACGACCCCGCCGCGATGCCGCGCATCAGCACGACGGCGGGCAGCCCGCGGGCGGCGGTGTACGTACCGCGCGGCAGCAGCACGCGCACCGCGGGCACCAGCAGCGCCGCACCGGCCAGCGCGGGCAGCAGCGAGAGCCAGCGCAGGTCCTGCCCCGCGTACTGCAGCAGCCCGCCGCCGGCGGCGATGGCCAGCGCGAGCCGGATGCGGCGCCGGTCGAGGGCGGGCGGTGCGGCGGGGTCGACGGGGCCGCGGGCGCGCCGGCGGATGGCGGGGAGGGCGACGGCCAGCGGTACGACGACCAGCGGCGGTATGCCGAGGAAGACCCAGCGCCAGCCCAGGTGTTCGGTGACGCCGCCGGCCGCGAGCGGCCCCACGACGGACGGCACCACCCACGACGCGGCGAACGCGGCGAGGATCGACGGCCGCAGCTTCTCCGGATAGGCCCGGCTGACGGTCACGTACAGCGCGACGATCACGAGCCCGCCCCCGAGCCCCTGCACCGCCCGCCCGGCGACGAACGCCCACATGGCCTGCGCGGTGCCGGATATGAGCAGCCCGACGGCGAACAGGGCGATCCCGGCGGTCAGCGGATGCAGCGGCCCGCTGCGGTCGCACCACTGGCCGGAGAAGACCATGGCGAAGAGCGCGGTGGTGTAGAAGGCGGAGAAGGCGTACGCGTAGAGCCCGATGCCGTCCAGGTCGTGCGCGGCGACGGGCATCGCGGTGCCCACGGCGGTGGCCTCGAAGGCGATGAGCAGGACGACGGTGACGATGCCGATGCTGAGCGCCCGGTACGGCGACCGCAGCACGCCCTCGCGGGCGGGCGGCGCGGCGGTGGGAGGGGCGGTCGGAGCACCGGCGGGAGCGGTGTCGGTCCCGCGCGGTTCGAGGCTGGCCATGAGCAGCAGAGTAAGGCTCGACCGGGTCTAGCGCCCCTGTCTTTTTCTGGCCATCCCCTGGTCCCTTGGTCCTAGGCCCCGCGCCTCGTCCCCTGCCCGGGCCGCCCGCTGCCGCACTGCCGCCCCTGCCGCACCGCGGCTACTGCACCGCCGCCGACTGCGGCCGGATCGGCAGCCGGCTCACCGGCCGCCCCGTCGCCGCCCGCACCGCCGCCGCGACCGCCGCGGGCGACGTGACCACCGGCGCCGCGCTCGCCGCCTTCGCGCCGAACGGCGCCACCACGTCCCGCTCCTCGACCAGCTTCACGATCCGCACGTCGGGGGCGTCGAGCGCCGTGGGCAGCGGGTAGCCGGTGAGGTCGGGGCGGCGGACGATGCCCTTGTTCGTGCGGAGGTTCTCCATCAGCGCCGCGCCCACGCCCTGCGTGACGCCCGCCTCGATCCGGGCCGCGAGCTGCCGCGGGTTGAGGACCTTGCCGACGTCCTGCGCGACGGCCATCTCCACCACCCGCACCGCGCCCAGCTCCACGTCCACGTCCACCACCGCGCGCACCGCGCAGAACGCCATGCCCACGAACGCGTCGCCCTGCCCGCCCGCGTCCAGCGGCTCCGTCGGGTGCGGGCGGCACTGCGCCGTGGCCCACAGCTCCTTGCCCTCCAGCGCCTCCGCGACCGTCGTCGACAGCACGCCGTCGTACGACGTGATCTTGCCGTCGGCGATCGTCAGCAGCTCAGCGGACATGCCGAACTTCTGCGCCAGCGGCTGCAGCAGTTGCGTACGGACCATCTTCGCGGCCCGCTCCACCGCCCCGCCCGAGACCCAGGTGTGCCGGCCGTGGCAGGCGGGGCCCGCCGCGGGCTGGTCGGTGTCGACGGGCGCGGTGTGCACCTCCTCGACGCCGAGGACCTCCTGCACGATCTGCCGGGCCAGGGTGGCGAAGCCCTGGCCGGTCTCGACGGCCGCGCAGATGACGGTGGCCACGCCGCCGCTGACGCGGACGGTCGCGGTGGCCACCTCGTCGGCGCCCTCGGCACCGAGCATGTGCACCATGCCAAGGCCGAAGCCCACGCCCCGGCGCACCACGCCCGGCTCGCCGGCGCCCTCGGGGCCGCCGGGCAGCAGCCCGTCCCCCTCGGGCGGCAGCGGCGCCTCGCGTACGGCGGTGAGGAGTTCGGCGACGGGCGCGGGGCAGGTGACGGTCTGGCCGGTGGGCAGCAGGTCGCCGGTGGCCATCACGTTGCGCGCGCGCAGCTCGGCGGGGTCCATGCCGAGGGCGGCGGCGAGCTTGTCCATCTGCCCCTCGTACGCGGCGCAGACCTGCATGGCGCCCTCGCCGCGCACGTGCCCGGAGGGCGGGTTGTTCGTACGGACCACCCAGCCGTCGACGAAGGCGTGCGGGACGACGTACGGGCCGCAGGAGAAGGACACCGCGGCGGCCAGCGCGTCGGCGGAGGTGTCGGCGTAGGCGCCGCCGTCCATCAGGATCTGCGCCTCGACCTTGACGAGCTTGCCCCGGGCGTCGGCGTGGTGGCGGTAGCGGAGCAGGGTGGGGTGGCGGTGGGCGTGGCCGAGGAACGACTCCTCGCGGGTGGCGAGGAGCTTCACCGGCGAGCCGGTGCGCAGCGCGAGCAGCCCGAGGGGCAGTTGCATCGAGCCGTCCTCGCGGTCGCCGGTGGCGCCGGGGACGCCGGTGACGACGACCTTGACCCGGTCCGCGGCCAGGCCCAGGCAGGCGGAGACCTGGTCGCGTACGCCGTGGGGGTCGGTGGCGGCGGCGTAGATCTCCACGCCGCCGTCGGGGCGCGGCACGGCGAGGCCGGCCTCGGCGCCGATGGGGGCGGGGTCCTGGCGGCCGATGCGGTACATGCCCTCGACGACGACCTCGCCGGCGGCCTGCGGGTCGCCGAAGCGCAGCGGGATGTGCCGGATCAGGTTGCCGTCGGGGTGCAGCGGCTCGGCCTCGAAGGCGGCCTGGGGGTCGGTCACGGGGTCGAGCAGTTCGTACTCGACGGCGATGGCGGCGGCGGCCAGGCGCGCGGTGTCGGGGTGGTCGGCGGCGACGGCGGCGACGGGCTCGCCGTGGTGGCGTACGACCTCGTGCGCGAAGACGGGCCGGTCGCGTACGCCGCGGCCGTGGTCGACGGCGTCGGGCAGGTCGCGGTGGGTGACGACGACGCGGACGCCGGGCATCGCCTCGGCGGCGGAGGTGTCGATGGAGACGATCCGCGCGTGGGCGTGCGGGGAGCGGTGCAGGGCGGCCCACAGGAGGCCCTCGGCCCACAGGTCGGCGGCGTACGGGAAGGTGCCCTCGGTCTTGGCCGCGAGGTCGGCGGCGGGGAGCGAGGCCCCGATCCCGTGCCCCTCGGGGTCGGCGGGGGGGATGGCGGCCGTGGCCGTGTGCTCCGGGGAGGAAGGGGTCATCGAGGACCTCCCTCATGGGGGTTCGGGGGACGGGGCGGGGGCATGCGGATCGTGTCCGGGGCGGGGTGGGCGCCGCCTTCGCCGGGACCCGCCTGCTGCGGGATACGGGCGCGCGCCGCGTCGCCCAGGGTGTCCGAGGCGTCCGCGGTGGCCCCGGTGTCCGGCGCCGCGGCGCTGTACGGAGCGTCGGGGCTGTCCGGGGCGTCCGGGTCGTCCCCGGCGCGGCGGCCCGCGATGACCTCCTGGACGGCGTCGAGCACCGCGCGGTAGCCCGTGCAGCGGCACAGGTTGCCGCTGAGCGCCTGGCGGGCCTCCAGGTCGCTCGGCGAGTGGTTGCCCTCCAGCAGGTCGTGCACCGTCATCGCCAGGCCCGGCACGCAGAAGCCGCACTGCACCGCGCCCGACGCCGCCAGCGCCCGCTGGACGTCGGAGTGCACGCCCTGGTCCGCCAGGCCCTCGACCGTGCGGATCTCCGCGCCCGCGGCTGTCGCCGCCGGCACCAGGCACGCCGCCACGAGCCGGCCGTCGACCTTCACCGAGCACGCGCCGCACTCGCCCTGCGAGCACCCGTCCTTCGCGCCCGCGAGCCCCAGCCGCTCGCGCAGCACGTACAGCAGGGACTCCCCGATCCACGCGCCGGTCACCGGGCGGTCGGCGCCGTTGACGCGCAGCACGTAGGAGGCGAGGGGGTGTTCGTCCGGGGGCAGGGCGGAGGAGGGGGATGCCTGGGGTCCGGCCTCGGGCGGGGCTGTTTCCGCTGCGGGTTCCGCTGCGGGGCCCGCCTGGTCTGTTCCGTCGGCCGGTTCTGCCTCCGGCTGCGGTACGTCCGGCGCCGCGTGCTCCCGTACGTCGCCGCCCTGCTGCCCGTCGCCGGCGGAGCGGTCCTGCAGCGCGTACTCGCCGGAGTCCTCCGGCAGGTCGTCGGGCGCGGTCGGGATCGCCCAGGACTGCGGTGCCCCGCCGTCCTGCGGCACCGGGCGCCATGCGCTGATCTGCCCCTCGTCGGGCGCCCCCGCGCGGTCGGCGGGGTGCTGGGCGGGGCCCGGAGGGATGTCTCCGTACGGTCCCTCGCCGGCGTCCGCGTGCGCGGCGGCGCCGGGCCAGGTGCCCGTACCGGCGTCGTGACCGGCGGGGTAGACCGGCTCCGCGCCCCACCCCTGCACGCCGTGCTGACCCGCGTCCTGCGGCGGTCCGTACGGGTCCTGCCCGGCGCCCTGCGCCGCGTCCTGCGCGTAGCCTCCGGCCGCCGCGCGCCGGCTCTCCGCCACCGCGCGCATGCCCGCCTGCCCGAAGCCCCCGGCCCCGGGCCGCCGGGCCTGGCCGTGGCCTTGGCTGTGACCTTGACCGTGATCCTGGCCGGGACCCTGGCCGGCGCCCTGCCCCGGATCCGGCGCGCCCTGCCCGTACCCGTACGGCTCGCCCGGCCCGTATCCCTCCGGCGCACCGGGCGCCTCCGGGGCCGTCTGCCCGCGCAGCCCCTCCGGGATCTGGAACTGCCCCGTCTGCCCCGGGTCTGTCGCCGGAACCGCTATCGGCGGCGGCACGTACCCGTGGCCCGGCGCCGCCAGCGGCGCGCCCGCGTCCGCCTCGGGGAACGCCTCCGGCGGCAGTTGCACGAACGCCGTGGCGTCCGGGTCGCCGTCCGCGCCCTGCGGCATCGGCTGCCAGCCGCCGGTGCCGTACTGCGGCTGCTGCTCTCCGCCCGTCTGATCCCGGCTCACGACAGCGCCCTCCCCAGTGCCCGGCGCGCCAGCACCGACACCGTACGCCGCAGGTGCAGCGCCGCCGCCGGCAGCCGCGGCGGCGCTGCACCTGCGGCCCCGTCTGCGGCCCCGCCGCCGGCCGCCGCAGGCGGCGGGTCGGGGATGCACGCGGCGGCGACGTACTCGCCGAAGGCGGCCAGCGCCTCCGGGGGCAGGCCGCGGTGGCCGTCCCAGTCCATCAGCCCCGCGACCCACTGCTCGGCCTCCATCGGCCGCAGCGGCGCGGGCGCGACCGCGCCGACGGCGCACCGCACCGAGCGGCGCGCCGGGTCGAGCACCAACGCGACGGAGGCGACCGCGCGTCCGGGACCCGTACGCCCCGTGGCCTTGAGGAACACCTGCGGCGCGTGCAGCAGCGGGGCCCGTACGAACGCGATGAGCTCGCCGGTGCGCAGCATCTCCACGCCCGCGAGCAGGTGGCTGACCGGGATCTCGCGCTGTCCGCCGGCGGGTTCGGCGATCACCACGGTGGCGTCGAGCGCGGCGAGCACCGGCAGGGTGTCGCCGGTGCGGTCGGCGGAGGCGATGTTGCCGCCGAGGGTGGCCGCGTTGCGCACCTGCGGCGGGCCCGCGGCGCGGGCGGCGGCGGCGAGCGCCGGGATGAGCGCGGCGAAGTCGGGCCGGCCGATACGCGCGTGGGTCAGACCGCTGCCGAGGACGGCGGCGCCGTCCTGGTAGTGCCAGCCGCGCAGCTCGCTGATCCGGCCCAGGCCGACGAGCGCGGAGGGGCGCAGCAGGCCCGCGTTGACGGCCGCCATGAGGTCGGTCCCGCCGGCGACGGGCACGGCGGCGGGCACGGCAACGAGCGCCGCGACCGCTTCGTCGAGCGAGTCCGGCAGCACCACCGTCTGCGCGGCCTGCGGTGCATGAGTGGTCAACCCGGCTGCCCCTTCCGCAGTGTCCCCCAGGAGTTCCGGCCGTTCCGCCGTACGGTACGGGCTCCCGGCCGGGACGTGGCAACTCTGGCACATCCGTCTCGGTCCGGGGCCGCCTCCGGCGGCGCGGAAGAACACGAGCGTACCCCGCTCGGCGGTCAACTCGCGGGCCCGGATGAGGACCTGGTCAGCACCGGGTGGGGATTGTCACTCTTCGGGGGAGCTTGTACGACTTCCGGGGCAGCCGTCCGACTCACACGATCGGGGGCGGTCCTTCGATCGGCCGTCCGAGCACTCCGGGGCGCTGCTGCCACGGCCGCGGCCCGCCGGGCGGGCGGTAGTCGACGCCCAGGGCGTCCAGGCGCCGGTAGTGCTCCTCCATGCGGGCCGCGAAGCCGGCGAAGTCCCGCTCGGCGGACGGCGGCAGGGCGGACCAGGCGACCTCGGCGAAGGCGGCGAGCCGCGGATAGACCTGGTAGTCGAAGCGCTGCGGGGTCTCCAGCACCTCGCTCCAGACGTTGGCCTGGGTGCCGAGGACGTGGCCGGCCGCCGCGCCTTCGAGCTGCGGCGGCACGGGCTCGAAGCGGTAGAAGTCCTCCAGCGTACGCACCTGGGCGATCGGCACGGGCTCGTCCGGGGCGCCCGATTCGCGGTAGTTGAGGTAGACCTGCTGCTCCGGGCACATGACGACGTCGTGGCCCGCCTGCGCGGCGGCGATACCGCCGGCGTAGCCCCGCCAGGAGGACACGGCGGCGCCCTCGGCGAGGCTTCCTCCCGGCCGCTGGCCTTCGAGGATCTCGTCCCAGCCGATGAGGCGCCGGCCGCGGTCCGCGAGCCAGCGGTCGAAGTGCCGGATGAACCACGACTGCAGCTCGTCCTCGTCGGCCAGGCCGAGTGCGCGGATACGGGCCTGGGCGGCGGGCGACGCCTTCCACTGGTGCTTGGGGCACTCGTCGCCCCCGACGTGCACGAACGCCGAGTACGCGGCGGCGTCAGCCGGGAAGAGGTCGAGCACCTCCTCGAAGACGCCCTCGTAGAAGCGCAGCACCTCCTCGGTGGGCGCGAGGACGTTCTCCGAGACGCCCCAGTCGCCCCACACGTCGAGCGACGCGGTGTCCACGACGTCGGTGTTGCCGAGCCAGGGGTAGGCGTGGATGGCGGCCTGCGAGTGGCCGGGGATGTCGATCTCCGGGACGACGGTGATGTGCCGGGCGGCGGCGTACGCGACGATCTCGCGGAGGTCGTCCTGGGTGTAGAAGCCGCCGTGCGGACGCTCGTCCCAGATGTCGGAGGCGCGGTGGCCGACCTTGGTGCGCGGGCGCCAGGAGGCGTCCTCGGTGAGCTTGGGGTGGCGCTTGATCTCGATGCGCCAGCCCTGGTCGTCGGTGAGGTGGAAGTGGAGCACGTTGAGCTTGTGCGCGGCCATCAGGTCGAGGTGGCGCAGGACCTCGCGCTTGGTGAGGAAGTGCCGGCTGACGTCGAGCATGAAGCCGCGCCAGCCGAACCGCGGGGCGTCCTCGATCCGGCAGTGCGGCAGCTCCCAGGTGCGCTCGCCGAGGGGCGCGGTGCGGTACGCCCGGGGGCCGAGGAGCTGGCGCAGGGTCTGCGCGCCCCAGAACAGGCCGGCGGGACCGCCGCCGGTCAGGCGTACGCCGCCGGGGCCGATCTGCAGCCGGTACGCCTCGGGGCCGCCGGCGAGCGCGGGGTCGACGTCCAGCCGTACGACGTCGGTGGCGGCCTCGGCGTCGGAGCCCGGGTCCACCGGGGCGAACGGCAGCCCGGTGGCCGCGCCGAGTTCGGCGCGCAGCCACCGGGCGACGCCGTCGGCCCCGTCGCCTGCGGCGAGGACGGTGCCCTGGCCCAGGGCGAAGGTCGCGGTGTCGCTGGAGCGGGCGGCGCTGCGTGGCGCGGGGATGAGATCCATGAGCTCATCCTGCCCCAGGACGGCGAGGTGGACTAGACCATTCTGGCGCCGGATCGGGCCCGCGGGACGGCTCCGTACGCGCGCAGCACCACGCCCGTACGCAGCCCGAACGCCGGCGGCGACCCGGCACCCGCACCCGCGCAGGCCGCGCAGCCCGCACCGGCCGCCGGCACGGCCCGGGGACCGGGGGCCGCGGCCGGGGCACCGCTACTTCTTCTTGCCGCCGTCCTTACCGCCGTCCTTGCCGCCTTTGCCGCCGCCGGCGCCCATGGACTCGTAGATCTCCTTGCACATGGGGCAGACGGGGTACTTCTTCGGATCGCGCCCCGGGACCCACACCTTGCCGCAGAGCGCCACGACGGGCGTGCCGTCGAGCGCGCTGGCCATGATCTTGTCCTTCTGGACGTAGTGGGCGAAGCGCTCGTGGTCGCCGTCGCCGTGCGACACCTCCGGCGTCGGTTCGACGAGGGTGCCGGTTCCGGTTCCGCGTTCGGGCTCGGGGAGAGGAGTGCTCATGGTGGCCAAGGGTACCGACGGCAGGGCGGATCAGTTCAGGCTCGGGTCATCCGGATATGTCGCGACCATGGCAAGCTCGCTGCGCTGCCGCCGCAGCACCGCCCGCCACAGACCCTCCGGCGCAGGCGAGGACACGTCGCCGGGCTCGGACTCCACGACGTACCACGCGCCGTCGTCCAGCTCCTCCTCCAGTTGCCCGGGGCCCCACCCCGCGTACCCCGCGAAGATCCGCAGCGTGCCCAGCTCCGCCGCCAGCAGCTCCGGCGGCGCGTCCAGGTCGACCAGGCCGATGGCGCCGTGCACCCGGCGCCAGCCGAGCGGCCCCTCACCGCCGCCGGGCCCGCCGCCCTGGTCACCGGGGACCACCGCGAGGCCGAGCGCGGAGTCGAGGGAGACCGGTCCGCCCTGGAAGACCACGCCGGGGTCGCCGGCGAGGTCGGCCCAGTCCCGCAGCACGTCGCCGACGCCAACGGGGGTCGGGCGGTTGAGCACGACGCCGAGCGACCCCTCCTCGTCGTGGTCGAGGAGGAGCACCACGGTGCGGGTGAAGTTCGGATCGGTCAGGGCCGGCGTCGCGACCAGCAACCGGCCCGTGAGGGATGACACCTCCGTCATGCGGACATGATCCCGCAGTTACGGGCGCGTGGGGAGCGGACGGCCGAGGAATACGGCAAAGCGCGCACCCGCGCGCCGCGCGCCACGGCACGGGCGCCTCTCCAGGCCCACGGGGTCCGCACACGGCGCCCCACGAAGCGCGCGCGCCGCGCCCCCGAGGGCTCCACGCCCCCGAGCCCCCCGGGCCTCACCGCGGCCCACCGAACCGGGGGCTTCACCCCCGGACCCCTGGCGCGCGTCCGCGCGGACCTCGGGGGCTCCGCCCCCGGAACCCCCGGGCCGGCGGGACAGCCCCACCGCGGCGCGGCGTCCCGCGCTCGCGAGCCCGCACTTCGGCCCCGCGCCGCGCGTCTGCCCACGGACCCCGAGGACCCGCCCCGGACCCCCGGGACCCGGCCCCCGGGCCGGTGCGGGCCGGCGGGTCCGGGCCCGGCCTACCGGCCCGGGCGGGGGGCCGCCCCCGGCCGGGGCGGGGGAAGGGGGAGGGGGCTCGCCCCCTCCCCGTCACCCTGCGCACCCGCGTGCCGTACGCAGAGTCCCCCGGCCGCACCCCCCGGCAGTTCTGTAGCGAATTCATGACGTTGTCCCCCCTCCCCCAGCCCGGGGGAAGGGGGCGGAGGGGGCATTAGCATTTCCCTCGTCCCAGCCCGTCTCCAGGATCGCGAGCCCCATGACAGCTCCTGACAGCGCCGATGTCCTTCTCGTCCAGGGCGGTACGCCCCTCAAGGGCGAGATCCACGTCCGCGGGGCCAAGAACCTCGTGCCCAAGGCGATGGTCGCCGCGCTGCTCGGCAGCTCCCCCAGCCGGCTGCGCAACGTCCCGGACATCCGCGACGTGCGGGTGGTGCGCGGTCTGCTGCAGCTCCACGGCGTGACCGTACGGCCCGGCGGGGAGCCGGGTGAGCTGGTGCTCGACCCGACGCACGTCGAGAGCGCGCACGTCGCGGACATCGACGCGCACGCGGGGTCGTCCCGTATCCCGATCCTCTTCTGCGGCCCGCTGCTGCACCGCCTCGGCCACGCCTTCATCCCCGGCCTCGGCGGCTGCGACATCGGCGGCCGGCCCATCGACTTCCACTTCGACGTGCTGCGCCAGTTCGGCGCCCGGATCGACAAACGCGCGGACGGGCAGTACCTGGAGGCGCCGCAGCGGCTGCGCGGCACGAAGATCCGGCTGCCCTACCCCTCCGTCGGGGCCACCGAGCAGGTGCTGCTGACGGCGGTGCTGGCCGAGGGTGTCACCGAGCTGTCCAACGCGGCCGTCGAGCCGGAGATCGAAGACCTCATCTGCGTCCTGCAGAAGATGGGCGCGATCATCGCGATGGACACCGACAGGACCATCCGCATCACCGGCGTCGACCAGCTCGGCGGCTACACCCACCGCGCCCTGCCGGACCGGCTGGAGGCCGCCTCCTGGGCGTCCGCGGCGCTGGCGACCGAGGGCGACGTCTTCGTACGCGGCGCGCTGCAGCGCTCGATGATGACGTTCCTCAACACCTTCCGGAAGGTCGGCGGCGCCTTCGACATCGGCGACGAGGGCATCCGCTTCTGGCACCCCGGCGGGCCGCTGAACGCCATCGCGCTGGAGACCGACGTCCACCCCGGCTTCCAGACCGACTGGCAGCAGCCGCTCGTCGTCGCCCTCACCCAGGCGTCCGGGCTGTCGATCGTGCACGAGACGGTGTACGAGTCCCGCCTCGGCTTCACCTCCGCCCTCAACCAGATGGGCGCGCACATCCAGCTCTACCGCGAGTGCCTGGGCGGCACGCCCTGCCGCTTCGGGCAGCGCAACTTCCTGCACTCCGCGGTCGTCTCCGGGCCGACGAAGCTGGAGGGCGCCGACCTGGTCATCCCCGACCTGCGCGGCGGCTTCTCGTACCTCATCGCGGCGCTGGCGGCCCAGGGCACCTCGCGGGTGCACGGCATCGACCTGATCAACCGCGGCTACGAGAACTTCCTGCAGAAGCTCGCGGACCTCGGCGCCCGCGCCGAGCTGCCGGACGCCGAACTGCCGGACGCCGAACTGCCGGATGTCCCGGCCGCCACCTCGGCGGCCGGCTGAGCCGCCTGCCACATCGCGTACGGCAAAGGGCGGCCGTCCCCCTCGGGGACGGCCGCCCTTCTCTTCGGTCTGAGGGTCTTACTTGCCCTTCGCCGCGTCCTTGAGCTTCGAGCCGGCCGTGACCTTCACGCTGTAACCAGCGGGAATCGTGATCGGCTCGCCGGTCTGCGGGTTGCGGGCGGAGCGCTCCTTGCGGAAAGTGCGCTCAAAGGTCAGGAAGCCTGGGATGGTGATCCTCTCGTCGCCTTTGCTGACGACCTCCCCGGCGACCTCGGCGAGGGCGGCCACCACGGCGTCGGCGTCCTTGCGGGTCACCTCGGCGCGCTCTGCGATCGCGGCCACCAGCTCACTGCGGTTCATATCTGTCTCCCGTGTGTTCTTGCCATTGAGGCGTGAGATCAAAGCCGATGCTGCCAGGACCCGCTGACAGTCCCCGTAACCGGGTCCCCTGACAACGCCTCGCGCCCGACTACGCATCCTGCCCTCACCTGCGGCGTAACGCCAATCCGGCGCCCTGGCGCGTCGCACACCGCAGCCCGTCCATCCGCACACTTATGACGTACGCGCGGCCCGAAAGCCAGCCGACGCGCCGGGGCCAGGCCCGTTCCCACGCGGGGTACGGGGGCGGTTACGCCCCGCTGGCGGGCGGCTGGGAGACGCCCGCGGCCTGGGCGGCGTCGCGGACGGCGTCGGCGACCGCGGGGGCGACCCGGTCGTTGAAGACGCTCGGGATGATGTAGTTCGGGTTCAGCTCGTCGACGTGCACGACGTCGGCGATGGCGCGGGCCGCGGCGATCAGCATCTCGGAGTGGACGGTGTGCGAGTGCGCGTCGAGCAGGCCGCGGAAGACTCCCGGGAAGACGAGCACGTTGTTGATCTGGTTGGGGAAGTCGCTGCGCCCGGTGGCGACGACGGCGGCGTGCTCGCGGGCGGCGGCCGGGTCGACCTCGGGGTCGGGGTTGGCCAGCGCGAAGACGATCGCGTCGGGTGCCATGGCGGCGACGTCGGCGCCGTCGATGACGTCGGGGGCGGAGACGCCGACGAAGACGTCCGCGCCGCGCACGGCGTCCTTGAGCGTGCCGGTGAGGCCGTCGCGGTTGGTGTTCTCGGCGATCCAGTGCAGCGCGCTGCCGGGCGCGGAGTCCACCAGGTCGGCGCGGCCGGAGTGGACGACGCCGTTGATGTCGGCGACGACGGCGTGTGTGACACCGGCGTCGATCAGAAGCTTGAGTATCGCCGTGCCGGCGGCGCCGGCCCCGGACATCACCACGCGCACGTCGCCCAGTTCCTTGCCGACCACCCGCAGCGCGTTGGTGAGCGCCGCGAGCACGACGATGGCGGTGCCGTGCTGGTCGTCGTGGAAGACCGGGATGTCCAGCGCCTCGCGCAGCCGCGCCTCGATCTCGAAGCAGCGGGGGGCGGAGATGTCCTCCAGGTTGATGCCGGCGAAGCCGGGGGCGATGGCCTTGACGATCTCCACGATGGCGTCGGTGTCCTGGGTGTCCAGGCAGAGCGGCCAGGCGTCGATGCCGGCGAAGCGCTTGAACAGCGCCGCCTTGCCCTCCATCACCGGCAGCGCGGCCTTGGGGCCGATGTTGCCCAGGCCCAGGACGGCGGAGCCGTCAGTGACGACGGCGACGCTGTTGCGCTTGATGGTCAGCCGGCGGGCGTCCTCGGGGTTCTCGGCGATCTGCATGCACACGCGGGCGACACCGGGGGTGTAGATCATCGACAGGTCGTCGCGGTTGCGGATCGGGTGCTTGGACTGCATCTCGATCTTGCCGCCGAGGTGCATGAGGAACGTACGGTCGGAGACCTTGCCGACGGTGACGCCCTCGATGCCGCGGAGCTTCTCGACGATGGCGTGCGCGTGGTCCGTGGAGGCAGCGGCGATGGTGACGTCTATACGCAGCCGCTCGTGGCCGGAGGCGGTGACGTCGAGGCCGGTGACGCTGCCGCCGGAGGACTCCACGGCGGAGGTGAGCTGGCTGACCGCGCTGCCCCCCGCGGGCACCTCCAGCCGGACCGTGTTCGAGTAGGAGACGCTTGGCGCCGTTGCCATGGCCGTGTGTTCCCTCGTGTGTCGTGAAGCCACGGGGCGTGACACGCCCCGCTGCGTAATCGGGTCGATGGTCGCACCTACCCGGCGGTATCCGAAAACCTCCGGAATGCGGAATCACTTTTCCACATGCGGCCCGGCGGGCAGCGCGCGGGTCTCCGGAGCGAAGCGCGGAAGGCGGCGGGCCGGGTGCGCGGCGCTGCCGCCGCAGACCCGGCCCCGTAACAGGCTGGTGGCACCGACCCGCCAGCTCGCCTCGCGGCAAGTGGGCGCTCGAAGCGCCGATGGTTGGGCCCGGGGGCATGGATCGAGCCGGTGCCACTGCCAGGCTAACAAACCATCCCCGCAAGGCCATTCCCGTCTCGGGCGCCCCCGGGGCGAACCCGCCGGTACCCGCGGGGGGCCTGCGGGCGGCCTACGGGCGCAGCACGGCCTACGGGCGCAGCAGGTCCGGGACGCCCTCGGCGTCCGGGAGGTCCGGGGGCGTGGCCACGACCGTCAGCCGCTGCGTCGCGCGGGTCAGCGCCACGTACAGCACCCGCAGGCCCGCGGGCGACTCGTCCGCCATCTCGGCCGGCGAGAGCACCACCGTCGCGTCGTACTCCAGGCCCTTGGCCTCCAGGCTGCCCAGCACCACCACGCGCTCCCCCAGCTCCGCCAGCCTGCCGCGGGCCTCGTCGCGGCGGCCCATCGGCACCACCACGCCCACCGTGCCGTCCACGTCCGCCAGCAGCCGCCCGACCTCCGCGCGCACCGTGCCGTACGGATCCGCCCCCGCGACCGCGAACTCCGGCACCACCCCGGTCGAACGCACCGCCTCCGGCGGCTCGGTGCCGGGCATCGCCAGCGCCAGGACCTTGGCGGCGACGTCGGCGATCTCCGCCGGGTTGCGGTAGTTGACGGTCAGCGTGAAGCGGCGCCGCGGGCGGGTGCCCAGCGCCTCCGTACGCGCGGCGGCGGCCTCCTCCGGGTCCGGCCACGAGCTCTGCGCCGGATCGCCGACGACCGTCCACGTCGCGTGCCGGCCGCGGCGGCCCACCATCCGCCACTGCATCGGCGTCAGGTCCTGCGCCTCGTCGACGATGACGTGCGCGTACTCCTGCCGCTCCGGGTCCCGCCGGCGCGCGGCGGGCGCGGTGCGCTCCCCGTACGTCGTCAGCTCCTCCAGGCCCGTCAACTGCTCCAGCGGGTCCAGCTCCCGCTGCCTGGCCGGCTTCGCGGGCGCGCCGAGGAGCACCTGCAACTCGTCGAGCAGCGCCACGTCGTGCACGGTCAGTCCGTCGCGGGCCAGCGAGCGGGCGACGCCGCGGACCTCGGCGGGGTTCAGCACGCGCCGTGCGAAGCCCGCGAGCCGCCGCTCGTCGGCGAGCGCCGCGAGCACGCCGCGCGGCGTCAGCTCCGGCCACCAGGCGTCGAGGAAGGCGAGGAAGTCGTCCTCGGTGGAGATGTCCTCGTCGAACGCCGCCCGCGCCTCCGCGGCCAGCTCCGGGTCGTCGTAGCGCGGCCGGGCACCGGACTTCTGCCAGAGCGCGTCGAGCAGGAACCGGCGGGCCCTGGCCCGCAGCAGGTTCACCGGCGCCGTACCGCCGAGCACCGCCTGCCGTACGCGCCGCAGCTCCCGCGCGTCCAGCTCCACCCGGGCGCCGAACGCCACCACCCGCAGCCGCTGCGGCACCTCGCCCAGCGTCAGCGCCCCGCGGGCCGCCCGGCGCAGCACCTTCACCATCCGCGCCGAGCCCTTGACCCGGGCTGTCCTCGGCTCGTCGTACAGCGTCACTGCCTCGTCGTCGATACCCTCCACGAGGGAGCCCACCGCCCTGATCGCGACCTGCCCCTCCTCGCCCAGCGACGGCAGCACGCCCTCGGTGTACGCCACGAGCAGCGGCGTCGGGCTGACGACCAGGATGCCGCCGGCGTAGCGGCGCCGGTCCTGGTACAGCAGGTACGCGGCGCGGTGCAGCGCCACCGCCGTCTTGCCGGTGCCGGGGCCGCCCTCGACCTCCGTGACGGAGGCGGCGGGCGCGCGGATGACGGTGTCCTGCTCGGCCTGGATGGAGGAGACGATGTCGCGCATCGCGTGCGTACGGGCCCGGCCCAGCGCCGCCATCAGCGCCCCGTCGCCGACCACCGGCAGCGCCGCGCCGGCCAGCGTCACCGACAGCTCGGGCCGCAGCAGGTCGTCCTCGACGCCGAGCACCCGGCGGCCCTTGGAGCGGATCACCCGCCGGCGCACCACCCGGCCGGGGGCGACGGGGGTGGCGCGGTAGAAGGGCGCGGCGGCGGGGGCGCGCCAGTCGATGACCAGCGGGGCGTAGTCGGCGTCGAGGACGCCGAGGCGGCCGATGTGCAGGGTCTCGGCGATCCGGGCGCGCTGCTCGCCGCCGTCGCCGTCGGTGGCCACGGCGTCGGCGGCGGGCTCGACGGAGGTGTACGCGCCGTCGGGGCCGCGGACGCCGTCCTTGCCGGGCAGGAGGTCGATGCGGCCGAAGAGGAAGTCCTCGAACTCGCTGTTCAGCCGGTTGAGATGGACGCCGGCGCGGAAGACCTGCGCGTCGCGCTCGGCGAGTGCGCCGGGCGTGCCGACCTGGCCGCGCTTGGCGGCGTCGCTCATGAGGAACTCCGCCTCGTGGATCTTCTCCTCAAGGCGGTCGTACACGCGGTCCAGATGGTCCTGCTCGGCCTGGACCTCGCGCTCCCGGACGGAGTCCGGGGCGGTGTCCGGGGCGGTGATGTGCGCGGTCAACCGCGGCCCCCTTCGTACGGACAAGGCAGCCGTCAATCCTACCTCTCGTGTCGCGGGGGGCGGAGGTCAGCCCAGGTCGGCGCGGGTGTGGGGGGGTGGGGCAGGGAGCCGGTGCGCGGCGGACCGGGTACGCGCCCGGTCCGTACCCGGTCCGCCGCCGCGGCGGCTTCGTCAGCGGGTCTGCGCCGGGACCACCAGCAGGCGGTCGCCCTCCGACGACACCACCTCGAAGTAGTCGATGTCGTCCGGCGACATGCTCGTCCCGCCGGACGTCTGCAGGCTGCTCCCGGTGCCCTCGCCGCTGGCACCCGCGTTTCTGCGGGTCCCGGCCCCGTAGCCGTCGGCCGGCACCCCCCAGCTCGTCACCGTCTCGTGCGCCCCGTCCGTGCCCACGGCCTGGAGGTCGCAGCGCCGCGGCCCCGTCACCCCGCGCAGATCGAGGTCCACGCTCGTGCCCCAGGTCACCGCGCGCATGCTGATCCTGGCCTCCACGCCCGTCTCCGGGTCGGCGGCCCTGACCTCCTGCCCCGCGACGTCCTCGCGCCGCTGCTCCGCCGCCGGCTCGTCCCCGGCCAGCACCACGGCCGTCACCACCGGCGCCGCGACCGCCACCACGGCCGCCGCCACCACCGCGGCGACCAGCCGCCGGCGCTCCAGCCGCTGCCGGGCCCGTACCGCGGTCAGCTCCGTCAGCAGCCGCTCAAGACCGCCCGGCGGCGGCTCCTCGGGCGGCGGCACGTCGGCCAGCATGTGCGCGACCGGCACCAGCTCCGCCAGCGCGGCGGCGCACCGCTCGCACCCGGCGAGGTGCTCCTCGAACCGCTCCGCCTCGTCCTGTTCCAGCGCGCCGATCGCGTACGCCCCGACGTCCGGATGCTGTTCCTCACTCACGGCCCCACTCCCCGTTCCTCCAGGGACAACCGCAGCGAGCGCAGCGCGTAGAACACCCGCGAGCGCACCGTCCCCGCCGGTACGCCCAGCACCTCGGCCGCCTCGTTCGCCGTCCGGCCCTTGAAGTATGTCTCCACGAGGGCGGCGCGGTGGGCCGGCGTCAGGTCGGCGAGCGCGTCGGAGATCGTCATCAGCCGCAGCACCCGGTCGGTGTCGTCGGCTGCCGGGACGCTCTCCAGCGGCGCGGGATCCGTCTCGCGCGGGCGCGCCTGCCGGCTGCGGTGCCCGTCGATCACTATCCGGCGGGCCACGGTGACCAGCCACGGCCGGACGGATCCGTCGGCAGCGGCCAGCTCGTCGGCGTGCCGCCAGGCGCGCAGCAGCGTCTCCTGGACGACGTCCTCCGCCCGATGCCGGTCGCCGGCGACCAGGCGCAGCACGAAGCCGAAGAGCGGTCCCGCGTGCTCGCGGTAGAGGACCCGCATCAACTCCTCGTCGGGAGTCGGCTTCGAGCGCTGCGCTGCCATCACGGCATCGTCCCGCATTCCTCACCTCCCGGGGCAGGAGTACGGGAATCGGCGCCGCGTCGTTCAACACGCGGGCCTCACGGGGATGTTACGGGGCACTACGACTGGGTTTCGGCGTATTTGTCGTCCGTGGGTGGGTCCAGGGACAGCCGGTAGCCGCGCTTGACGACGGTCTGGATGAGCTTCGGCACGCCCAGCGCCGTACGCAGCCGGGTCATCGCCGTCTCCACCGCGTGCTCGTCGCTGCCCGCGCCCGGCAGCGCGCGCAGCAGCTCGGCGCGGGAGACGACCCACCCCGGCCGGTGCGCCAGGGCGCGCAGCAGCGACATCCCGGCCGGCGGCACAGGGCGCAGCACCCCGTCGATGATCACGGCGTGGCCCCGGATCTCCATGCGGCGGCCGGCGACCGGCAGCGTCCGTACCCGGCCGGGGAGTTCGACGGCGACGAGCTGGACGAGCGGCCCGAGGCGGTAGCGCTCCGGCTGGGCGGTCGGCACGTCGTGCCGCTCCAGCGGCAGCGCGGTGAGCGGCCCGACGCAGGCGGGCAGCACGTCGTGGCGCAGGGCGTCCAGGACCTCGTCGCGGCAGTGCCGCGCATGAGCCCGGTCCAGGAAGCTCGCGGCGGCCGGGGCACTGGTGAACGTCACCGCGTCGACCGCCCGGCTGGTGACCGCGTCCAGCAGCCGGTCCAGCGGCGCCAGGTCCTCGGGCGGCATCCACCGGTACACCGGCGTCACGATGACCTCCGCCCCCGCGGCCCGTAGCGACTCCACGAACCCCGGCAGCGGCTGGCCATGCTGCTGGAGCGCCACCCGCCGCCCCTCGACGCCCTCGGCGAGCAGCCGCTCCAGCACTTCCGCCATCGACTCCGACGCCGGCGACCACGACTCGGTCAGCCCCGCCGCCCGGATCGCGCCCCGCACCTTCGGCCCGCGCGCCAGCAGTTCGACGCCGCCGAGACTGCCGAGCAGCGCCTCGCCGAGGCCCCAGCCGCTGGCGGCCTCGACCCAGCCGCGGAAGCCGATGGCGGTGGTGGCGACGACGACGTCCGGCGGGTCCTCGATGAGCGCCTTCGTGGTGTTCAGCAGCTCGTCGTCGTCGTGCAGGGGCACGATCCGCAGCGCGGGCGCGCGGTACACGATCGCGCCGCGCCGCGACAGCAGCGTGCTCAACTCGTCCGCCCTGCGGGCGGCCGTGATTCCGACGGAGAAGCCCTCCAGGGGTTTGACCTCGGCGGGTACGGTCATGGTTCGCTGCTCCCCGGTCGGTGCCGTTCGTGCCGTGCTGTGCTGGGCCGTGCTGTTTACAGTGCTGCGTTCACACCCCCGCGTACGCGGGCTGCCGCGGCTGGCCGTCCTCTCCGCCGGCGCGCACCGCGGGCGTGCGCGGCCCGCGCAGGTACACGACCCACGTCACCACGAAGCACACAGCGTAGAAGACGAGGAAGGCGACGCAGGCGGCTGTGCCGTTGCCGTTGGCGAGGAACGACTGCCGGAACGCGAGGTTGATGCCGAGCCCGCCGAGCGCGCCGACCGCCCCGATGAGCCCGATCGCGGCCCCGGACAGCCTCCTGGCGTACGCGTTGGCCTGCTCGCCGCGCAGCCCCATGGCCACCGCTTTGGCCTGGTAGATGCCGGGGATCATCTTGTACGTGGAGCCGTTGCCGAGCCCGGTGAAGAGGAACAGCGCGACGAAGCCCACGAGATACACGGGCAGCGACTCGCGTACGGACGCGAAGACGACGACGCCCGTCGCGGCGGCCATCGCGGCGAAGTTCCACAGCGTGATCCGCGCCCCGCCGTACCGGTCGGCCAGCCACCCGCCGACCGGCCGGATCACCGAGCCGAGCAGCGGGCCGATGAACGTCACGGCCGCGGCCTGGAGCGGGGTGCGGTCGAACTGGGTCTGGAGCACGAGCCCGAAGGCGAAGCTGTAGCCGATGAACGAGCCGAAGGTGCCCACGTACAGGAAGGACATGATCCACGTGTGCGCGTCCCTGACGGACTCCTTCGCCGCGCCGGTGTCGTTCCGTACGGGCGCGAGGTTGTCCATCCGCAGCCAGGCGAGCGTGGCGGCGACGAGGATCAGCGGCATGTACACCGCCAGCAGCACCCGCGGCCGGCCGTCCCCGGCGACGGCTATGACGAGCAGCGCGACGAGCTGGATGACGGGCACGCCGACGTTGCCGCCGCCCGCGTTGAGGCCGAGGGCCCAGCCCTTGCGGTGGAGCGGGAAGAAGGCGTTGATGTTCGTCATCGACGAGGCGAAGTTCCCCCCGCCGACCCCGGCGAGCGCGGCGACCAGCAAGAAAGTGCCATACGACGTCCCCGGCTCCATCACGGCGAACGCGGCGGCGGTCGGCAGCAGGAGCAGCAGCGCGCTGAACACGGTCCAGTTGCGCCCGCCGAAGCGGGCGACGGCGAAGGTGTACGGCACCCGCACGCAGGCGCCGACGAGGGTGGCGACGGAGACGAGGAAGAACTTCCCGGCGGCGTCGATGCCGTACTCGTCGCCCATGAAGAGGACGAGGACCGAGAAGAGGGTCCAGATGGAAAAGCCGATGTGCTCGGAGAAGACGGAGTAGAGGAGATTGCGGTTGGCGGTCTTCTCCCCCTTCTCCGCCCAGAACGCCTCGTCCTCGGGATCCCACTCCTCGATCCAGCGCTTCCCCCTGCGCGCGGTCTGCCCGGAGCCGGTCATCGCAGCGTCCCTGCCCTTCGTCGGCGGGCCGCCGCCCGCGGTGGGGCGGCGGATCTGGTTCAGGGGGACCGTAGGAACGACGGGTTTCCACCCTGTGTTGACAAGTGACGCACACGCAACCTTGCCCTCACTCAAGGCAGACTCGACGGGTGAGGGAGCGCGGGTCGCGGGCGCGGGGCCAGGGGTTTCGGGGGTTCACGGGGGTGTAACAGGGGGATGGCGGAGGGCCGGAGGGGCGCGGATGCACCAGGCCGTCGGGGGCCCGGGCGAGGTGGCCCGGCGACCGGGCGGTCGGGGGCCCGTTCGAGGGGGAGACGGCCGGTGCCGAGGGAAGGCCAACCGACCGGGTGACGGGGGCGTTCAGGCGGTCTTCTCCGGGCGGGGCGGGGGTACGGTCCTGAGTGTCCGTGCGCCGTACACGTCGGAATGTGCGCCGTACAGGTCAGAACTGGAGCCGGCATGTCCCACCCTGCTGACGAGCGGAGCCGGGCCCCCGCCAGCACGGCACCACCGACGCTGCGGGGACGCCCCGTGACCGCCGACGACGAGCCCCGCCGGCTCCCCCCGGTAGCGGAGGAGCTGCCGCCCCGCCCCGAGCCGCTCAGCGACCCCCCGGCGTGCGCAAGCCTCGGGGATGCCCCGGACTGGCGCGGCTACCCACCCGGCGCCCCCGGCCCTCCCGCTTGACCTCCCACCCCGCCTGACCACCCGCCCCGGCGGGTGCTCCGTCCCCGGTGACACCGCCGCCGGGCCGGTGGGGCCGGGGGTCAGGGGTGGGCGTAGAGGACCCGGTCCGCTTCTGGGAGCCAGGCGCCCTCCGGGCGGTGGAGCCAGCCGTGGGCGCGGGCCAGGTCCCGGGCCGCCTTGCGCAGTGCGCTCAGGCCCGGGTGGGTCAGGCCCCGGCGCCAGGTCAGGGAGACCGGGGACAGCGGGACCGGGTCCGTCAGGGGGCGCAGGGTCATGGCGGGGATGTCCGCGAACTCCGTGGTGGCCAGCACCGACCAGCCGTGTTTGTGGACCAGCCGGACGAACTCCTCCTCGCCGTCGATCTCCGGGAACGGCGCCGCGAGGCGGACGCCGTGGGCGGTGAGGAGTTCGCGGGCCAGGTCCGTCCACTCCGCCGTCGCCGCGTTGCCGTCGGCCGCGTACAGGGTCTCCCCCGCCAGCGCCGCCAGCGGCACCGCCGCGCGGGCCGCCAGCGGGTGGGCCGACGGCAGCAGCACCGCCATCGGCTCCAGCCGGACCAGCTCGTGCCGCAGGCCCGCCCGCGTCCCCGGGGCCAGGCCCGCCACCCGGCCGAACGACACGTCGAGGCGCCCCGCGGCGATCTCCGCCGCCGCGCCGGTCAGCCCGCTGTGGAAGCGGGCCACCAGCTCCAGGTCGGGCGCCGCGGCGCGGGCCGCGTCCAGGACCCGCTGCCCGGTGCTGTAGCGGGCGCTGACGTCGACGAGCAGCGGGCGGGTCCGCGGGTCCGCGGCGCCGGCCAGGTCGTCGTACGCGGCGAGCACCCGGTGGGCGTACGGCAGCAGCCGCTCGCCCTCCGCGGTCAGCCGCACCTGGCGGGTGGTGCGGACGAACAGCTCCGCGCCCAGCTCGCGTTCGAGCCTGCGGATGTCGCGGCTCAGCGCCTGCTGCGCGACGTACAGGCGGGCGGCGGCGCGGGTGAAGTGCAGGGTCTCGGCGACGGCCGCGAAGGCGCGCAGCAGCCGCGGCTCGACGTCCCGGGGGGCGGTGGGCATCCGGCCATTTCACAACGTACGCGCGTGAATGGCCAGCGATCAGGTGTTGGACCCCCGCGGCTACCTGCCGCCAGCCTTTCCCGCATGTCCCCCCTGCGCCCGCCGCGCCCACGGCACCCGCCACGCCTGCGGCGCCTGCGGCCCCCGCTGTGCCCGCTCGCCGCCGCCCTCGGCCCGTACCGCCGGCTCTTCGCCGTCCCCGGCGCCCGCGCCTTCACCGCGGGCAACCTCGTCGCCCGGCTGCCCATGGGCATGTTCTCCGTCAGCGCCGTCATCATGATCGCCGAGCGCTACGGCTCGTACGCCCTCGCCGGCGCCGTCCCCGCCGCCGGGCTCGCCGCCACCGCCGTCGTCGGCCCGCTCACCGCCCGGCTCATCGACCGGCGCGGCCAGGCCCGTATCGCCGTGCCCGCGGCGGCGGTCGCCGTGCTCGGCTCGCTGACGCTCGCGCTCTGCGTCCACCTGCGCGCCCCGGCGTGGACGCTCTTCGCCGCCTACGTCCTGACGGCCACCACCCCCAACACCGGCGGCATGTCCCGCGCCCGCTGGGCCCACGCCTTCCGCGGCCCGGGACCCGAGACCCCCGACAACGCAGCCGCTCTGCACACCGCCAACTCCTTCGAGCAGGCCGCCGACGAACTGTGCTTCATGACCGGCCCCGTCCTCGCCGCCCTGCTCTGCACCACCGCCTTCCCCGAGGCGGGCACGGTGACCGGTGCCGTACTGCTGATGGGCGGGATCCTCCTGTTCGCCGCCCAGCGCACCACCGAGCCCCCGCCCCGGCCCCGCGCGCCGGGCGAGCGGAGCCGGTCGCCGCTGCGGCGGCCCGGGTTCCCGCCGCTGCTGGCGGCGTTCGGCTGCGCGGGGGCGGTGTTCGGGTCGATGGAGGTGGTCACGATCGCGTACGCGGACCACCTCGGCCGGCAGGCCGCGGCCGGCGGCATCCTCGCGCTGCTGGCCGCCGGTTCGTGCCTCGCGGGCCTGGTCTACGGCACGCGACAGCCCGCGGGGGCCGCGGGGGTCACGGCTACCGCCGAGACCACCGAGACCACCGAAGCCCGGAGTGCCACGGTCACCGGCGAAGCCGCGAAGCCGCCCCGCACGGAACCCGCGCCCCCGGCGCCCCCCGCGGCTCCACCGGCCCCCGCCGCTCCCGAACTCCGCTTCCTCCGCTGCGTCGCCGCCATGGCCGCCCTCATGCCGCTCCCCCTCCTCGCCGCCGCCACCGGCCGTCTCCCCCTCCTCGCCCTCGCCCTCCTCGTCGCCGGCATGGCCACCGCCCCGACAATGATCACCGGCATGTCCCTCGTCCAGTCCCGCACCCCCGCCGGCCGCCTCAACGAGGGCATGACCCTCGCCGTCACCGCCCTCCTCGCCGGCATCGCCGCCGGTTCCGCCACCGGCGGCTGGGCGGCGGGCGGCTGGGCCGCCGGAGCCCCCGCCGCCGCATACGCCGTCCCCCTCACCGCCGCCGTGGCGGCGGCCCTTGCCGGCCACGGCGCAGCGCCCTCGGGGGCGGCCACGCTGGGGACGCTGGCGTAGGCGACGCGCATCCCGAGGGGATGCGTGCGCGTGGGCAAAACTCGGGCCGCGTGGGTGGTTTGTCCGTGTTTGACTTGGGGGTTACCCAGAGTTTGTCCCCGTCGCGTGCACACGACCGACGATCTGCTGCCGGAAGCCGGTGCCCCGGCAGGTCGTCCAGCAGGCGTTGTCCGGCTGCGGCCGGCCGCATCGCCGCTGCTGCCCGGCTTCGTCTCCGGCAGCAACGGCCGCAGGGGGCGGGAAGATTCCGTACGGCCGCAGGGCCGCGGGGCGCGTCAGTTCGCGTACGGCGATCGGCTCACCTGATTTCCGCCAAGGAAGCCCGGGGCTTCAGTCCCAGGAGGAATTTGCTCCTTGGAGCGGAGCCGCGCAGCGGCGGAGTTCTCTTCGTTGTGTCTGAACGGCTGATCTGCCTTGTTCGGTCGTACTAGTGTGTTTTGCGTGAGAGATTGTCGCGCAGGTGAAATTGCTGCCTGTGTCCGCTCTCAAGCGCATCCGCCGCCGCGAATCCCGGCACGCGGCGAACACCAACCACATCATCGCCAAGCGAATCGTTGCCACCGCTGAACGCACCTCTCGTGGCGTCGCCCTGGAAGACCTTGGCGGCATCCGGCAGAGGGTCACGGCCAGGAAAGGCCAGCGGGCACGACTGCACTCCTGGGCCTTCGCCCAACTCGGCGCGTTCGTCGAGTACAAAGCACGACGGGCAGGCGTGCCCGTGGTCCACGTGGACCCGCGCAACACCTCCCGCCAGTGCTCCGAGTGCTGGCACACCCACCGAACCAACCGAGTGGATCAAGCACGGTTCGTGTGCCGGTCCTGCGGGATCGTTCTGCACGCGGACCAATGGGGGCACCTCCCATGCCCTTAAGGCTACGGGGGAGGCTCCCGCAACATCGCCCACCAGGCCGATGCTGCGTGGCAGCGGGGCGCAGTCAACCGCCCCAGTACGGCATAGCCGTACCGGACGCAGGGGACCACGCCGCAACCAGCCGCGCCCCACCTGCAATCAACGCCCCTCCGACCGAGCCAACAAACTCGGTCCTTCAGGGCCGGGAAGTTGACGGGGGAGAGCTACTGCGCGGAGATCACCGTGCACCCGGACGGCCGGACGGTGTACGTGTCCAACCGCGGGCACGACAGCATCGCCCGGTGCTGGTGGCGAACCAGAACAGCCACGACGTGGTGTCGTTCCGCGTCACCGGCTCCGGCGCCCTGCGCCCCACCGGCGCCACCGCCGCCGTACCGAGCCCGGCGTGCGTGGCCTTCGGGGGCCCACTGCCGAAGTGACGTCCGCGGTTCGGCTGGAATGACATCGGAGTGACGCCCACACGAGGCGGGAGTGAGGCGCGGCATGCCTCCGGCGCACGGCCGGAGTGACGCGCGCCGCGCGCGACACGGCGACGAGGGGGCGGTGGCGGCGGGCAGCCCGCCCCCTTCGGTGCCGTTCGCCGAAACAATTCGTCAACACCATTGACATATCGGCGGACCCTCCCTACGTTCCTCCGTCGAAGCGCTTCGACACCTCTCATCGAAACGATTCGACGAGAACGACTCTCCCGGAGGCAGTTGGATGTTGAAGGCACGGAGAAGGGCGCGCCTGCTGGCTGCCGCCCTGGCGGGAACCCTGTCGCTGAGCGCGCTGGCCGCGTGCGGCGATTCCGACGGCGGCGGGTCGGGTGACGGAAAGACCCTCCGGCTCTGGCATTACGAGGGCCCGGACAGCGCCATGGGCAAGGCCTGGGCGGAGGCGATCGAGGAGTTCGAGGACAGCCACCCGGGGGTGAAGGTCGAGTTCGAGGAGAAGGGCTTCGAGCAGATCCAGAAGACCGCCCCCCAGGTCCTCAACTCCGACAAGGCGCCCGACCTCATGGAGTACAACAAGGGCAACGCCACCACCGGCCAGCTCTCCCGCCAGGGCCTGCTGACCGACCTCACCGCGGAGGCGGAGAAGCGCGGCTGGACCGACGCGGTCCCGCCGACCGTCGCCACCACCAGCCAGTACGACGAGAGCGGCGTCATGGGCTCCGGCGCCTGGTACGGCATCCCCAACTACGCCGAGTACACGATGGTCTACTTCAACAAGGACCTCTTCAAGGAGCACGGCGTCGAGGTCCCGACGACGTTCGCGGAACTGGAGGACGCGCTCGCGACGTTCAAGGACGCCGGCATCACCCCGTTCGCCAACGCCGGCGCCGAGTACATGGCGCAGCAGTACCTCTACCAGCTCGCGCTGAGCCAGGCCGACAAGGCGTGGGTCGACTCCTTCCAGATGGAGGGCGAGACCGACTTCTCCGACGCGGCCTGGACGTACGCCGCCGAGACCTTCGCCGACTGGGTCGACAAGGGCTATATCGCCGAGAGCTCCTCCGGCACCAAGGCCGAGGACGCCGGCGTCTCGTTCATCCAGGGCAAGCACCCGATGCTCTTCTCCGGAAGCTGGTGGTTCGGCCGCTTCCAGGCAGAGATCAAGAAGTTCGACTGGGACACCTTCCTGTGGCCCGGCAGCGACCTGACCCTCGGCTCCGGCGGCAACCTGTGGGTCGTCCCGGAGGGCGCCGACAACAAGGAGCTGGCGTACGACTTCATCGACATCACGATGAAGAAGGGCATCCAGAACATCCTGGGCGACAACGGCGGCGTCCCCGTCGCGGCCGACGCCGCCGCGATCACCGACCCGCAGTCCAAGGCCCTCATCGAGGACTACACGGCCCTCGCCGGGAACGACGGCCTCGCCTACTACCCCGACTGGCCGGCCAACGGCTTCTACGACTCGATGACCTCCGAGACGCAGAAGCTCCTCACCGGCAGCGCCGAGCCGGGAGACATACTGGAGTCGCTCCAGGCCGAGTACGACGAGAACGTGCTGCAGGAATGACGGCCGTCGTCTCCAAGGACGCGGCTCGCCCCGCCGGCGGGAGCGGAACCCCCTCCCGCCGGCGGTGGCGCACACGTCGCGGCCGTACGCACCGGACGTCCACCGAGGGTTCGTACGCGCTCTATCTGCTGCCCGGCGGGCTGGCGTTCCTGATCGTCATCATCGTGCCGTTCGTGATGAACACCGGGATCAGCTTCACCGACTGGAGCGGTGTCGGCACACCCGAGTTCACCGGGCTGGAGAACTACGACCGGCTCCTCGGCGACGACGACTTCTGGGAGTCGTTCCGGCACAGCCTGGCGATGGTCGCGGCGATGGCGCTGGTGCCGACCGCGCTCGGGCTGGTGCTGGCCTCGGCGCTCTTCGACTTCGTCGGCAAGCACGCGAGCAGCCGCTGGGTGGCGGCCCTGCGCGCCTGCTTCTACCTGCCGCAGGTGCTGCCGATCGCGGTCGCCGGCATCGTGTGGAGCTGGATCCTGGCGCCGGAGAGCGGCTCCCTGAACGAACTTCTGGGCGCCGTCGGGCTCGACGCGCTGCAGCAGGACTGGCTGGGCGACCCGGACTGGGCGCTGTACAGCGTGATGGCCGTGATGGTGTGGGTGCAGATCGGCTTCCCGCTGGTGATCTTCATGTCCGGGCTGCAGCGCGTCGACCCGGCGCTGCACGAGGCGGCGGAGCTGGACGGCGCCGGCTGGTGGCGGCGGTTCTGGCACGTGACGCTGCCGCAACTGCGGCCGGAGATCGCGGTGGTGCTGCTGTGGTGCACGATCGCGGCGCTGAAGGTCTTCGGCATGGTGTACGTCCTCACCGGCGGCGGCCCGGGCGGGGCGACGAACGTCCCGTCGTACTTCGCGTACCAGAACTTCTTCGAGAACTTCCAGGCCGGCTACGGCGCCGCGATCTCCACCGTCCTCACGGTGCTGATCCTGGTGCTGGCGGTCGTCGCCCTGAAGCTGCAGACGCGGGCGGAGGACGAGAACAGATGAGCCCGGTCAAGAAGTATCCCGTGCTCGTGGCGCTGGTGCTGGGCGCGGCGTTCATGGTGCTGCCGTTCCTCATCGTGCTGATGAACGCGGTCAAGACGCCGGAGGAGTACTCCAGCGACGGGCCGCTCAGCATGCCCGACGGCGTGTACCTCGACGGCCTCGTGGACTTCTGGGAGCGGGTCGACTTCGGCCAGAAGCTGTGGAACTCGGTGCTGATCTCCGGTTCGGTGGCGGTGCTCGCGGTGGTGCTGTCGGTGCTGAGCGCTTACGCCATCGGCATCGGCCGGATCCGGGGGCGGCCGTACGTGCTCGCGTTCTTCGTGCTGGCGAACATGCTGCCGCAGGAGGCGCTGGTCTACCCGGTCTACTACCTGTCGAAGGAGTTCGGTCTCTACGACACCCGGCTGAGCGTCGTGATCGTCTTCACCGTCGTGCAGTCCGCCTTCGGCACGTACCTGCTGTCCTCGGTGCTCGGCGGCTTCCCGCGCGAGGTGATCGAGGCGGCGCGGATCGACGGGGCGACCAAGTGGCAGGTGCTGTGGCGGGTGGTGGTGCCCGTCAGCCGGCCGACGATCGGCGTGCTGATGGTGCTGTTCTTCATCTGGACGTGGAACGAGTTCCTGCTGCCGCTGGTCATGCTCGTTTCCGACGACAACCAGACCGTGTCCGTCGCCCTCGGCGTGCTGCAGGGCCAGCGCGACATGGACGCCACGATGACCAACGCCGCCGCCCTGCTGGGCGTGCTGCCGGCGATCGCGTTCTTCCTGATCTTCCAGCGAACCCTGACCCGCGGCATCGCCGTGGGCGCGGTCAAGTGATCTCCAACTGACCCCGAGAGGCAACGAATGAAGTTCACCGACGGCTACTGGATGCTGCGCTCGGGTGTCCGCGCGGCGTACCCCGTGGAGGTGCTCGACGTCACCGCCGGGGACGGCACGCTGGACGTCCACGCGCCTACCCAGCCCATCCGGCACCGCGGCGATCTGCTGAAGGGCCCGGTCATGACGGTCTCCTGCCACTCCCCCATGCCCGACGTGATCGGCGTGACGCTCACCCACTTCGACGGCGAGACGGATCCCGGCCCCCGCTTCCACCTCGCGGAGTCCGCACCGCACGCGCAGGTCAGCTACGACGACGACCACGCCCTGCTCACCGCCGGCAGCCTCGCCGTGCGGGTGGCACGCGGCGGGCCGTGGCAACTGGACTTCCTCACCGCCGACGGGCTGAAGCCGCTGACGTCGTCGGGGCCCAAGGGCATGGGGATCATGGAGACCGACACCCCCGGCGGCCCGCCCCGGCACTATCTGCGCGAGCAGCTCGGGCTCACCGTCGGCACCCATGTCTACGGGCTCGGCGAGCGCTTCGGGCCGCTGGTGAAGAACGGCCAGGTCGTGGACATCTGGAACGCCGACGGCGGCACGGCCACCGAGCAGGCGTACAAGAACGTGCCGTTCTACCTCACCGACGCCGGCTACGGCGTCTTCGTCGACCACCCCGGGCGGGTGTCGCTGGAGGTCGCTTCCGAAGCGGTGTCGCGGGTGCAGTTCAGCGTCGAGGCGCAGGAGCTGACGTACTACGTCATCCACGGGCCGACGCCGAAGGAGATCCTGCGCAAGTACACGGCGCTGACCGGCCGGCCCGCGCTGCCGCCCGCCTGGTCGTTCGGCCTGTGGCTGTCGACGTCGTTCACCACCTCCTACGACGAGGAGACCGTCACCTCCTTCATCGACGGGATGGCCGAGCGCGACCTGCCGCTGTCCGTCTTCCACTTCGACTGCTTCTGGATGCGCGAGTTCCACTGGTGCGACTTCGAGTGGGACCCGCGGGTCTTCCCCGACCCGGCGGGCATGCTGCGCCGGCTGAAGGAGCGGGGCCTGAAGATCTGCGTGTGGATCAACCCGTACATCGCGCAGCGCTCCCCGCTGTTCGCCGAGGGCCGCGACGCCGGCTATCTGCTGCGCAGGCCGGACGGCTCGGTGTGGCAGTGGGACCTGTGGCAGCCGGGGATGGCGCTGGTGGACTTCACCAACCCGGACGCGCGCGCCTGGTACGCCGGCAAGCTCGCGGCGCTGCTCGACATGGGCGTGGACTGCTTCAAGACCGACTTCGGCGAGCGGGTGCCCACCGACGTCGCGTACTTCGACGGCTCCGACCCGGAGCGGATGCACAACTACTACACGTACCTCTACAACGAGACGGTCTTCGACGTGCTGAAGAAGCACCGCGGCGAGGGCGAGGCGGTGGTCTTTGCGCGGTCGGCGACGGCCGGGAGCCAGCAGTTCCCGGTGCACTGGGGCGGGGACTGCGAGTCGACGTACGAGGCGATGGCCGAGTCGCTGCGCGGCGGTCTGTCGCTGGGGATGTCGGGCTTCGGCTACTGGAGCCACGACATCGGCGGCTTCGAGGGCACGCCGTCCCCGGCGCTGTTCAAGCGGTGGATCGCCTTCGGGCTGCTGTCGTCGCACAGCCGGCTGCACGGCTCGTCGTCGTACCGGGTGCCGTGGCTCTTCGACGAGGAGGCCGTGGACGTGCTGCGCGTGTTCACGAAGCTGAAGCTGCGGCTGATGCCGTATCTGGACGCGGTGGCGCGCGAGGCGCACGAGTCGGGTGTGCCGATGATGCGGCCGATGGCGCTGGAGTTCCCGGACGACCCGGCGTGCACGCATCTGGAGCGGCAGTACATGCTCGGGCCCGACCTGCTGGTGGCGCCGGTGTTCAGCGACGGGGGCGAGGTGTCGTACTACGTGCCGGAGGGCACGTGGACGCATCTGCTGAGCGGCGAGGAGGTGCGGGGGCCGCGGTGGGTGCGGGAGCGCCACGGGTTCGCGAGCGCGCCGGTGCTGGTGCGGCCGGGCGCGGTGCTGCCGGTGGGCTCGGTCGACGACCGGCCGGACTACGACTACGCGGACGGGGTGACGCTGCGGGTGTACGGGCCGCGGCCGGGGCAGCGGGTGGCGGTGCCGGTCGGGGGGACGACGTTCACGGTCGTCTGCGAGGGCGGCACGGTGCGGGCGTCGGCGGGCGGCGCCGCCGGCAACGCCGCCGGCGCCGGGAAACCGTGGGCGCTGGAGGTCGTGGGCGGCCCCACGGTGCGCGCGGAGGCGGGCCGCGGAGTCGTCGTCGCGGAGCTGGGCTAGGGTCCGGCTGTCCGGCATGCCGCACGTCCGGCCCGTCGAGCAGGGGGAGTTGATGGTCAAGATCACCGATGTGGCCCGGCACGCCGGGGTGTCGCCGAGCACCGTCTCGTACGCGCTCAGCGGCAAGCGCCCGATCTCCGAGGAGACCCGGCAGCGCATCGAGGCCAGCATCCGCGAGCTCGGCTACCGCCCGCACGCCGGCGCCCGCGCGCTCGCGAGCAGCCGGTCCAACGTGCTGGCGCTGGTCATCCCGTTCCGCAGCGGGATCCACGTGCCGGTCGTCATGCAGTTCGCGGTCTCGGTGGTGACGACGGCCCGGCAGCACGACCACGACGTGCTGCTGCTCACCCAGGAGGAGGGCGAGGAGGGGCTCTCGCGGGTGGCGGACACGGCGCTGGTCGACGCGCTCATCGTCATGGACGTGCAACTGCACGACGCCCGGCTGCCGCTGCTGCGGACGCTGGACCGGCCCTCGGTGCTCATCGGCTTCCCCGCCGAGCCGGCCGGACTGACCTGCATCGACCTGGACTTCGCGGCGGCCGGCGGGGCGTGCGTGACGCATCTGGCGGAGCTGGGCCACCGGTGCGTGGCCCTCGTCGGCTCGCCGCCGGAGGTCTACCTGCGCGAGACGGGGTTCGCGCAGCGCGTCACGTACGGCTTCACCGCGGCGGCCGACGAGCGCGGGCTGACGTCGACCGTGCACCCCTGCGAGGCGACCCCGGCGGCGGCGCAGGCGATGGCGGAGCAACTGCTGCGCGAGCACCCCGAGCTGACCGGGGTGGTGGTGCACAACGAGCCGGTGGTGCAGCCGCTGATCGAGGCGTTCCGGCGGCTCGGGCTGCGGGTGCCGGAGGACCTGTCGGTCGTGGCGATCTGCCCGGACGAGCTGGCCGATCAGGCGCCGCTGCCGATCTCGTCGGTGGCGGTGCCGTCGGCGGAGATCGGCACGCGGGCGGTGGAGCTGCTGATGCGCAAGCTCGGCCAACTGGACGTGCCGGAGTCCACGCTGCTGCCGCCGCGGCTGACCCGGCGGGCGACGACGGCGCCGCGGGCCGGCTGAGGGCGGGAGCCCCGGGCGGCGGGCACATGCCTCGCGTAACGGAGAACGGAGCAATCCATCTCGTAGTCGAAGCGATTCGACTAGATCGTTCGACAAGATCAGAAGGAGTCGCGCACGTGAAACGCAGATCAATCCTCGCCGTCCCGCTGGCCCTCCCGCTGGCCGGCCCTCTCGCCACCGCGCTCGCCGGCAACGCCGCCGCCGCGCCACGAGGCCCGGCTGCCTCAGCCGCCGCCGGCAAGGTCCGCGAACTGCTGGCCGAACTCACCCTCGACGAGAAGATATCGCTGCTCCACCAGTGGCAGCCCGCCATCCCCCGGCTGGGGATGAAGGCGTTCCGCACCGGCACCGAGGCGCTGCACGGCCTCGCCTGGCTCGGCCCCGCCACCGTCTTCCCGCAGGCCATCGGCCTGGCCTCCACCTGGGACCCGGAGCTGGTCCGCGAGGTCGGCGACGCCGTCGGCGACGAGGTGCGCGGTCTGCAGCACGAGCGCCCCGCCGGCTGGGGCCTGAACGTGTGGGCACCGACGGTCAACCTGCTGCGCGATCCGCGCTGGGGCCGCAACGAGGAGGGCTACTCCGAGGACCCGTACCTGACCGGCGTGATCTCCACGGCGTACGCGGGCGGGATGTCCGGCGGCGACCCCGACAACCTCAAGACGGCCCCGCTCGTCAAGCACTACCTCGCCAACAACAACGAGGTCCGGCGCGACCAGACCTCCTCCGACCTGCGCCCGCGGGTGCTGAAGGAGTACGAGGAGCCGGCGTACCGGGCGGCGATCTCCGCCGACGCCGCGTGCGGCGTCATGACCGCGTACAACCTCGTCAACGGACGCCCCTGCACGGTCACCGACCTCAACGCCTCGGTACGCACCTGGACCGACCGCGCCCTGCTCAACGTCACCGACGCCTGGGCGCCCAACAACCTCCCGGCCACCGGCTCCCAGAAGTACTTCGACACCCTCGCCGAGGCCGACGCCGCCATCCTCAAGGCCGGCGTCGACAGCTTCACCACCGACGACGCCAACGGCAAACCGACCGCCGACGCCGTCAAGGAGGCGCTGGCGCAGGGCATGCTCACCGAGTCGGACATCGACACCGCCGTCGGGCACATCCTCGACGTCCGCGCCCGCCTCGGCGACTTCGACGAGGACGGCGGCCCGTACGGGCACATCGACAAGTCCGTCATCAACAGCCCGAAGCACCAGAAGCTCGCCCGCAGGACCGCCGCCGAGGCGATCGTGCTGCTGAAGAACGACAGCGGCGCACTGCCGCTGAACGCGAAGGCGCTGCGGAAGGTCGCCGTCGTCGGCCCGCTGTCCGACACCCTCTACGCCGACTGGTACTCCGGCGAGCTGCCGTACGCGGTGACGCCGCTCAAGGGCATCACCGACCGGCTCGGCTCCGGCGTGGAGGTCACCGGCGGCGAGGGCGTCGACCGGATCGCGCTGAAGAACGCCGACAGCGGCGCGTACGTCAGTGCCGGCGGCGGCGCGGAGGGGGCGGCGCTGGCGGAGGGCGCCACCGAGGCGGGCGAGACGGAGCAGTTCGACGTCTTCGGCTGGGGCCAGGGCGTGGTCACGCTGCGGGCCGTCGCCAACGGCAAGGTCGTCGGCATGCGCGACCCGGACGGCTCCGGTCCCGAGGAGCACCTC
Organism: Streptomyces sp. CNP082; assembly: GCF_059570535.1. Lineage (NCBI taxonomy): Bacteria > Bacillati > Actinomycetota > Actinomycetes > Kitasatosporales > Streptomycetaceae > Streptomyces > Streptomyces sp. CNP082. The sequence goes on from NZ_JCANSZ010000002.1 coordinate 279,203, forward strand.
TTCTTCAACGACCAGGACCAGCCCAACGGCTGGTTCGTCTCCCAGCTGTTCAAGCTCGAAGAGCAGGACGACGGCACCTTCCTGCTGCGCTACGCGGGCTACGAGAACTGGTTCGGCGACGAGGTGTACCTCGGGGCCCGTGACGACGGCAGGCTGCACCGCACCACCGCGGCGAACGCGAGCCGCTACGAGCGGGAAGTGGTGCGCGTCGGCACCGAGGAGGCGGTGGCGGCCGTGCGGGACGCGGACACCGCGATCGTGGTGGTCGGCTCCATGCCCTTCATCAACTCCCGCGAGACCGATGACCGCGAGGACATGGGGCTCGCGGAGAGCCAGGCCGAGCTGGTGCGGGCGGTCCTGGCCGCCAACCCGGACACCGTCGTCGTGGTGGAGAACAGCTACCCCACCACCCTGGCCTGGGAGCAGGACAACGTCCCGGCCCTGCTGTGGACCACGCACGCGGGCCAGGAGACCGGCAACGCGCTGGCGGACGTCCTCTTCGGCGACGCCAATCCGTCCGGCAAGCTGACGCAGACCTGGTACCGGTCGGCGGACGACCTGCCGTCGCTCCTGGAGTACGACAACATCAAGCACGAGCGCACGTACCAGTACTTCACCGGCGACGTGCTCTACCCCTTCGGGCACGGCCTGTCGTACACCTCCTTCGGCTACGGCCGCCCCCGCGTCGTGGGCGACGGCGTCGAGGTGGCCGTCACCAACACCGGCCGGCGGGCCGGCGCCGAGGTCGTCCAGCTCTACACGCGGCAGCGCAGCTCGCGGGTGAAGCAGCCGCTGAAGAAGCTGCAGGCGTTCGCGAAGGTGTCGCTGAAACCGGGCGAGACGCGGACGGTGACGCTGCCGCTGGAGCGCGACGCGCTGGCGCACTGGGACGTCACCCGGGAGCGCTGGGTGGTGGAGCGCAGCACGTACGACGTGCTGGTCGGCTCGTCGTCCGGCGACATCCGCGGCCGTACGGCGCTGAAGGTCGACGGCGAGACGGTCCCGGCGCGCGATCTGACGCGCACGACGCGGGCGGAGAACTTCGACGACTACGACGGCGTGCGGCTGGTCGACGAGGCGAAGCCGCGGGGCACGGCGGTCGGCGCGGAGTCGGCGCGCGCATGGCTGCTGTTCGCGGACGCGGACCTGGGCCGCGGCGCGGGCGGGCTGACCGCCCGGGTGGCGAAGGAGTCGCCGGGCGCGGGCACGCTGGAGGTCCGCCTGGGCGCACCGGACGGCCGCCTCGCGGGCACGGCGCCGGTGCCGAGCACGGGTTCGCGGTACACGTACACGGAGGTCACCGCGGCGCTGAAGGGCGCCGCGAAGCGGCAGGACGTGTACCTGGTCCTGACCGGGGACGTGCGCCTGGCCACCTTCACCCTGCGCTGACCACCGGCGGCCGGGAGGGGAAGTCCGCGGCGGGCGGGAGGACGGCCGCCCGCCGCGGACGCCGGGGCCGGCGCCGCCGTGCCGAGGCACGGCGGCCGGCGGCGCCAGAGCACCGGAGGGTGCCGGAGGGTGCCGGAGGGTGCCGGAGGGCCCGGGGGCGTCCCCCGGGACCTGCCCGGAGCCCGTCAGCCCCCCCGAGACGGCGATGGACTGGAACTCGCGGAGCACCTTCTCCGGCGCCGAGTTCTGGCTGACGGCGTTGCCCAGGTCGTTGCCCATCACCCCGAGCAGCTCGGCCCAGACCGGCCGCGTGGTGGGGTCGAACCGGGCCCGGCCGGTCATCCCCACGTACCGCCCGATCTCCGGGTCGTCCTTGAGCACGTCGACCGCCGACTGCGTCGTCGGCAGCAGGCCCTCGGTCTTCAGGTACGGCACGTAGTTCTGGGGCCGGTAGAAGAAGCTGAGGAAGTCGCGGATCAGGTCGCGGCTGCCGGACTTCCTGAACGCCATCAGGTAGTCCTGGATCCCGTGCGCGACGGGCTCGGCGCCGTGGCTGACCGGGTGGACGGCGAGCCCGTAGTCGACGTCGCCCTCCTCGATGAGGTCCAGGAACGCCCGTGCGCCGAAGGCGCCGTAGACCATCGCGGCCTTGCCCTGGGCGAACAGCGGCCAGGTGCCGTCGGGGCGGTTGGTCTGGCCGGGGTTGGGCTGGGTGCAGCCGCGTTTGCTGAGGTCCTGGAGGAAGCCGAGGGTCTCGACGTTGCGCGCACTGTCGATGGCCCACTTGCGGGGGCACCCTCCCCCCACCCCGTACCCGAGTCAGCACACGGCCGGAAGGCGCCGCGCTCCTGACGCGGCAAAAGTCGGCCTTCAGGCCCTGGAATGGGCCGAAACAGGGGCTGTTACCCCGAGTTACGGCCAGATTCGTCCGCCCGGAACACGACAAGCCCGCCGCCACGCCCCGTTCCGGGCCAGATCCCCGGGCGCAGGGGCCCCCTGTTCCGTACGGTCACCGGGAGGCCGGAGCACGATAGCGCCGTGCAAGGGGCCGGCGTTCGAGCAGGGCCCAATGCTCCAAACCCACGTCGAACCAGCGCGCCAACGACCAGGGCACCCCCGATTCCGACACCCCGGTACCGCAGCCCCGATACCGCACCGTCGGCCCCACGGGCCCCGTTCCGCGGGCCCTCGTTCCGAGAGCCGGGTTCTGCGGCCCCGTTTCCGAGGACCGGGTTCCGCCCATCGCTCCGGCGGCGAACGGAGCCGGGCCCAGCGGCGTTTGCCGGTCCCCCGGGCCGGGCCTGCCCCCCGCGGGCCGGGGTGCGCCCGATCGCGGAGACCGGCCCTCGCCGGCGGGGCGCCAGCCTGGCGCATGGCCAGCCCGGCGCGGCGGGCCCGGCCGGCGGACGGCCCCCGCGGCGCGCGGCGGGTGGCTCGGCGCCGTCGCGGCCGGGCGGGTCGGGGTGGGAAACCGGCGTCGGGTGGGGCCGGCCGTAGCGGCGCCCGCTGACGGCGGCGTAACTCCGCGACGGGCAGCACGCGTAGCGGATGCCCCCGGGCGCCGGGGGCGGCGTCGGGCGTACGGGTTGCGTACGCGTTCCCGTCTGCGTGGTGTTTGAGCATGGGGCCCCCTCGCCTGCGGCGGCCTGCGAAGGCAACGCCGCCCCCCGGGGGCAGGCGACCGACCGCCCGACACCACCCACCGCGCCGTCTTCCAGCTCTCCCGACGTCGGCACCCAAGGGCGACCACCTGCCCCACGACCCGCACCTCCTCCGCCGACCGGGGCACCGACGCCACGTCCGTGCTGTCCCGAGCGGAGAAAACTCGCCGCAACTCGCGGTAACACCCCCCGATCCAGCCCGAATCAGGCCCCCAGCGCCGACTTCCGCCACCCCCAGGCGCACCCACCCGCCCGTAGCACGTCACCCCACCGCCAGGCCGCCCGGAATGCGCGCGACCGGCACAAAGTCACGACCACTGGGCTGCCAAATCAGGGTAAATCACCCACGAGGGCCGAGTTTTGCCTCGCGAGGCGTGCGCGCCTGTCTCTGGCAGGCCGACTTCAGCCCCCACCCCTCAACCGCCCGCCCCCCACGCCCCGTTCCCCACCCACTCCGCCACCGTCTCCGCGAATGCCCGTACCCTCGCGTTCTCCCTGTCCTCCCGCCACACCAGACCCAGCGCCGAGTCCCCCACCCCCCTCACCGGCACATACGCCACATCCCCCCGCGGGTGGTGCTCCGACGTCGGCCGGCACAGCAGCATCACCCCCCTGTTCGCCGCCACCTGCGACAAGCCCTCCTGCAGCGTCCCCACCTCCGGGCCCCGCGGCACCGGTGTGCCCGCCGGGGTGTGCGGCGGGGCCTGGGCGGCACGCCAGTACCCCGGGGCCGGCGCGGTCACGCCGATCAGCGGTGTCGTGGCCAGGTCCTCCGCGTCCACCTCGCCGCGTGCCGCGAAGGGGTGCCGGCGGGAGGCCGCCACGTACTGCGGCTGGACGGAGAACACCGGGCCCAGCACCAGCGTCGGCTCCGCCACCGGCAGCAGCACCACCGCCGTGTCCACCTCGTCGCGGTTCAGCGCCCCGAAGGGGTCCGACAGCGGGAGTTCGGTGAGCCGCGTGGTGCAGCCCGGGTACCGCTTCTCGAACTCCCCGACCACGTCCATGAACCCGTCCCCCACCACCCCCTGGAACCCGATGCGCAGCGGCCCGCCGACCCCCAGCGCCGCCGCCCTGGCGTCGCCGACGGCCGCCCGCAGCGCCGCGTACGCCGGGCGGAGGGCGGCGAGGAAGTCCTCGCCTGGCGGGGTGAGCCGGACCCGGCGGCTGGTGCGGTCCACCAGGCGGGCGCCGATGCGGTGTTCCAGCGCGCGGATGAGCTGGCTGACCCGGCCCTGGGACACGTAGAGCCGTTCGCCGGTACGGCCGAAGTGCAGCTCCTCCGCCAAGATCAGGAAGCACTCCAGCTCGCGGATCTCCACCCCGCCCACCGGTCCCTGACCAGTGCTTGCCATGGTGTGCCGCCCCTCCGCGCGGCCCCGTCCCGCGCCGCCGTTCGATTAGCCCACCTCATAGAAGCATGAGCACTTCGTGCTTGTTCCCCTCCCTCCCCCCGGGCTTCGCTTAAGCCATGGCAAAAGTCGACGCGCTGTCCGCCCCCACCGCCACACCCCCCACCTCCCCCCGCGGCGGCTGGCCCGCCGTGGCGACCGTGGCAGCCGGCACCTTCACCGTGGTCACGTCCGAGATGCTGCCGGTCGGCCTGCTCACTCCGGTCAGCGGTTCGCTGGACGTCAGCGAGGGTACGGCCGGACTGACCCTCACCGTCACCGGCCTCATCGCCGCCTTCTCCGCCCCGCTCGTCACCGCGGCCGTCGGCCGGCTGGACCGGCGCCTGGTCCTCTGCTCCCTGATGGTGCTCCTGGCCGCGGCCAACGCGCTCGCCGCCTGGTCCCCGAACTTCGCGGTCATGATGGCCGCCCGCGTGCTCGTCGGCGTCGGGCTCGGGGGCGTCTGGTCGCTCGCCGGCGGGCTGGGGGTACGGCTGGTGCCGGCCGGGGCAGTCGGGGCGGCCACCTCCCTCATCTTCAGCGGCGTCGCCGTCGCCTCGGTCGTGGGCGTGCCGGCCGGCGCGTACATCGGCGAACTCGTCGGCTGGCGCGCCGCGTTCCTCGCCGTCGGCGCCCTGGCGCTGCTCGTGACCGCGGCCATGGCCGTGCTGCTGCCGCCGCTGCCCGCCGAGGAGGCGGTCGCGCTCGGCGGGGTGCTGCGGCTGGTCGGCAACGCCCGGGTAGCCACCGGGCTCGCCGTGGTGTTCCTGCTGGTGACGGGCCACTTCGCCGCGTACACCTATGTACGTCCCATCCTGGAGGACCTCTCCGGCGTCGGCGCGTCGCTGCTCGGCACGCTCCTGCTCGTGTACGGAGTCGCCGGGATCGCCGGCAACTTCGCGGCCGGCGCCCGGGTGGCCCGGCGGCTGCGCGGCACCGTGCTGGTGATCAGCGCCGTGCTGGCCGGCTCCCTGCTGCTCGTGCCGCTGCTCGGGCTGTCGGTGGCGGGGGCGGCGGTCCTCCTGGTCGTGTGGGGGCTCGCCTACGGCGGGGTGTCGGTGAGTACGCAGACGTGGCTGGGCCTGGCCGCCCCGCGGGCCCGGGAGGGCGCGACGTCGCTGTTCGTCTCCGTGTTCAACGGGGCCATCGCCCTGGGGGCGTTCACGGGCGGGCGGATGGTGGACGGGTTCGGCACGCGCTCGGTGCTGTGGCTCGGCGGCGCGCTGGCGCTGGGCGCACTCGCGGTGACCCTGCTCGGGCGCGTGCCCGGGCAGCAGACCAACGCCGCCCCATAGTCCGGCCCCCCGCCGCTACGCCCACTCGTCCTGCCCCCGCGCCCCGGCGCCGTCCTGCGCCTCACCGGCCTCGGCTACGGTGCCGGCCCCCCGCGACGCCAGCCACACCCCCGTCCCCACCACCGCCACCCCCACCGTCGCCGCCCCCGACCCCGCCAGCACCCCCCGCGCCCCGAACGCCGCGACCAGCGGCCCCCCGAGCGCCGCCCCGACCGGCGTCGACGTGAGCAGCACCGCGCCGCGCGCCGCGAGGACCGTGGTCAGCCAGCCCGCCGGGGTACGGTTCTGGAAGAGCGTGAACGACAGCGCCGGGTACGGGCCGTACACCGCGCCGCCCAGCGCGAAGCACGCCATCGCCGCGACGATCCCCGCCCCGAGCCCGTACGGCAGCAGCAGCGTCGCCCCCCAGCCGGCGACGATGCCCAGCGTCACCGGCCACAGCGGCAGCCGCCGCAGCGCGCCGACCGTCAGCCCGCCGGCGACCGCGCCGACGCCGAAGGCCGTCCAGAACAGCCCCAGCAGCCCGGCGTCGCCGTCGAGCACCCCGGTCACGTACAGCGGCAGAGCGACCTCGACGGGGCCGTAGAGGGCGAAGAACAGCCAGGTCAGGACGAGAATCGCGAGCAGCTCGCGCTGGGTGGCCAACAGCCGCAGCCCGCGGCCGGCGGGCTTGTGCTGCGCGTCTGCGCCCTCCTCGCTCTCCGCCCCGACCGGCCCCAGCCGCGCGGTCTGCACGGCGAGCGCCAGATACGTCAGCGCGTCCAGGCCGATGACCCACGCCGGGCTGACGGCCGCGGCGAGGAACCCGGCCGCGGCGGGGCCGGCGACGATGCTCGTGGACATGCTGGCGCCGAGCAGGGCGTTGGCGGCCAGCCGGTGCTGCTCCGGCAGGAGTTCGCCGACGAGCGTGAACTTCCCCGCGTTGCCCCAGGCGGTCAGCACCGAAGAGCAGCCGAGCAGCACCACGTACGTCACGGGATCCAGCACTCCGGCGCCCCAGGCCAGCGGGATGCAGCCCAACAGGGTGCCGCGCAGCGCGCAGTTGGCCATGAGCAGCCGGCGCGCGGGCAGCTTCCGCAGCCACCGCCCGAGCAGCAGCACGCCCGCCGCCCCCGGCAGCGCGTACGCGGCGAGCGCTGCCCCGACGAGCAGGCCCTCGCTGCCGTCCGGCGCGATGAGGATGGCCAGCCACGCCACGGCGACCATGCTCATGCCGCCGCCGAAGTCCGAGGCCACGAAGGCGGGCAGCAGCCGGCGCAGCCGGGGGTGCGCGAGCACGGGGCGGTACGCGCGCGGGACGAGGCGGCGGGTCACGCCGTCAGCGTGCCGGGTGAACCGGGGTGGAGGTCAAGGGCCGACGACGGGCATCCACTCGCGGATGCCGACGACTTCGACACCCGGGGTGCGGTAGTACGGATCGTCGGCCATGATCGCGTCGAGCCGGTCGCGGGCCGTGTCGAAGACGAGCAGGGCCCCGGAGTCGTCGGCCCAGGGGCCGGCGGCGAGGAGGGTCTTGTCGCGGTGGAGCCGGGTGAGGCGGTCGCGGTGGGCGGGCCGGGCGTCGAGGCGGGCGGGGGTGGGGGCGAAGCGCAGTTCGAGTACGAGCATGGGGGCGACGGTACGGTCGGGGATGTGAGCGGATCTGTATCGCCCGATACACGCACCGGGACGCCGCCGGAGGCGGGCGCGGAACCCGCGGCGCCGGACGCCGGGCCCGCGGCGTCCGCGGTGCTCAGGGACGTGCCGCTGCTCCACGGCCTCCCTCCGGCCCGCCTGCGCGACCTCTGGCACGCCTCCGTCCCGCGGCGGTACGCCGCCGGGGACGTCCTGCGCGCGGCCGGGGAGCCGGCCGGGCACCTGCTGCTGCTCCTCGACGGCCGGGTCGCCGCCACCGTCGTGTCCGCGGCCGGGCGGGTCGTACGGGTCGGGGCGTGGCCGGGACCGTGTGCGCTGGACAAGGTCGCGGTGATCGACGACCGCGGCCACACCGCGACGTTCACCGCCCTCACCCCCTGCACCGTACGCAGCCTGCCCCGGGCCCGCTTCCTCGCCCTCGTCGACGACACCACCGCCGTACGCGCCCACGTCCTGCGGACCCTCGCCGCCCAGGCCCGCGAGCAGCAGACCCGCTTCACCGCGACGGCGACCCTGCCCACGCCCGCCCGGCTCGCGGCCTGGCTGCTGGCCGAGGCCGCCCGCCTGCGTTCCTCCCGCGTCCCGCTCCCCGGCGGCCAGCAGCCGCTGGCCGACCACCTCGGCGTCACGCGCGTCACCCTCAACCGCGCGCTGTCCGGGCTGCGCCGCGACGGCGTGCTGACGTACGCCCGCGGCGAGGTGGAGATCACCGCCCCCGAGGTCCTGGCACTGCGCGCCACGCCCGGACACCCCTGACGGCACCGCCGCCGGAAAGGCGCCGGACAGGCGCCGGACAGGCGCGGGACAGGCGCCGGACAGGCGCCGGACATGCCTGGGAGCCGGCCGCCCGGGCATACGCCCCGGTACGCAGCCGGGCCCGGAGCCCGTACGAAGCCGCGCCAGCAGCCCCAGCGTCACCCGCCTTCCGGCCTCACGCCCGGCCACCGCCCCGCGGTACCTCCCGGTAGCCCGCTCCCCGTCCCTCGACGAGGCCACACAGTCTCTTCGCCTTCCCTCTCGGTGACTTATCCTCGATTAATCGGGACATAAGGAACTGATCGACCGAAGGGCGCCATCACCATGCGACTCCCGTCGCGCGGCGGCCACCGCCGCGATGCCGGAGGCGCCGAGGAGGACCCCGCCCGGCACGGCGCGCCCCGGGTTCCGGGCGTCCTGTACCCCCTGCTGATCCTCGTGGTCGTCGCGGCCGTCGACCTCTCCGCCGCCTCCTGGCTGCGGATGACGCCGCTGCTCGGCGCCGCGCCCGTCGTGGCCGCGGCGTTTGCGTCCGCACGCGCCACCGCCGCGATCGGCGCCACCGCGATCGGCCTGGCCGCGGGCCTGAGCTACTCCAACGGCGTCTGGGGCGACGTCAGCGCCAACCTGATCCTCGCCGCCCTGGCGGCCGTGGCCTTCGCCAGCGTCGCGTCAGCCGTCATCCGGCAGCACCGCGAGGCCCAGCTCAAGCAGGTCCGGTCGGTGGCCAAGGCCGCGCAGCTCGCGCTGCTGCGACCGCCGCCACCGCGTATCGGCCGGCTCGCCGTGCGCAGCGTCTACCTCGCCGCGGAGGCCGAAGCGCAGATCGGCGGGGACCTGTACGAGGTGCTCCAGACCCCGTACGGCGTCCGGGTGCTCATCGGCGACGTACGGGGCAAGGGGCTGCCCGCCGTCGGGGTCTCCGCCATTCTGACCGGGTGTTTCCGCGAGGCCGCCTACCGGGAGCCCACGATCGGCGAGGTCGCCGGGCGGATGGAGGAGACCGCGCGGCGGGAGATCAGGCGGTCCGAGCCGGCGGAGGACTTCAGCGAGCGCTTCACCACCGCCCTGCTGATGGAGATCCCGCCCGACGAACACGTCGCCCGCATCGTGCACCTGGGCCACCCCGAACCGCTGCTCATCGGCGGCGGCACCGTCACCAGCCAACTGCCCGACCGGCCCGGTGTCCCCATCGGATTCGGCAGTCTCGTCGGCACCATGCCGGTCCCCGAGACCATCGACTTCCGCCCCGGCGAGCGGCTGCTGCTCTATACCGACGGGTTCATCGAGGCCCGCGACGAACACGGGGTCTACTTCCCCCTCACCACCAGCGCCGCCCGCCACGCCCACGAGGACCTGGACGCCCTGGTCACGGCCCTGCGCACGGAGTTGCTCCGGCACGCCGGCCGGCGTCTGGGCGACGACGCCGCCCTCCTGGCCATCGAACGCCTCCCGGACACCCCGCCCCCGCTCTGACCAGCTACGTTCGCCGCACAGAAACGCCGCCGGCCCACCACGCAGGGAAGGGGGTGCGGGGGCAAAGCCCCCGCTCCGCGCGGCGCAGCCGCGCAGAAACGACGAAGGCGACCCGGCCCGCGCATTCCGCGGGCACACGCCGCCGGCCCACCCCGCAGGGAAAGGGGGTGCGGGGGCAAAGCCCCCGCTCCGCGCGGCGCAGCCGCGCAGAAACGACGAAGGCGACCCGGCCCGCGCATTCCGCGGGCACACGTCGCCTATCGCATTCGTGGAGATGGCGGGAATCGAACCCGCGTCCAACGGTGCAGGGACAGGACTTCTCCGAGCGCAGTCCGCTTCGTTTTTCTCGGCCCCGGAGATCACGCGGACAAGTCTCCGACGGGCTCAGTCACTGTGGTTTGTCCCGCTACACCCCGTGACCGGGTCTAGCGGTGGAGTCCCCTAGCTGATGCCAGGATCCGGGTCGGGAACACCCCCGGGCTGACACTTCGCAAGTCGCTACTTATGCAGCGAGGGCGAAGGAATCGCGCTTGGTGTTGGCGATTATTTGTTTCGGCCTGTGGTTAACGAGATCATGGCCGCTTCCTCGGCTCGCTTCTCCTGTTCCGACAGCCGCTGTCGAAACCGATCATCCCCATGTGGTGTTTTCAAGGTGCGCAGCCCCTCGGGACCGCTGGTGTCATGGTAGTGGAAGAACGGCGCGGCGTGCCACCCTATTCCGCCGCCGTACGGACCCGTCCGCGCAGGTCAGCCGCGGAACCTGCGGCGGGCCGCGGAGATCGCCTTCTGCGCCTCGCGGTTGTCCTGCTTCTCGCGCAGGGCCTGCCGCTTGTCGTACTCCCGCTTGCCGCGCGCCAGCGCGATCTCGACCTTCGCCCGGCCGTCCTTGAAGTACAGCGCCAGCGGCACGATCGTCAGCCCGGTCTCCTGCGTCTTGCCGATCAGCTTGTCGATCTCGGCGCGGTGCAGCAGCAGCTTGCGCTTGCGGCGCGCGGTGTGGTTCGTCCACGTACCCTGCGAGTATTCCGGGATGTGCACGTTGTGCAGCCAGATCTCGCCGCCGTCGAGGTGCGCGAAGCCGTCGGCGAGCGAGGCGCGCCCCTGGCGGAGCGACTTGACCTCGGTACCGGTCAGCACGAGACCCGCCTCGTACGTGTCGAGGATGAGGTAGTCGTGCCGCGCCTTCTTGTTCTGCGCGATCAGCTTGCGACCCGTGTCTTTACCCATAGCCGGGCCATTGTCGCCTAGACGCCGCTCCCGAGGCCACTCAAAACCGTGCGGGCCTCCTCCTCGGCGTCCCGGTCGCCGGTGACGGCCAGGTCGAGGTCCGGGGTGACGCCGACACCCTCCAGGCTGCGGCCGGCCGGGGTGCGGTACTCGCCGACGGTCAGCTCGGCGACCGAGCCGTCGGGCAGGGCCTTCGGCATCTGCACCGAGCCCTTGCCGAAGGTGCGGGTTCCGACGACGACGGCGCGGCCCCGGTCCTGCAGCGCCCCGGCCAGCAGCTCGGCGCTGCTCATCGTGCCGCCGTCGACGAGGACGACCAGCGGCGTCCCGGTGTTGCCGCCGGGCTTCGCGTAGAGCGCCTGCTGCCTGCCCTCCAGGTCGTACGTCGCGACCACCCCGTCGTCGAGGAAGGCCGACGCCGCCTCGACGGCCTCGACGACCAGGCCGCCGGAGTTACCCCGTAGGTCGAGGATGAGGCCGTCGCCGCCGCGGGCCCGGGCGGCGGCCCGGCGCACCTCCGCGCCGCTGCCGCGGGTGAAGCTCTCCACCCGGATCACGGGGGCGGCCGTGGCGCCGTCGGCCGCGGGCTCGTCCTGCCGTACGGTCACGGGCTGGGTCGTCAGCTCCACCCGGCGCACGGGCCGCGTCCAGCGCCGCTCGCCGCGCTGGAGCGCCAGCACCACCGTGCTGCCGGGCGCCCCCTCGCCCAGCTCCTCGCCGCGCAGCAGCGCGACGACCTCGGTGACCGGGCGGCTGGCGACGGGCGTGCCGCCGACGGCGTGCAGCGTGTCGCCGGCGCGGATGCCGGCCTCGGCGGCCGGGCTGTCCTCGCCGACCTGGGCGATCTCCATCAGGCCGGCCTCGTCGGTCTTGATCCACAGCCCGACGCCGACGTATCTGCCCGCCAGCATCTGCTGCAGCGACTCGTACTCGCGCGCGCTGTACGCCGTCGACCAGCGGTCTCCGCTGCGGCTGACCAGTTCGCCCGCGGACTCGGCGGTGCCGCCCTCGCCGGTGCGCGGCTCGTAGTCCCGGCCGTCGGCGACGTGGCCGGTGAGCACCTTGGGCGGGCGCCCGTCCTCGCCGGGCCAGGACCCGGTGGCGGCGCCGGTGGCCAGGACGCTGACGAAGACGAACGTCAGGGAGGCCCCGCGGCGGAAGGCGCTGCGGGGCCTGTCGCTGTCAGCCGAACCCGACATGCCGCTGAGTGTAGGACAGCGGCGGGTGCCAGATGGGGAGTTGACCACGCCGTGGCACGCACGTGGCCTACGCCACACCCGCCCCGATCGTCAGACCTTGAGGTACTTGCGCAGCGCGAAGAACGCGGCGATGCCCGGCATGAGCAGGCCGATCGCGACGACGAGGGGCAGCACCCGGATCACTTCGTCCCAGCCGACGAAGTCGATCAAAAGGATCTTGTCCGCGAGCCAGTTGTCGATCAGGAAGTGCTTGCCGGCGACCAGCATCACCGCGGCGAAGCTCGCGCCGATCAGCCCGGCGACGGCCGCCTCGACGATGAACGGCAACTGGATGTAGACGCTGGACGCGCCCACCAGCCGCATGATCCCGGTCTCCCGGCGCCTGCTGAACGCCGACACCCGTACGGTGTTGACGATCAGCATGATCGCCACGATCAGCATCAGCGCCATCACGCCGATCGCCGCGTACGTCATGCCGTTGAGCAGGTTGAACAGGCTCTCCAGCACGTTGCGCTGGTCCTGTACCTCCTGTACGCCCGGTCTGTCGGAGTAGGCGCTGGTGATGACGTCGTACTTCTCGGGGTCCGTCAGCTTGACCCGGAAGGACTCCTGCATCTGGTCCGGCTTGAGGGAAGAGGCCAGCGGTGAGTCGCCGAACTGCTCCTTGTAGTGCTTGTACGCCTCTTCGCTGGACTCGTACTGGACGGTGTCGACGACCTCCAGGTTCTCCAGCTCGGTCCGGATCTCCTTCTTCTGCTCCTCCGTGACCGCGCCCTTCTTGCAGTTGGGCGAGGTTTCGGCGTCGACTTCGTTGCAGAAGAAGATGGAGACGTTGACCTTGTCGTACCAGTAGCCCTTCATGGTGTCGACCTGCTTGCCCATGAGCCAGGAGGCTCCGAACAGGGCCAGCGACAGGGCCACGGAGACGATCACCGCGAAGGTCATCGTCAGGTTGCGGCGGAGACCGACGCCGATCTCCGAGAAGACGAACTGGGCGCGCATGCCCGTCCTTTCAGCTCCGGGGGCAGCAGCTCAGTGCTGGTATCCGTACACACCGCGCGACTGGTCGCGTACCAGCCGCCCCAACTCGAGTTCAATGACGCGCCGGCGCATCTGGTCGACGATCTGCTGATCATGCGTAGCCATGATCACTGTGGTACCGGTCCTGTTGATGCGGTCGAGCAGCTTCATGATGCCGACCGAGGTCTGCGGGTCGAGGTTGCCCGTCGGCTCGTCCGCGATGAGGAGCATCGGCCGGTTGACGAACGCCCGCGCGACCGCGACGCGCTGCTGCTCACCGCCGGACAGCTCGCCGGGCATCCGGTCGCCCTTGCCGGACAGGCCCACGAGGTCGAGCACCTCGGGGACGGTCTTGCGGATCTGGCCGCGGGGCTTGCCGATCACTTCGAGGGCGAACGCGACGTTCTCCGCGACGGTCTTGTTCGGCAGCAGCCGGAAGTCCTGGAAGACCGTGCCCAACTGGCGCCGCATCTGCGGCACCTTCCAGTTGGACAGCCGGGCGAGATCCTTGCCGAGTACGTGTACCTGGCCGTGGGTGGTGCGCTCCTCGCGGAGGATGAGCCGCAGGAACGTGGACTTGCCGGAGCCGGAGGACCCCACGAGGAACACGAACTCGCCGCGCTCGATCTCCAGCGAGACGTCCTGGAGCGCGGGTCGGTTCTGCTTGGGGTACATCTTGGTGACGTTGTCGAATCGGATCACGCTGGGCTCCCTGTCGCGGTCGCAGGTGACCTTACGCGAAGGGGATGGGGGCGCGCAGTCGCCGTGGGCGGTTGGTGCGTTTCGTCACGGACAAACCTCCCGGTGCGGCGGCGGGGATCCGGGGACACGCGCCGATTCGCCGCGGACCTGGCACAGTGGTAAGTGGAGAAATAGAGAGCCAGCGGAGCTGGAGAGCGAACGGGAGGAGGAAGCACATGACACGCGACTGGCTGGTCTGCGCGAACTGTGCGGGGCCCGTGAGCGAGGGCCGCTGTCCTGTCTGCCGGGCGAGCAGGGAGCGCATGCGCCAGGAGAACGGCTGGCACGGCCTGACGACGACCACGGTGTGGATACTGCTGGCGCTGCTGGCGGCCGTGGCGGCGGTGCTGTTCCTGCAGCAGCGGACGGCGTAGCCGCGAAGCCCGCGGGGCCCGGCGGCGTACGGACCACGGACTTTCGAGTGTGATCCGTATCACATCGCTTTGACCGACGCAGCGCGACGGATCCTCACCAAGCGCAACCACGCAGGCGAAAGGCCCGGAGCGAATCGCTCCGGGCCCTTCGTGTCGCCTGTGCGGCGGGCGCTGCGGGTCAGGCCGCCGTCTCGTTGCGGGTCATCAGCCGCGGCAGCAGCCGGAAGCCGACGCCGCCCGCGATGATGCTGGCCGCACCCACGAGCAGGTACGTGGTGCCGCTGGAACCGGTGTCGGCCAACTGCTCCTGCGGCTGGCTGCTGTCGCCGGCCGGCGAGGGCTCGCTGCCGCCGGAGGTCGACTCCGTCTCGCAGATGACGCTGTCGTCGTCCAGCTCGCAGTCGGAGTCGCCGCCGCCGGTGCCGCCGGTGGTCTGCTGGCCGCCGGTGGTCTGCTGACCGCCGTCGTCCGCGCCGCCGTCACCGGAACCGCCGTCGTCGGCCCCGCCGTTACCGGAAGTGCCGTTGCTGGTGCTCTCGCCAGTGGTGGTCTCGCCGGTCGTCTCACCGGTCGTGGTGGTCTCGCCGGTGGTCTCACCTGTGGTGGTGGTCTCGCCGGTGGTCTCACCCGTCGTGGTGGTCTCGCCCGTCGTTTCACCGGTGGTCTCACCGGTCGTCTCGCCCGTGGTCTCACCGGTCGTTTCACCGGTGGTCTCACCGGTCGTCTCGCCCGTGGTCTCGCCGGTCACCGCGCCGGTGGCACCCTCGATGAGGCCGGCGATCACGCCGCCGGCATCCTCGTCGCCCTGGCCGTTCGCACCGTCCTGGCCGTTGCCGGAGTTGGCCTGGATCTCGACGCGCGTGTCGCCGCCGTCGTCGCCGGTGGCCTGCGCGGCACCGGCGGCGGCAAGGGAGGCCCCGCCGGCGATCAGCGCGCTGGCGGCGACCCGCGCCACCCGTACACGCACTTTGTTCGTCATTGCTCGCTACCCCCAGTAGCCGTACTCGTCAGTGGGCTGGCGTCGGTACGGGGCCTGTTCGCGGCGGGCTTACCCCCCTGAGTCACACGAACCCCACACACCTACAAAGCTCGGCCGCCAGCCTCTCGGGAATTCACTGGAGCGTCAAGCGAGTTGAGACGGGGTTGTACCTTTTTCCGGCCATTGTCCGGGCCGAATGGTGCACGACTGTGACACTCGCAGCGAGCGCGGTCAGCCGGGGAAAGGGGCGGAAAGAAAGGGGAACAACCGGGTCCGCCGGCACCTCCGGCGAGCGCCGGAAATCAGCCCTCGGCAGCAGCCTGCTCCTGCTGCTTGCGCCAGCGGATACCCGCCTCCAGGAAGCCGTCGATCTCGCCGTCGAGCACGGCCTGCGGGTTGCCCACCTCGTGCGTCGTACGCAGGTCCTTGACCATCTGGTAGGGCTGGAGCACGTACGAGCGCATCTGGTTGCCCCACGAGCCGGCGCTGTCGCCCTTGAGCGCGTTCAGCTTCGCCTGCTCCTCCTCCTTGCGCTTGGCGAGCAGGCGGGCCTGCAGCACGCGCATGGCGGCGGCGCGGTTCTGGATCTGCGACTTCTCGTTCTGGCAGGAGACGACGATGCCGGTCGGCAGGTGCGTGATGCGGATCGCGGAGTCCGTGGTGTTGACGGACTGACCGCCGGGCCCGGAGGAGCGGAAGACATCGATCCGGATCTCGTTCTCCGGGATGTCGATGTGGTCGGTCTGCTCCACGACGGGCAGCACCTCGACGCCGGCGAACGACGTCTGCCGGCGGCCCTGGTTGTCGTACGGGGAGATGCGCACCATGCGGTGCGTCCCCTGCTCGACGGAGAGAGTGCCGTACGCGTACGGGGCCTTGACGGCGAAGGTCGTCGACTTGATGCCGGCCTCCTCCGCGTACGAGGTGTCCAGCACCTCCGTCGGATAGCCCTTGTGCTCGGCCCAGCGCAGGTACATGCGCTGCAACTGCTCGGCGAAGTCCGCGGCGTCCACGCCGCCCGCCTCCGCGCGGATGTTGACCATCGCCTCGCGCTGGTCGTACTCGCCGGACAGCAGCGTGCGCACCTCCAGCTCCTCGACCGCGCGCCGGACGGCGGACAGCTCGCCCTCCGCCTCGCGCTGCGTGTCGGCGTCGCCCTCGCTCTCGGCGAGCTCGAAGAGCACTTCGAGGTCGTCGATCCGCCCCCGCAGCTCCTCGTTCTTCCGCAACTGGCCCTGCAGGAGGGAGAGCCGGCTGGTGACCCGCTGCGCGTTCTCCGGGTCGTCCCAGAGGGCGGGGGCCGCGGCCTCCTCTTCGAGCGCGGCGACGTCGGCCCTCAGCTTGTCGAGGTCGAGTACGGCCTCGATGGAGTCCATGGTGGAGCTGAGGGCCTTGAGCGATTCGGATACATCAGGTGCTGCCACGCCACCAGCGTACCGCTGCATGCTCCGGCCGCAGGTGGCGCGTGCGGTACCCGCGGGCCGCGAGACCGGACCACGGGTCCGGGCGTACGAGCGCGGGCGGGGCGGAGTACCGCGGAGAGCCGGGGTCGGGGTCGGCGTCGGGAGCACACCCGGGTCCCGGACCGGCCCCGGCCGCGGGAGCGGGGCGCGACGACGACCGGCCTGGGCGGCGGCTGGCCGGCGGGGGTGCTGACCTGGGATGTGCGAGGACAGCGGGGGCGGCGCGGTGTAGCGGTGACGGCCGGTCCGTACCCGCAGGCCCGCGGGGGCCGCGGTACGTGCCCCGGGGTCCTGCGGGGGTGCGGGCGAGGGCGGGCCTGGCGGCTCGCGGGTACGGCGCCGGGGTCCTGCGGGTACGGGCAGCGCGGCACGGGGCCCGGGGCCGGGTCGGGACGGCGGGGCGGGGCTCGGGGCCGGGTCGGGGCTCGGGGGCGCTGCCCCCGGTCAGGGTTCCGAGGTGGCGGAGCGGTCGCCGCCGCCACCGCTGTTCCCGCCGTCGTCGCCGCCCGACGCGACCAGCCAGCCCCCGACGCCCACGGCGGCGATCACCGCCGCCGCGACCGTGAGCTTCAGCCTCCCCCTACGCCCGAGGGGCGTGGAGGCACCCCCAGCCCGCGACGTGCCCGCGCGGGCGGCGCGGGCCGAGCCCGGCCGCGGCTGGCCTGCCAGCCGCGGCACGCGCGCGGTGCCGCGGGCGCCGCCCGCCAGCTCGTCGGCGCTGGGCATGCGCATGCTCGTGTGCGTGTCCCGGTTGGAGTCCGGCGCCGCGGATCTGACCAGCGGCACCGACCCGCGCAGCGGCCGTCCGCCGGCGCCGGTCACGCTCGGCTCGCCCGCCCCGGCGGGGGCCCCCGCGCGGTCCGCGCCGAGCCGTACCGTGTGCGCCGCCCCGCCGCCGGCCGGGTCGTCCGCCCCCTCCGCCGACTCCTCGACGTCCAATGGCGGCAGCCCGTCCAGGTCCGGCAGGATCTCGCGCAGCCGGGCAGCCAGCTCGACCGCGCGCAGCCGCGATGCCGGCGCCTTCGCCAGGCACTGCAGCAGCAGCTCCCACAGCTCGTCGGGGATGCCTGGCAGCGGCGCGACGGTCTCCGTCACATGCCGGCGCAGCACCGCTCCCGGGTGGCCGCCGCCGAAGGGCGTGAAGCCGGCCAGCAGCTCGTACAGCACCGTGGCCAGGGCGTAGATGTCGACGGCCGCGCGCGCGGGCAGGCCCTCGACGATCTCGGGGGCGACGTAGTCGGGGGTGCCGATGACGCGGCGCTGGGTCGGCACCCGGACGCCCGCGGCGGTGCCGCCGCGGGGGCGGGGAGCGGTGGCGGCCGGCTGCGCCGCGCGGCTGGGTGCGTCGATGAGCTTGGCGACGCCGAAGTCGGTGAGCAGCGCGGGCGGCGCACCGCCGGGGCCGGCGGGGGCGTCGGAGTCCAGCAGGACGTTCTCGGGCTTGACGTCCCGGTGTACGAGCCCCGCGGCGTGCGCGGCGGCGAGGCCCTCGGCGACGTCGGCGGCGATGGCGACGGCGGCCTGCGGCAGCAGCCGGCGGTCGCGCTCCAGCCGGGTGCGCAGGTCCGTACCGCGGACGAGGTCCATGACGAGCGCCAGGTCGCGGCCGTCGACGACGAGGTCGCGGACGCCGACGACGCGCGGGTGGTCCAGGCTCATCAGCGCGGTGCGCTCCTGAAGGAAGCGCTCGACCAGCTCCCGGTCCTCGGCCAGGTCCTCGCGGAGCAGCTTGATGGCGACCGGTCCGTCCGGGCCCTCGCCTAGCCACACCGTGCCCGCGCTGCCGCGTCCGATCACCTGATGGGCGGCGTATCGGCTGCCGATTCTGCGTGCCATGACGTCAAAGCTACGCGGCGACGGGGACGTTGGGTGCCGGACCGGCACGGAAACCCCTCGTGGGTGTCGACTTGTCGGCAAGCTCACTGGCCAGGCGGTGGTTCGGGGCCTCTCGGACGGCCCCGAACATCACCTGCCGATCCGCGCTCACTGACCCGTGGCGTCCTTCAGGCCGTCGAGACCGTCCTGGACGTCCTTCAGGTCGTTGACGCCCTCATCGACGCTGTCCTTCGTCTTCTCGGCGTCGTCGGCGGCGTCGTTGAAGTCCGAGATCCAGTCCTTGAGGTCGGTGGCCCAGTCGGTGATCTGGTCCCAGAAGCCCTTGCCGTCCGCGATCCAGTCCTGGACCGGGGTCAGCTCCCAGATCAGCCACGAGACGACGACCAGGATGAGGACCGTGAACAGGCATCCCTTCAGACAGCCCAGCCCCGGGATGTGCATCGGGTTCGCGCTGCGGCGCCGCTCGCGCGGCGGCTGCTGCGGCGGGGGCGCCGGCGCGGGCGGCTGCGGGCGGGGCTCGTAGCGCTGGGGCGGCGGCTCGCGGCGGGGGGGCGGGGCCGCGTACGCCTCGGGCGGCGGCTGCCGGCGCTGGACCCGCCGCGGCGGGCGGCGGCGCAGGGGGTCCTCGCTGGGGTCGATGTAGCCCATCTGCTGGGTCTGCTCGCCGCGGTCGCGGAGGGCGCGCATCTGGGTCTCCCAGGGGTGCGGCCCCTCCTGCTGCGGCGGCCCTTCGGAGACGGGCATCACGCGGGTGCCGTCCTCGGCCCCGGGGGCGCCGGGCCCCTGCTGGCCGTGCGCGGCGGCGGCGCCGGCCGCGGCTCCCGCGGCGCCTGCGGGCAGGACGCTGGTGGCGGCGTTCGGGTCGTACGCACCCTGCTGCCCGGGGGCGCCGGCGCTGCCCGCGGGGAGGATCTGCGTGGGGTCGGACGCGCCGGTGCCCGTGCCCGGCACCTGTGCCGGGTGCGGGTCGGCGGCGAGCAGCGCGGCCACGCCGAGGGCGGCGGTAGCCTGCTCGGGAGCGGCACCCGCGCCGATGCCGGCGGCCACGGTGCGCAGCCCGCGGGCCAGGTTCTCGGCGCTGGGGCGTTCGTCCGGGTTCTTGCGCAGGCAGGACTGGACGACGGTCCACATCGGGTCCGGCAGGCCGGGCGGGCGCTGTGCCTCCTGGCTGAGGTGCTGGTGCAGTACCTCCAGGGTGCTCTCGCCGCCGAAGGGCGGACGGCCCGTCAGCAGCTCGTACAGCAGGATGCCGGCGCCGTAGACGTCCACGGCGGAGGTCTGCGGGCGGCCCTCGGCGGACTCGGGCGCCACATACGCGGGCGTGCCGACGAACTCGTGGGCGCGCGTCAGGCCCGGGGAGTCCGCGAGCCGGGCGATGCCGAAGTCGGTGAGCATCGGCTGCATCCGGCCGGCCCCGTCGGGCCCGGCGCCGCCGGCGAGCAGCACGTTCGCGGGCTTGAGGTCGCGGTGGACGATGCCGTCGGCGTGGCTGGCGGCCAGCGCGTCCGCGATCTGGGCCGTGAGCAGGGCGGCGCCGACGGGTGAGAAGGGGCCGTTGTCGCGCAGGTAGCGGTGCAGGTCGGGGCCGTCGACGAGGTCCATGACGAGGGCCAGCAGATCGCCCTCGACGACGAGGTCGCGGGTGCGGACGATGTTCGGGTGGGTGAGGCGCAGGAGCGCGGAGCGCTCGCGCAGGAACCGCATCACCACGTCGGGGTCGCCTGCCAGCTCCTCCTTGAGGACCTTGATGGCGACTATCTCGCCGGGGCTGCCCGCCACGGCGGCCTCCGCCCCCGCCGTCTCGCGCTGGCGGCCACGCCACACGGTGCCCGTGGCGCCGCGCCCGAGCGGCTCTTCGAGGAGGTACTTGCTGCCTACCGGCCGCACGTCATGCGCTCCCTGGTCGTGATCGTTCCTGCCGGCCCGCGGACCGGTCGGTCCGGGCGCCATCTGCACCACTCTAGTGGCGTCGCTGCGGCGCCCGCCGGGGTCGGGCGGCACCCGGGGCCTGGTCGGGGGTCCGCCCCTGGCCACCGGTTTTCCGGAAGGCGCCTGCGGTTTTCTGCTTTCCCCGGGCTGCCTGTTCCCCGGCTGCCGTCCGGCTGCCGTCCGGCTGCCGTCCGGCTGCCGTCCGCCCGGTCCCCGTGCTCGTCCTGTGTCCTTGTGCCCTGCCGACGCCGTACCCGTTTCCGGCGCACTCTCACCTGTGCCGTGCCGTCCAGCCACAGCCGTTGCATGGTGCCTGTGCGAAGGAAGGACGTCAGCTTCCCGGTCGTTGGTTGCCCCGAAGGGCGAGCGAAGGCGTCAACAGGTGTCCGTATTGGCAAATTTCACGTCGGAGTACGGACAGGAAGCGTCAGACAAGATCCACCAACACCGGCCCCGCAGCGAGTTGTCGGTGCGGGATGGGAATATGACAGCGGCCCTCGAATCGGCCCTGCCCAGGGAAGGGAGCGGTGACAGGCATGCAGATCCGGCTGACCGTCCAGGCGACGCGCGGCGGCGTCGCCGCGCGTGGCCGCGATGTGATCGTCACCGCACCTGCCGGCACGGCACTGGGCGCCGTAGCCGGCGGCCTCCTCGACGCGGCGGCGGCTGCCGCCTCGGGCGGCGGGGGCGCCGCGGGCAGCACGGGCGGCGGCGCGGGCGTGGCGGTGTACGCGGGCCGCCGGCTCCTCGACCCGGACCGCACCCTGCTCGGCGAACCCCCGCTGGTGGACGGCGCGGTGCTGAGCCTCGGCGGCCCCGCGGACCCGGACCACGGCCAGCCCCCGGCGGCGGACGCGGCAGCCGTCACCACCCTGCGGGTGGTGGCCGGCCCCGACGCCGGCGGGGTCCACCTGCTGCACGGCGGTCAGATCCGGATCGGCAGATCGGCGGACGCCGACGTCCCCCTGGACGACCCGGACGTCTCCCGCCTCCACTGCGCGCTGACCGTCACGCCGGACGGCGGCGTCACGGTGGCGGACCTGGGCTCCACGAACGGCACGACGATCGACGGCACCCCGGTGGGCACGGATCCGGTGCCGCTGCGGGCGGACGCGGTGCTGCGGGTGGGCGAGTCGGCGCTGCGGATCGCGGGACCGGCGGGAGCGGACCACGGGTCCGGGCGTACGGACGCGGGCGGGGGGGAGTACGGCGGGGAGCCGGGGTCGGGGTCGGGGTCGCAGGAGCACAGCCGGGTCCCAGACCAGCGCCAGCCGCGGGAGCGGGACGCGACGACGACCGGCCTGGGCACCGGCTGGCCGGCGGGCGGCGGCCCGGCGTACGGAGGCGCGTACGCGGATGCCGCGGGCGGCGACGAGCCCGGCAGCGGACGCGGTCGCCGGTTCGGAGCCGGGCGGTCCGGCACCGCCCGCGGCACGACGGCCGGTGACCCCGGCCGCGATGACGAGCACGGCGGCGCTCGTCCGGACCCGTCCGGCGCCGGGGGCCGGGACCCCGAAGCCGGTCCAGGACACGACAGCGGGCGCACGCGCGCCACGGACGGCGGCGCGGACAGCGCGCGTACCCGCGCGGGACGCGGCGACGCCACGGGCGCGGGACCGGGACACGGCCGCGGACAAACCGGCCCCGACCAGAGCGGACCCGCCACCGGCGCGGAACCCGGGTACAGCCGCGGACGGACCACCCCCGGCCTCGACGGACCCGTCACGTACGGCCGCGGGGGCGTCGTCCCCGAATTGAGTGAGGGCGCCGCGGAAGCGGTTCCCTCATACGGTGAAGGGGACGCCGACTTCGGCCGGGGCGGACCTCCCGCGGGCGCAGCTCCCGGGTACGACGCCGGGCGTGCGGCGCCCGGCCGGGGCGCGCCGGGCGGCGAGGGCGCTCACGGCGCGGGGCGCCGGGGGGCGGAGTCCGGTGCCGCGCGGGCGCGCGGGCGTGCAGGTGCCGAGGGGGCACGTGGGCCCGGCGGCTCCGCCCCGCGCAGGAGCGGCACCCCTACGCGGGGCACCGTCGTGCCGCCGGAGTTGCGGTCCCGCGGCGGGGCCGCGGAAGGGGCCGCGGGAGCGGCCTCCGTACCGCAGCCGCCGCGGCGCGGGATCCGGGCGTGGGCCCGCCGGCTGGGCGGGCGCGACGGTGCCGCGGACCTGGCAGCCGCCGCCCCGGCCACGGCCCGTACCGCCGCCGAACGCGCCGGCACGACCGACCTGGACGACCGCTACCCCGACGCCGCCGCCGTCCTGCTCGCAGCCCTGGCCGGCGAGGCCGCGTACCGGCCGGGCTTCCTCTGCTCCCCCGGCGACACCCCGGCCCACCCCCCCGCGCACCCCGGCGGCGCGGGCGGACTTCCGCACCCCGGTGCACCAGGGGGTACGCCCGCACGCCCCGGCACGACCGGCGCCGCAGGCGGATCCGCGTACCCCGCTGCGGAAGCGGGCGCGTCCGCGCGACCCGGCATCCCGGGCCCCGGCTCGACCGGCCCCCCGGGCGGGTCCGTGTATCCCGGTGCAGAAGCCGGCGCGCCCGCAGGACCCGGCGGTATCCCGGACTCCGGCACGACCGGCGCCCCGGGCGCCCCCGCGCGACCCGGCTCGCCCGGTGCCGCGGAAGGGGCCCCGTATCCCGGCGCCGCCATCGGCCTCCCCGCACAGCCAGGTGCCACCGCAAGCGCCTTCCTCGGCACCGCCGGCGGATCCACGTACCCCGGTGCGGCAGCCGGCGCGTCCGCGCGATCCGGCTCAGCCGGCACCACCGGCGGACCCGCGTATCCCGGTGCCGCCGGCGGCGGGCCCGGGCAGCGGGGGCTCGTGTTCCGCCGTGGCAGCTCGCACGCCGACGCGCTCGTGGTGCGGCTCGGCACCGAGTTCCGGATCGGTGGCGGCACCGCCCCCCTCACCGTCGATCTGCGCCGGGCCGGTTCGCTCGCGCTCGCCGGGCCGCGGGCCCGGCTCGCCGGGCTCGCGCGGTCGGTCGTGGCCCAGCTCGCCGCGCTGCACGGGCCCGACGTCCTTGAACTCGTGCTGGTCGCCGCCGACCCGGCCCGGCCGCACGAGGCCCGCGTCGAGGACTGGTCGTGGGCCGGCTGGCTCCCCCACGTACGGCCGCGGCAGGGCCAGGACTGCCGGCTGCTGCTCGCGTACGACCGGGAGCAGGCCGCCGCGCGCGTGGGCGAGTTGCAGCGGCGGCTGGAGCAGCCGGTGCCGGGGACCCGCAGCGTGCTCGTCATCGACGGCGACCCGGGGACGGCCGCCGTCCGCGGAGCCGTCGCCCGGCTCGCCGAGTACGGGTCCGCCGCCGGCGTCCACGTCGTCTGCCTCGCCGAGACCGCACCCGCCACCCCCGCCTCGCCGTTGACCGCGATGTACGCCGCGGCCAGCGAGGCGGCGCCCGGCTTCGCCGCCTGCGGCGCGGTGGGGCTGCTCAGCGGCGACGTGGCCACCGGCCTGCGTCTCCTCCAGCGGCCGGCGGCGGCAGCGCCGGTCGGTGCCGCCGCCGCGGAGCCGGGCGCCCCCGCGGCCGTAGCGCCGCCCGGGCGGGCGGAACCGGCCGCGGGGGATCCGTACGCTGCCCAGGCCCCCGCCGGTTCCTCCGCCACCGACTCCCCCGCCACCGCCTACGGGACCGGCCGCACCCGCCTCGGCGACGGCTTCGCCGCGTCCGCGGAACCCGCCGCGGCCGGCGGCTGGTTCGAGGTCGCCGCCTCCGGGCAGGAGGCCGCCGGGCCGGCCGGGACCGTCGATGCCGTGTCGGCCGCGTGGGCGGAGCGGCTGGCCCGCGCGCTCGCCCCGTACGGCGAACGCGACGATGCCGACGGCGCCCACCCCGCCCGCCGCGGCCCGCTCCCCGGGTCCGTGCGCCTCCTGGACGAGCTCGACCTCGCCCGCGCCACCCCCACCGCGCTCACCGCCCGCTGGCTGGAGTCCCGTTCCGGCGCCCCGCGCGTGGCCGCGGTGCTCGGCGCGGGGCCGGGCGGCCGGCTCCTGGCCGACCTCGCCGCCGGGCCGCTGGCGGTCGAAGGTGCCGCGCGGGGCGGCAAGTCGGAGCTGCTGCGCTCGTTCGCCGCCGCGCTGGCCGCCGGGGAGCCGCCGGAGCGGCTTCAGTTGGTGCTGGTCGACGGCGCGGGGCGGGAGCGGGGCGACGCGCTCGGCGCGGCGGCGGATCTGCCGCACGTCTCGGGGCATCTGGTGGCGTCCGACCCGGTGCGGATACGGGAGTTCGCGCAGGAGCTGGGGGCGGAGTTCAAGCGCCGGGCCGCGCTGTACGCGCCGGAGGGCGAGCCGGGGCCGCAGGGTCCTGCGATCCCGGGACCGCGGTCGGGCGGGGCGGCGGACGTCCAGGCTCCGCAGAGCAACACGCTACGGCTCCGCCCCCGCTCCCCCGCCGCTCAGCCACCGGGGGCGGGCACCGGCGCGGTGGCAGGCAGCGGCGGGGGCGCGCACACCGGCCCGCGGCCCGCGGCCGGCGCGGGCGCGGGCGCGGGCGCGGGCACGGGCGCGGGCGCGGGCGCCGGCGCGACGCCAGGTGCCGAAGGCGCCGGCAGTCCGGCGCGCCCCGTCACCGCCCCCGCCGGGCGGCGGCCCGCGCCGCCCGCCGTCGTGGTGCTCGTCGACGACTTCGACGCCCTCGTGGCCCCCGCCCTCGGCAGCCCCGCGCGGCCCGCCGCCGGGTCGGTCGTCCGGGTCGTGGAGGCCATCGCCCGCGACGGCGGCCCGCTCGGCATGCACCTCGTCACCGCCTCCGCGCAGCCCGCGGCGACCGCCGCCACCGCCGCGGTCTCCGGTGCCGCGCACCACGTCGTGCTCGGCGGCGAGGACGTGCCGCCCGGGCGCGGGCTGCTGTGCGCCGCCGGGGTGGAGCCCGTGCCGTTCCAGGCCGCCCGGGTCACCGGGCGGATCCCGCGTACGGCGACCGCCCGGCCCACCGTCGTCCCGCTGGAGTGGGCCCGCATGGGCTCACCGCCGACGAGCCGCCCCCTGCGCGAACTCGGCAACGGCCCCACGGATCTGGCCCTCCTCGCAAGCGCCCTCCAGCGCGCCGCGGCCACGTCCGCCGCCCAGCCGCACGACCCCCGCGCCCCGTCCCCGTAGCACCCCGTCCCCGTAGCACCCGCGGCCTCCGCCCCGGCCCGCCCGCGTCTGCGCACCACCGCCGCGAGTCGGCGCGTACGTACCTCGCACCCTTCGTACGCACCCGCCCCCGCACGCCCCTGCCCTCAACGCCCCACTCGCCCCATGTGCCCCACCCGTCCCCCCAGCAACAATCTGCTATCCCATCCCCCTTCGCCGTCAACTCACCCGCGCCACCCCTCCCTCCACCGGCCGAACTCTCTCCCCACCCTCCGCACCCGCACCCGTTTCTCTTCAAATCCCCTCCCACCAGCGGTTTTTATCTCTCCTCCGGTCTCCAGCCGATCAGCGCCCGCCTTCACATTCCGAACGCTTCCCCATCACGGACGGATCACGAAACGGCCGATGACAGCGCTTGCGTAGGAGACGCTATTGCGGGCCCGGCGGTCCGGGCGTAGGACATACCCCACAGCGTTTCGCACAGGTAACACGGCGCAGGCCCCGCGGGGCAGGTCTGCGCCGGCACGGGACAACCCCATCTGCCCCGCGTTCCTGGGGAGGCTGGGATGCAGCAGGTGAGAGTCGTGCGGGCCGCGGTGGCGATCGTCGCCGCCGGCGCGCTCGCCGTGACCGCCGCGGGATGCGGCGACGACGGCGACGACGACAACGGCGGTGGCGGCGGGAACGCGGACAAGTCCGGTTCCAGCGTCGAGCTGCCGAAGCTGGACGGTGAGTCGCTGCGCGTCGGCGCCGTGTGGACGGGGCCGGAGCAGAAGAACTTCGAGAAGGTCGTCGACGGGTTCGAGGAACTGACCGGCGCCACGGTGGAGTACGTGCCGACCGGCGACAACGTCGCCTCCTTCGTCCGCACCCAGGTCGCCGGCGGCAAGCCGCCGGACGTCGTGTTCGCGCCGCAGGTGGGCGTGTTGCAGGAGTTCGTCAAGGAGGGCTGGGCGAAGCCCCTGAACGCCGCCGCGAAGAAGGAGCTGGGCAAGAACTTCTCGCAGGGCTGGCAGGACCTGGGCGCGGTGGACGGCGAGCAGTACGGCGTGTACGCCAAGGCCGCCAACAAGTCCCTGGTCTGGTACAACACCACGACCTTCGAGAACGCGGGCGCCCAGGAGCCGGAGGACTGGCAGGGCTTCCTGGACACCGCGCAACTCGTCTCCGACTCCGGCGTGCCGCCGGTGGCGGTCGGCGGCGCGGACGGCTGGACGCTCACCGACTGGTTCGAGAACATCTACCTCTCCCAGGCAGGACCGGAGAAGTACGACCAGCTCGCGGCGCACGAGATCCCGTGGACCGACCCGTCGGTGAAGGACGCGCTGACCACCCTCGGCGAGCTGTTCGGCAACGACACGCTGATCGCGGGCGGCGCGAAGAAGGCGACGAAGATGGCCTTCCCGGACTCGGCGACGGCTCCCTTCGCCGACCTGGACGACCCGAAGGCGTCGATGGTCTTCGAGGCCGACTTCGTCGGCGCGTTCGTCAACGAGACCGACGCGAAGGTCGGCGCGGACGCGAAGGTCTTCCCGTTCCCGGCGGTCGGCCCGGACAAGCCGGTCGTCACCGGCGGCGACGCGGCCGTGGCGCTGACCGACTCCAAGGGTGCGCAGGCGCTGCTGACGTACCTGGCGAGCACGGAGGCGGCGCAGGCGTGGGCGGAGCCGGGCGGCTTCATCTCGCCGAACAAGAACATGGACATGGGCGCGTACCCGAACGACGTGCAGCGCGAGATCGCGCAGGCGCTCATCGACGCCGGGGACGACTTCCGCTTCGACATGTCCGACCAGGCGCCCGCCGACTTCGGCGGCACCGCGGGCAAGGGCGAGTGGAAGGGCCTGCAGGACTTCCTGGCCGATCCCAAGGACGTCGAGGGCGCGCAGCAGGACCTCGAGAAGGCCGCAGCCGCGGCCTACAAGAGCTGACGGACGGGCAGGGAGACCCTGATGTCGACCTCGTCGGCGGGGGGTGCGGCGAAGTCCGCCGCACCCTCCCCCCTCGTCCCGCCGGCCCGCACGCCGCCGGGCAAGAAGAGCAAGCCGCCCCGGTCGGTCGTGCGGACCAAGAGCTGGATCACGGTGGCGTTCCTGCTGCCGGCCGTGGTCCTGCTCGGCGCCCTGGTGCTGTATCCGATCGGCTACTCCGTCTACCGCAGCCTTTTCGACGTCTCCGGCGACGAGTTCATCGGCCTGGACAACTACACCGAGCTGTTCAGCGACGACCGCATCCGTACCGCCCTGCGCAACAACCTGATCTGGGTGCTGATCGCGCCCGCGGTCTGCACCGCGCTGGGCCTGGTCTTCGCCGTCCTCACCGAGAAGGTGCGGTGGGGCACGGCGTTCAAGATGGTCGTCTTCATGCCGATGGCGATCTCGATGCTGGCGGCGGGCGTCATCTTCAGCCTCGTCTACCAGAACGAGCCGGAGCGCGGCGCCGCGAACGCGGCGTGGACGACGATCCACGACACGTTCAGCGACCCCGCACCCTGGCCGGGCGCCCGCCCGCGCCCGAACGGTGATCTGAAGGGCCCGGACAACGGCCCGTTCACCTCCGAGGCCACCGTCAGCGCCGGCCGGCCGGCGCTGCTGCCGCTGGTCGCGGTGAAGCCGCAGGACGCGGAGGGTGAGCAGCCTGCCGCCGAGCCGAAGACCGGTGGCGACGGGATCGCCGGCACGGTGTGGCTGGACTTCAAGCCCGGCGGCGGCGAGCCCGATGTCGTCGACAGCGGTGAGAAGGCGCTGAAGGACATCAAGGTCGAGGCGGTCAAGGACGGCAAGGTCGTCGCCTCGGCCACGACGGCTTCCGACGGTACGTTCACACTGCCGGCCGAGGCCGACGGCGCCCAGTTGCGGCTGCCCGCCTCGAACTTCGAGGAGGCGTACGGCGGCGTCGACTGGCTCGGCCCGTCGCTGGTGACGCCGGCGGTGATCGCGGCGTACGTGTGGATGTGGGCCGGCTTCGCGATGGTGCTGATCGCCGCGGGTCTGGCGTCGGTGCCGCGCGAGCTGATGGAGGCGGCGCGGGTCGACGGCGCGAACGAGTGGCAGGTGTTCCGGCGCATCACGGTGCCGGTGCTGGCGCCCGTACTCGCGGTCGTGCTCGTCACGTTGATGATCAACGTGCTGAAGATCTTCGACCTCGTCTACATCATCGTGCCGAGCGCCCGGCTGGAGGACGGCAACGTGCTGGCCGTCGAGCTGTTCCAGCAGGCGTTCGCCGGCACCGAGCCCGACCTGGGCGTGGGCAGTGCGATCTCCGTCGTGCTGCTGCTCCTCGTCATCCCTGTGATGATCTTCAATATCCGCCGCCTGCGAAAGGAGTCCGGCCGATGACCACCGCAACAGCGGCACAGACCGCACCGAAGCCGGAACCGCGGGAGGCGAAGGAGAAGGCGCCGGCGAAGGAGTCGCTCGCCTCCCGGATCGGCCGGTACGCGGGCGGCGGCGCGGTCCGGGCGTTCCTGATCATCGTGGCGTTCCTGTGGCTGACCCCGACGGTGGGGCTGCTGCTGTCGTCGTTCCGGGACCCCGCGGACATCGCGACGACCGGCTGGTGGAAGGTCTTCGGCGACCCGGGGCAGCTCACCACGGACACGTACGACGCGCTCTTCGGCAACGACGACGTGATGGGCGCGCTGCCGACGACGATCTGGATCACCGTGCCGTCCACGGTGCTGGTGGTGGTCATCGGCGCGCTGGCGGGCTACGCCTTCGCGTGGATGGACTTCCCCGGCCGGGACTGGGTGTTCCTCGCCGTGGTGGGTCTGCTGGTGGTGCCGGTGCAGGTGGCGCTGATCCCGATCGCGTCGCTGTACCGGGATCTGAACCTGTTCCACACCATCACGGGCGTGGTGCTCTTCCACACCGCGTTCGGCTTGCCGTTCGCCATCTTCCTCTTGCGGAACTTCTTCGCGGAGATCCCGCGGGAGCTGCTGGAGGCGGCCCGTATCGACGGGGCGAGCGAGGTGCGGCTGTTCTTCCGCGTCGTGATGCCCCTGGGCGGGCCGGCGATCGCGGCGCTGGGCATCTTCCAGTTCCTGTGGGTGTGGAACGACATGCTGGTGGCCCTGGTCTTCGCCGACCCGGGCAAGCCGCCGCTGACGGTGGCGGTGCAGCAGCAGACGCGGCAGTTCGACAGCAACATCGAGCTGATCGCGTCCGGCGCGTTCATCTCGATGGTCATCCCGCTGATCGTCTTCTTCGCCTTCCAGCGGCAGTTCGTGTCGGGTGTGATGGCGGGCGCGGTCAAGTAGGTACGTACATCACTGACGCGATGCGGCCGTCCGGGGACATCACCCGGGCGGCCGTACCGTCGTAACGCTGAGTGCGTGGCGCCGCCGCTACCGTGGCGGATAGCAGAAATAAGGACATTCCGACCAACGGACTGTCCTTCCGCCGCCACCCGCCCAGGGATGTGTCCGTGCTCCGGTTCAGCGTCGTCGTCCCCGCGTACGGGGTCCAGGCGTATCCCGACGAGTGCCCGGAGTTTGTCCTCACGCGGCCCTTGCCGGCGCCCGGGGGCGCGGCGCGGGAGGTCGCGGGGGTGCCGCGGCGCGTGCGCCGGCTCCTCGCCGCCGTCGCCACCCCCGCCGGCCGGCGCCGGGCGCGGCGCGCCCTCGGTGCCGTGTCCCGGCGGGTCCCCGAGCCGGGGCAGCGGCCGGTGCTGCGCGCCCTGCGCGCCACGGGCCAACTCGGCCGCCCCGACCGCCGGATCGTCCACTTCCGCGGCCAGACCCGGCTCGCCGTCGTGCTCGACGCCCCCACGCCCCTGCGCGCCCGCAACGAGAACCTGCGCCTGGTCACCGGCGCCCTCGACGCCGCGGGCGTCGAGCACTTCGCCGTCCGCGGCTACGGCAGCATCTCCACCCCCGTCGCCGTCCCCGCCCCCCTCCGCGCCCGCGCCGTCGCCGCGCTGGCGGCACTGTGCGCGGAGCACCCCGGCCACGTCTGCCACTCCGACCGCAGCAGGCGCCCCGAACGCCGGGTTCGCCCCGCCGGTGACCCGGCCACGTGGCAGGCGCTCCCCGAGGAGCGCTTCCCCGAACGCCACCGGCAGACCGCGGCAAGCCGCTTCCGCAGCGCCACGGACCTGAGCATCCCGTCCGCGTTCCACCACTACTACGAGGCCCTCACCGGCCGCGCGGTGCCCGGGCAGCTCACGTACGACTACGTCGACCTCGCGCACCCGGACCTCGCCGCCAGGCTGCGGCGGCTGCTGCGCCGCCGCGACCGGAACGTCTTCTGCCTCAACGACACGCTCTCCGGCGCGGGCGACCTGGCCGCGCAGGTGGAGCTCGTACGGCCGTTCCTCCAGGCGTACTTCCCCGTCCCCGGCCCCTTCGAGATCCCGTCCCCGAGCCCGTCCGAGAGGTGAGCAGGTCATGCCCCCGGCTGCCCGCACCCCGGCCGACCCGGCCGACCCGCCCGCGCAGGTCGACCCGGCCGACCCGGCCGCGCCGCCCGACACCGGCTGGCGGTGGACAGGCGCCGCCGTCGGCCTGCTGCTCCAGCTCGGCTACGTCGCCTACGCCGCCCGACACGTCTCCCCCGCCGCCCTCGGCGCCTACGCCGTGGCCCTCACCGCCGTCCACCTCCTCGCCCACCTCGCCGGCACCGGCTTCGCCGCCTGCCTGCACCGCGCCGAGCCGCTGACCCGGCACACCGCCCACGCCGCGCTCCGGCTCGCCGGGCTCACCGGGCTCATCGGCTTCTCCGTCGCGCAACTCGCCGCCCCGCTGCCCGCCATGCTCCTGCACGCCCCCGGCACCACCCCGCTTCTGCGCGTCCTCGCCTGCGCCTTCCTCTGCCACCCCGCCGCCGACGCGGCCGTCGCCGCGCTCCGCCGGGCCGGCCGGTCCCGCGCCGCCGTGTGGGCGGACGCCGGCGGCCAGGCGGGCGGCACCGCGACCGGCGTCCTGCTGCTCGCCGGCGGCGCCAACCCCCTCGGGCTGGCCGCCATGCTGCCGGTGTCCGCCGCGCTGACCCTGTGCACCGCCGGGTTCCTGCTGTCCCGTACGCCGCTGCCGGAGGGCCGTCCGGTGGCGGCCGTGGAACTGGTCCGCGTCTCGTGGTTCGCGGCCGGGTTCGGGCTGCTGCGGCTGGTCGCGGCGGTCGCGCCGCTGTGGGCGGTCTGCCGGCTGCTGGGGCCGGGCGCGGCGGGGGTGTACTCGCGCGCCGCGGCGCTGTGGGACGGGCCGGCAGGGGCGTACGGCAGGGCGCTGGACCGGGCGAAGGGCGCCGGGCAGACGGCATACGGGGAGCAGGTGACGTACGAGGAGCAGGTGGCGTACGAGGAGCAGACAGCGCGCGAGGAGCAGACGGGGTACGGGGAGCAGACGGCGCGCGAGGAGCAGGTGACGCTGACGCGCGCGGAGCAGGCGGCGTACGAAGAGCACGGCGAGGAGCCGGGCCGCCCCCCGCCGCCCGCCGACCCCGCCGCCCGGCTCGCCGTCACCGGCGCCTCCGCCGCCGCCTTCGCCGGGTTCGGCGTCGCCGCCGGCGTCGGGCCCGCCGCGCTCACGCTGCTCCTCGGCCCCGGGTGGGAGTCCGCGACGGCGCTGGTGCCGTGGCTCTGCGCCGCAGCGGTGCCGCAACTCCTCTACGCCACCGGCTGCTCCCTCGACCTCGCCCGCGGCCGGCGCCGCGGACTCCTCGGTACGCACCTGGCCGTACTCCTCACCACCGCCGGCGCCCTCGCCCTCGTCTTCTGGTGGCGCGGCGCCGGCCACGCCCTGCCGCTGGTGGCCTGCGCCGCCGCCGCGGGCCCGGCCGCGGGACACGCGCTGCAACTGCTGCGGTGGGGCCGGTCCGGTCTGGTGCGGGTACGGGAGGTGCTGCTGGGGCACTTGGTGCACGGCGGCATCGGGGCGGCGGCCGGGACCCTGGCGACGCTGGCCGGTTCACTGGTGACGGAGCCGGGCCTCGCACTGCTCTACGGGCTGCTCTCGCTCGCGCCCGTGACCGTGCTGTGCGCGGGCCTGCACGCGCAACTCCCGCTCACCACGGCACTGTCCGACCCCCGCCCGCCCCCGGCGGCCCCCCGCCCCCGGGACCCGCACCTGACCGCCTGACCGCCTGCCCCCCTGCCCCTCTGCCCCGGGAACGTGCTGTCCGGGGAGCAGCGCCGTGCGCGTCTTGGAGACAGTGCACCCCGCGCAGGGGGCCTCCCCGAGACCGTCCGCCCGCCGCCGGCTCCTGTTTCCGGCTCCGCACCGGCGCGCGGGCGCGGAGGGGCTCAGCCCAGGCCGTACGGCGTGCTCACCCCGCCCGGGTGCGCGGGGCGCCGGTACCGCAGCGCGCGCTCCGCCCGTACCGCCGCCGGCATCCCGACCAGCTCCGCGCACAGCACCTCCCACCGCCGCGTCACCCCCGCCGCCGCGAACCGCCCCGTCCCCGCACGGGCGTTGGCGCCCAGCCGGTGCAGCAGCTCCGCGTCCTCGGCCATCAGCCGGCCCAGCGCGCCCGCCAGGGCCTCCGCGTCGTCCGGCGGCACCAGCAGCCCGTCGACCCCGTGGCGTACGACCTCCGGCGGCCCGCCGGCCGATTCGTACGCCACCGCCGGCACGCCCGCCGCGTACGCCTCCAGCGTCTGGCCGCTCGTCGAGGGCAGCACCGCGAGGCTCGCCTTCGCCCACTCCTGCGCCATGGACGGGCTCGGGCCCAGCAGCTCCACCCGCTCGTACAGCCCCAGCTCCGCCACCCGCCGGCGCAGCCGCGGCAGCTCGGGACCGGCCCCGAACACCCGCAGCCGCCACCCCGATTCCGCTTCCGTCGCCGACGCGAACGCCGCGAGCGCGTGGTCCGCCCGGGCCGGCGGGCCCGCCATCACCGCCGTCCGCGTCGTCCGCGACGACCGGGGCCGGAAGCCGTCAGGCGCCGGGAGCGGGATCGCCGCCAGCCGCGGGGCCGCCGCGCCCAGCGCCTGGGCCAGCCGCCACCGCGCGCGCTCCGTCCGCACCACCACCGCGTCGCACTCCCCCACCCGCGCCGGCGGGCGCCCGCCCCCGTCACCGTGCTCCTCGTGGATCCGTACCACCCGCGCCGGGGCGTGGTCCGCGGCGATGCCCGGCAGCGCGGGCGAGGCCGTGACCAGGACGTCGGCGTCCAAGGTGCGCAGGGCGAGGGTGACTTCGGTGTCGGTGAGCGCGTCGAAGTCCGGTTCGCGGGCGGGGTCGACGAGCGCGCTGGGGGCGGCGGCGAGCTGCTGCCGGGCGCGGTCGGTCAGGGCGGTGGGCCGCAGCGGTACGGGGACGGGTCCCGTACGGTCGACGAGGTGGCGCAGCGGGACGCGGGCGTCGAGCGCGGGAGACGGCCGGTGGCGGGTGCGGAAGACGCTGACGACCTCGACGTCGTGGCGCGCGGCGAGGTGGCCGGCCCGGGTGAGGACGGCGTGCGCGCGGTCGCCCGGCTCGTCGGCGCGGGTGAGCAGGAAGACGATCCTCACGCCCGTACGCCCTCCCTGCGCGCCCCCGCGCGCTCGTAGGGCGAGGGCACCGGGAAGTACCCCTCCAGAAACGCCTGTACGCCCCGGGGAAGTCTGCCGTCGAGACCGAGGCAGAAGACGTCGGTGTCGCGGCCGGCGGACAGTCTGTCGAGCCGGCGCGGGTCGTGGCCGCCCGCGGAGTCGACGCTCAGCGGGCCCGAGCAGCGCCGGGCGGACAGGGCGCGGCCGAGGAACACGTCGTCGGCGAGGGGGAGGACGCGCGCGGCGAGGGCGTCGAGGGGCTGGCGCCGGCCGACGACGGTGAGGTCGGGGCGGGCGGTGTCCAGCCAGGGCGGCGGGGTGGCGGCGACGACGTAGGTGTGGCGGATCCAGGGGGCGAACATCGCGAGGGAGCGCAGCGAGTAGCGCAGCGCCGGGCCGGTGCGGGTGTAAACGGCGTCGACGGGCGGGCGGGGGTCGGTGACGAAGGCGCGCAGGGTGGGGAACGCGCGGTCGTGCACGTACAGGACGGCGGTCGGCGTCAGCGAGGGCAGCGTGGGGCCGAGCGTGGTGGGGGCGCGCGGGGTGGCGTACGCGCCGCCGCGCTGCGGGCGGTACCAGAACTCGATGTCGCAGCCGTGGTCGGGGCCGTAGCGGAGGGTGCGGCCGGAGGTGAGGTACGGGCGGTAGAGGCGCAGCGCGGGTGGTTCGGCTTCGGCGGTGAGCAGTTCGGCGGGGACGGAGGTGCCCGGGACGTCGGGGGTGTTGGGGGTGTCAGGGGAGTGGAGGGGTGCGGCGTAGACGGCCTGGCCGGGGTACGCGCCGGCCAGCGCCCGGCAGGCGCGCGAGCGCAGGCCGGCGTCGACCGCCAGCCGGTGGCGGGGAGCGGCGTCGGTGTCTTCGAGGAGACCGGCGGCGGCGGAGTCCGGGGCGTCGGCGGCGTCGGCGGCGTCGGCGGCGTCGCGCAGCAGGATGTACGGGACGTCCGCGGCCTCCAGCGCGTCCGCGGCGAGGCGGAGGTTGGCGGCGTACACGTCGTCCGCGAGGAGGTCGTCGCGTACCTCGGCCAACTGCCCGGCCGCCCACACGAGTCGCCGGTCGCCCCCGCTCTCCGCGGCCCGTACCGCCTCCTCCCACCGCCGCCGCTCCGCCGCCGCGGGCGCGGGGGGCGCCGGCAGGGGGCGGGGCGGGGCGGCGGACTCGGAGTCGGAGGCGGTCGCGGCGCGGTGGAAGGCGGCGCGGTCGGCGCGGTCGCGCTGGCGGCGGGGGTCGTCGTCGCGGAGCGCGGACAGCTCGGCGAGCAGGGTGTGCCAGCGGCGGGCGGCGTGCTCGTCGTCGGGGATGACCGCGACCCGCGGCGCCGCCGGGCCCAACTCCGTCTCGTACGCCTCCCGGTCGGCCTCCGCCGGGACGACCAGCGCATCCAGCTCCGGCGCGCCGGGCGGCGGCGGGTGGCCGGGGCGGGGGGCGCGGTGGACGGTGAGGGTACGGGCGGGGGCGAGGGTGCACACGGCGGGTACGAGGCCGGGGTCGGCGGTGACGAGGACGTCGGCGGCGAGCGTCCGCAGGGCGGCCGGATCCGGCTCGGCGGCGAACTCCACGTCGTGGTGCGCCGCGAGGCTGCGCGCGACGCCGTCGGGTGCCGCGGCGGAGGGGGGTTCGGCGGCGGAGGGGGCCGCGAGGAACGTGATCTTCATCTGACATCCCCTACGGCCTCGGTGACCACGACCAGCCGCCCGGCGGCGGTGTAGTGCGGGGCGACCCGGACGACGGCACCGGAGTCGGCGATGAGCAACCGGCTCGGCAGCCGGTGTACGCGCCCGGGGTCGGCGACGTCGCCGAGCAGCCGCCCCACCGGCAGCGCGACCCCGCAGCCGCCGGACCGTACCCGTACGTCCCAGACCCGCTCCCCGCCCCGCTCCGCCAGCCGCGCCAGCTCCCCGCCCCCGGCCACCGCCGTGAACTCCCCGCCGTCGCTCTCCACCACCCGCACCCGGCACACCGCCCCGACCTCCCCGCGCGCCACCAGCTCACCGACGAGCCCTCCGCCGGAGGGCGGCCCGGGGGCTGTGACGGGAGCCGGGACGGCAGGCGCGGCGCCGCGCAGGACGGCGGCGAGCACGCCGGGGGCCAACCCGCCGCAGGGCGGCACGACTCCCGGCGCCGGCAGGCCCACCACCCGCCCGTGGATCACCAGTTCCGTCCAGCCCACCTCCACCCGTACCACCTCCGCGTGCGGGCCCAGCCGCGCCACCCGCAGCACGGCGGCGCGGCCGTCCGCCGGCGACGCGACGGTGACACGCCAGCCGTCCGGGTGCGGCGGATCGAGCCGGGTGGGCCTCTCGACGGGGTCCGCCTCCCGGGCCGCGGCCGAACCTGCCACCGAACCCGCCGCCGAACCCGCCGCCGGGCGGACGGCCGTACCGGCGGCAGAACCCCCGCCCGCGACCGCGCCCGAGCCGGGGACCCCACCCAAGACCCCGCCCGGGACCGCAGCAGCGCCCGCGCCCGGACCCGCCGCACCGCCCGCCGCCGCGCCCGCGCCCCGCTCCGCGGGCGTCGCGCCCTCCGGTGCCCTCAGCCCGTACCCCCTGCGCCGCCGCCAGCCCCCCGCCGCCAACTCCACGCCCAGCTCCCGCGCTTCCCCCTCCCCCACCGTGATCGTCTCCAGCCCGTGCGGCCCCCGCTGCGGTCGCCGCCTCCCGCCGGCCCTGCGCACCACCGGCTCCACCACGTACGTGCCGAACGCCCGCTCCCCCGCCACCTCCAGCGCCAGCCCCCGGTCGTCACCCACCCGCAGCCACGCCCCCGCCAGCCCGGCGCCGCCCTCCGGCAGCCGCACGCACACGTTCAGCGTCCGCCCGTCCAGCACCGACACGTGCTCGGCGTCCAGGTACTCCGTCACCGCGCTCACCCCGGCAGCTCGTACGCACTCGGCACCGGGAAGTACGCGTCCAGGAACGCGCCCAGCAGCCCCGGCGCCCCCGCACCCCCGACCCGGATCACCGTCCGGTCCCGCGCCGCCAGCAGCCCGCGCAGCACGGCGTCCGCGCCGGCCGACGCCAGGTCCACCTGCGCGTAGCGGAGCGTCGCGGCGGCGGCGCGGCCGGTGTGGGCGGCGTAGTGGGGGTACAGCGACGACGGGATCGCCAGGTCGTCGCGGTGCGGGTCGCGGTGGGCGGTGGTGGCCGTGTGGCGGTCGCCGAACTCGCGCTCGATCTCGCACAGCACGCTGCGCCGCAGCGGGTGCGGGGCATGGCGCAGCGGCTCCTGCGCGGTCGAGACGAAGAACCGGGTGAGGCCGTTGGCGAGGAAGAAGTCCTCCGGCACGGTCTCGGTGCCGAGGAAGAGGCGGTCGCCGAAGTACAGGAAGTGCTCGGCGAGGCCGTCGATGTGGTGCAGTTGGCTCTCGACCGCGCGCGGGTTGGACGTCGGCAGCGCGGTCGGGTCGGCGAAGACCTCGCGGTGCGCGACCACCGCGAGACCCGGGTGCGCGGTGTCCAGCCACGGCGGGGCGGCGGCGTCGGTGAGCAGGTGGACGCGGCGGACCCAGGGCGCGTACGTGGCGAGGGAGCGCAGCGCGTAACGCAGTTCGGGGGCGGCCCAGGTGTAGACGGCGTCGACCGGGTACGTGACGTCGCCGGGCAGCGGGTGCGCGAACTCCTCGCGGGTGCGCAGCGTGAGCCGGCCGCAGCCCCAGGAGCCGCGGTCGGTCAGCTTCACGGCGGTGGCGCCGGCCGGGACGCTGTCGGCGACGCGGCCGGGGCGCGGCGCGAGGAGCCGGTCGCCGGTGCCGTCCCGGCGCCAGAACTCCACTTCGCAGCCGGAGTCGGGGCCGATGACCAGCCGCCGGCCCGGCTCGGTGCGGAACCAGGTGAGGTGCAGGACGTCGGCTTTCTTCTCCCACTGCTGCCAGACGCCCGGCTCGTAGCCGGGCACGAGCCGGGGGTACGAACCGTCCGCACCGTCCGCCGCGAACGCGGCGCCCGGCTCCGCGCCCGCGCCCGCCACCACCGTCACGTACGCCGGCTGCACCCGGCACAGCCGCGCCAGCGCCCGGCACGCCCGGCGGCGTTGGGCCGCCGGCACGGCGACGACCGCGGGGCCGCACGCCCGGCCCCGTACCGCGAAGTACGCCACGCCGGCGGTCCGCAGCGCCCGGGTGACGGCGAGCACACCGGCGCGGCGGGCCTGCACCGGGGAGAGCGCGTGCTGCAGGTGGGCGATGCGCGGCCGGCCGGCAACGCTGACGACGACGCGGCCGGGCACGTCGGCGGCGGCCTGCTCGCGGCGGGCGCGGAGGGCGGCGCGGAGCCGGTCGGCGTGGTGCGGGGCGGCGAGCGCGGCGAGGTGGCGGCGGACGACGCGGGGCAGCGCACGGCGGTACGCGGCGACGACGGCCGCCGTACCGGGACCGACGCGCGTCGGGCGCTGGTCCGTGACTGTCTGCCCCATGCGGGACAAACTACGTCATTCGCCCGCCCCGGACTCCGCGCCGCACCGCCGCCACCGCGCCCCTACCGGTTCGTCCGCAGCAGCGTACGCATCGTCCGCATCGCCACCGACAGGTTCGCCAGGTCGAACGACTCCGACCCCTGGATCTCCTCCAGCGTGCTGCGCGCCCGCCCCAGGATCGCCGTGTTCTTCGCCTCCCACGTCTTGAACCGCAGCTCCGGCGTGCTCGCCTCGCCCTCCGCCTCCGGCTCCGCCTGGAGCACCGCGGCGGTGAGCAGCGCGTGCGCCGCGTACAGGTCCTCGCGGATCGCCGCGCGGGCCATGGACTGCCACCGGTCGGCCCGCGGCAGCTCCACGATGCGGTCCATCAGCTTGCTGATGTGCAGCCGGTCGCCGAGGTCGTAGTACACCTCCGCGACGTCCAGCGGCTCGTGGCCGGTGCGGTCGGCGACGGCGACGATGTCCAGCGTCGGGAACGCCGCCGAGAACGTGGCGACCCGCTGCGCCAGCTCGGCGGGGACACCGTTGTCGGTCAGCTCGTTCTGGTTGCGCTCGTACCACTCCAGGTCCGTGCCGTGCAGCAGCTTCGGCAGCGCCGCCCAGACCTGCCCGATGCGGTCGCTGAAGAAGTCGATGGTCGCGCCCAGTTGCAGCGGCTGGGGCCGGTTGTTGAGCAGCCAGCGGGTGGCGCGCTCGACCAGCCGGCGCGAGTGCAGCCGGATGCGGGTCTGGACGTCGGCCGCGATGACGTTGTCGAGGGTCTCGACCTCGTCCCAGAAGTCGCCGAGGTGGAAGATCGCGCGGGCCGCGGTGTGCGCCCGTACGATCTCCTCCGTCGAGGCGCCGGTCTCCTCCTTCAGCCGGTGCACGAACGTCGTACCGCCGGTGTTGACCGCGTCGTTGACCAGCACCGTGGTGACGATCTCGCGGCGCAGCGCGTGCGCGCGGATCTGGTCGGGGAAGCGCTCGCGCAGCGGCTGCGGGAAGTACGCGAACAGCAGCCGCTCCAGGTACGGGTCGTCGGGCAGCCCGGTGGCGACCAGGTTCTCCGTGGTGGTGATCTTCGTGTAGCCGAGGAGCACCGCCAGCTCGGGCTGGGTGAGGCCCAGGCCCGCGGCGAGGCGCTCGCGCATCTGCTTCTCGCCGGGCAGGAACTCCAGCTCCCGGTCGAGCGCGCCCTCCTTGCCGAGCTTGCGCATGTACCGGTGGTGGGCCTGGAGCAGGCTGGGGGCCTGCGCGACGGCGTTGGCCAGGGCGGTGTTCTGCGCGTAGTTGTTGCGCAGCACCAGCGCGGCGACCTCGTCGGTCATCTCCCCGAGCAGCCGGTTGCGCTGCTTGACGGTCATGTCGCCGTCCTCGATGACCTGGTTGAGCAGGATCTTGATGTTCACCTCGTGGTCGGACGTGTCCACGCCGGCGCTGTTGTCGATCGCATCGGTGTTGATCTTGCCGCCGCGCCGGTCGGGACCGCCGACGCGGGCGAACTCGATCCGGCCGAGCTGCGTCAGCCCCAGGTTGCCGCCCTCGCCGACGACCCGCGCCCGTACGTCCGCGCCGTCCACCCGGATCGCGTCGTTCGCGCGGTCGCCGACGTCGCTCTGCGCCTCCGCCGAGGACTTCACGTACGTACCGATGCCGCCGTTCCACAGCAGGTCGACCGGCGCCTGGAGGATCGCCTTCATCAGCTCGGCGGGCGTCATCTTCGCGGCGCCCTCGCGGATGCCCAGCGCCCGGCGCATCTTGGCGTTCACCGGGATCGCCTTGGCCTTGCGGGAGAACACCCCGCCGCCGTCGGAGAGCTTGGCCTTGTCGTAGTCCTCCCAGGAGGAGCGCGGCAGCTCGAAGAGCCGGCGCCGCTCGGCGTAGCCGACGGCCGGGTCCGGGTCGGGGTCGACGATGATGTGCCGGTGGTCGAAGGCGGCGATCAGCCGGGTGTGCTCGCTGAGCAGCATCCCGTTGCCGAAGACGTCACCGGACATGTCGCCGATGCCGACGGCGGTGAAGTCCTCCGTCTGGCAGTCCACGCCCAGCTCGCGGAAGTGCCGCTTGACGGACTCCCAGGCGCCGCGGGCGGTGATGCCCATGCCCTTGTGGTCGTAGCCCGCGGAGCCGCCGGAGGCGAAGGCGTCGCCCAGCCAGAAGTCGTAGGAGACGGCGACCTCGTTGGCGATGTCGGAGAAGGTCGCGGTGCCCTTGTCGGCGGCGACGACCAGGTACGTGTCGTCCTCGTCGTGCCGTACGACGTTCTTGGGGTGCACGACCTCGCCGCCGACGAGGTTGTCGGTGATGTCGAGCATGCCGTAGATGAACGTCTTGTAGCAGGCGATGCCCTCGGCCAGCCAGGCGTCGCGGTCCGCCGACGGGTCCGGCAGCCGCTTGCCGACGAACCCGCCCTTGGCGCCGGCGGGCACGATGACGGTGTTCTTCACCTCCTGCGCCTTGACCAGGCCCAGGATCTCGGTGCGGAAGTCCTCGCGCCGGTCGGACCAGCGCAGGCCGCCGCGCGCGACCTTGCCGAAGCGCAGGTGCACGCCCTCGACGCGGGGCGAGTACACCCAGATCTCGTACTCGGGGCGGGGCTCGGGCAGTCCGGGGATGGCCTGCGGGTCGAGCTTCAGCGACAGGTAGGAGTGCCAGCGGCCGTCGTCGCCGGTCTGGAAGTAGTTCGTGCGCAGCGTGGCCTGGATGGCGGTGAGGAAGGAGCGCAGGATGCGGTCCTCGTCGAGGGAGGCCACCTGGTCCAGCGCGCCGTTCAGCTCCTCCAGGATCCCGTCGGTCAGCTCCCGCCCGGCGTGCTGCCGCTCCGGCGCCATGCGCGCCTCGAAGAGGCTCACCAGCAGCCGGGTGGTGTGCACGTTGGTACGGAGGGTGTCCTCCATGTACGCCGGGCTGAACTTCGAGCCGGCCTGGCGCAGATAGCGGGCGTACGCGCGCAGCACCATCGCCTGCCGCCACGTCAGCCCGGCGACGGGCACGAGGGCGTTGAGCCCGTCGTCCTCCGCCTCGCCGTTCCACACCGCGGCGAACGTCTCCTGGAACCGCTCGCGCGCGTCCTCGCCGACCTCCAGGCCGCCGCCGTTCTGCGACGGCGGGAACTGCAGGCCGAAGTCCGAGACCCAGGCGTCGGTGACGCCGGCGCGGCGCAGCACGTACGGCCGCTCCTCGGTGACCTCGACGCCGAGGTTGTGCAGCACGGGCAGCACCCGGGTCAGCGAGAACGGCGCGCCCGCCCCGTAGACCTTCAGCCGGCGCTCGTTGGGCGCGGCGCCCACCGGCTCGTACAGGCTGAGGGCGAACGGGTCGGTGCCGGCCCGGAGCTTCTCGAAGTGCTGGAGGTCGGAGACGGCGGCGCGGGGCGCGAAGTCCTCCTTGTAGCCCTCGGGGAAGGAGCCGGCGTAGCGGTGGCCGAGCTCGGCGGCGCGCTCCTCGCCGAACTCGGCGATCAGCGCCTCGGTGAAGCCGTCGTTCCAGGAGCGGGAGGCCTCGGCGAGGCGGGTTTCGATGCGGTGGACGTCGGTCTCGGTCAGCTCGCGCAGCTCGGTGCCGGGCTGGACGCGGACGACGAAGTGCAGCCGGGACAGCACCGACTCGGTGTTCCAGGCGGTGAAGTCGACGGAGGTGCCGCCGAGCTCCTCCTTGAGGATGTCGATCAGCCGCAGCCGCACGCTGGTGGTGTAGCGGTCGCGGGGCAGGTAGACGAGCGCGGAATAGTAGCGCCCGTACTCCTCCTGGCGCAGGAACAGCCGCAGCCGGCGGCGCTCCTGGAGATACAGCACGCTGATGACGATGGACTGCAGCTCCGCGACGGGGATCTGGAAGAGCTCGTCGCGCGGGTAGGTTTCGAGGATCTGCAGCAGGTCGCGGCCGTCGTGGCTGTGGGGCGTGAAGCCGGCGCGGCTGAGGACCTCGGCGACCTTGCGGCGGACGACGGGCACGCGCCGTACGGACTCGGTGTACGCGGCGGAGGAGAACAGGCCGAGGAAGCGCCGCTCGCCGATGACGTTGCCGTCGGCGTCGAA
Source organism: Streptomyces sp. CNP082 (assembly GCF_059570535.1). Lineage (NCBI taxonomy): Bacteria > Bacillati > Actinomycetota > Actinomycetes > Kitasatosporales > Streptomycetaceae > Streptomyces > Streptomyces sp. CNP082. The sequence continues at coordinate 321,553 of NZ_JCANSZ010000002.1, forward strand.
CTTCTTGACGCCGACGTAGTCGAGGTAGGCCGGGCGGTGCACGGTGGCGCGGCTGTTGGCCTTGGTGAGCACCAGCATGCGGTGCTCGCGGGCCTTGGCGCGGACGTCGGCCGGCAGCCGGTGGAAGGACTCGGAGGCGGGCTGCGGTCTGCCGTCGTCCCGGTCGAACGCGGCGTGCGACGGGTCAGCGCGCAGGATGCCGAGGCCGGTGCCGGGAACGGCGGTCAGCTCCTCGCCGTCGTGGTTGACCGTCAGCCGGTACTCGCGGTAGCCGAGGAAGGTGAAGTGGTCGGCGGCGAGCCAGCGCAGCAGCTCCCGCGCCTCCTCCACCTCCTGCGCGGGCATGTCCTCCGGCAGCGGCTCCTCGTCGAGGTCGTCGGCGATGCGCAGGGCGGAGTCGCGCATCTTCTGCCAGTCCTCGACGGACTCGCGGGTGTCGGAGAGCACCCGCAGCAGGTCGGCGGTGATCTGCTTCAGGTCCTGGCGGTCGGACTCGCGGTCGATCTCGACGTGGATCCAGGATTCGATGACGGCGTCGTGCGGCAGGTTTTCGAGGCCGCGGACGTACGGCGGCGAGGCGCTCGGGTCGTGGCCGGCGTCCAGCACCTCCAGCATCTGCCCGGTGACGTCCCGGCGGACGACGATCTGCGGGTGGATCACCAGATGAATGCCGCGTCCCTGACGAGACAGCTCATTGGTGACAGAGTCCACCAAAAACGGCATATCGTCCGTTACTACCTCAACGACGCTGTGGCTGGACGTCCAGCCGTTCTCCTCGACCGTGGGGGTGTGGACGCGCACGTTGGCGGTGCCCTGCGGACGGTTCTGGGCCAGGCGGTAGTGGGAGAGCACGGCGCCGAAGACGTCGACCGGGTCCCGGCCGAGCAGATCCTCGGGCGCGGTATGCAGGTAGTAGCGCTGGAGATACGCGTCGAGAGTCTCCGGAGGCAATCCCCCCTCACCCGTCCCGTCCACCCGCGCGGCGCGCGCGAGCAGCTCGTTCTTGGCTTCAGCCAGCTTGATCTGCATGGTCCTCAGGCTCCTGTCGCGCGCCGTTGCGTGACGGTTCTCGGTGGGCCGGGAGTTCTCCCCGGCCCTGCTGACGAGCGGGCACGGCACCGCGGCCCGGACAGCTCCGGGCCATGGGCGGCATCGTGCCGGAACGGGAAGCGCACCGGTCCGCTTCCGGCCATCATCGGGCGGCGGCACCGGTCTCGCCGATCAGCCGTCCCCCGGTCGGGGTCCCCGGCGCCGACCGACGCCGGGAGGGGCGCCGTGGGGGCCCCGCGGGCCCCGCCTCCGTCGCCCTCATGAGATATCGGGCTGATCACGCCACCAGGCTATCCCCTTGGGGCCAGGCGGCGTCCACGGCCGAATGTGTACAAACGCAGCCCCCGTTCTTTGACGTTCTGCACAGCTTCTCCAGCGTGCGGGACGTCCTTCACCTGGACTAAAGCCTTCCGTATGGCCCGGTTGAGCCCGGTGTTCCGCGAGTGGCGAACGTCACCTCCGGGGGCGCACGGTTACGGGGGCGCGTCCTGGCGCCGGGCGGGCGCCCCGGCCGCCGCTACGCCGCCAGTTCGTCCGCCGCCGCGACCGCCTCCGCGAGGGTGTCCACCACCGGGACGCCCGCCGCCTCCAGGCTCGCCCGGCTGTGCGAACCACCGGTGTACAGCACGGCTCGGACACCCGCGTGCCGCGCGGCCGTGGCGTCGTCCACCGCGTCCCCGATGACGACCGTACGGGACGGGTCTATGCCCTGGAGCGCGCCGAGATGACGCACCATGTGCGTCGCCTTGCCGCCGTCGGACGGGCCGGTGCGGCCGTCGATCCGGACGAAGTGCTCCGCGATGCCGTGCGAGTGCACCATCGGCAGCAGTTGCTCGTGCGGCGCGAGGGAGCACAGCGACTGCGTCTGCCCCGCGGCCCGCCGCTGCGCCAGCAGCTCCGCCGCGCCCTCGGCGAGGGCGGCGCCCTCGGCCCGGGTCCAGTAGTGCCGGTGGAACGCCTCGTCCATGACCTCCCACTCCTCGGACGTCGGCAGCCGGCCCATCAGCCGCTCGTAGAACCGCGGCACCGGGACGCAGTACAGCTCGCGATAGCGCTCCAGCGTGATCGACGGCAGGCCGAGCTCGGCGAAGGAGGCGTTCGTCGCCTCTATCACCGCGTGAATATCGTGAAAGAGCGTTCCGTTCCAGTCCCAGACGAGGTGTGTACGCACACCAGAACGGTAACCGGCGGGTCTGACAACCGGGCCGGAAAGCCGCTCAGCCGACGAGGTTCTCGATCTCCTGTACGCCGTACCAGAGCAGTTCGTGGTCCTCCGCGCCGTCGACCGTGAACCGTGCGTCGTCGTCGCCGGCGTCCGCGGCGCCGAGCGCGGCGACAGCCGCCGCGACGTCCGCCGCCGCGTCGTCGGCGTCCACGTGCACCGCCGCCGCCAGCTTCAGCGGCACGGCCGCCGCAACCCGCACCTCGCCGATCGCGGCGGGGTCCATCCCGCGGTCCGGGTCGGCCGCCGCGGCACCCTCGGGCAGCTCCACCGCGACCACCACGCGGCGCGGCGGGGCGCCGGGGGCGGGGGCGATCGCCAGCAGCCGCAGCGACGCCTGGGCGGCGCGGGTGAGCGCCGCGTACTCCAGCTCTTCGAGGTTGTCCGAGACGTACCACTCGCGCAGCGCCGGCGTCACGGCGTAGGCCACCAGCGGCGCCGGGCCCAGCTCACCGGCCTCGTGCGCCCGGGCCAGGCCGGGCAGGGTCAGGGGGACGTACACGCGCATGGGCGAACTATACGGCCGCGGTCCCCCGTCCGAGTGGGTTGCCCGCGCCGGGGCGACGACACCCCGTGCGACGCCCGAAGCAGGCGTGACGTGACCGGCGGGCGGACACCGGGGTGGTCGGGTCACCTGGATAGGTGAATCCGCGGACGGGCCGCGAGGAGGACGGGGGGCGTTGCGGCCGGCGCGGGGCGCCGGTAGACCTTCGGGCATCGCGAACCACACGCATCACGGGGGTGACAGCGTGACGACCACACACACCCGGCCGACACAGCGACCGGACCACGACCCGGAGCAGCCGCCGCACGAACGGCCCCACGACACGGCACACGAACCGACCCCGCCCACGGCGGAACACCCGCCGCCCGACACCCAGCACGTCCCCGCCCAGGACACCCCATACGAACCGGCCCCTGACACCGCAGCCGGCCCACCACACGACCCCGCGGGCGCTTCGCCCCCCGACCCCGCGCACGGGCCGGCAGCCGGCCCCGCCCGCGAGCCCGCGTACGAGCCGGACCCCGCGTACAGGCCGGCGCGCGGGACGCCCCGGCGGGCCCCGGCCCGCCCGCGCCGGCGGCCCCGCGGCCGTACCGCCCCGCCGAACCGGCGTGACACCCGCCGCCCCGCGCGGCGCCCGCCCGGGGAGCCGCGCCCGCACGAGTGGTTCGCCGAACGGCTGGTGCTCGCGCTCAGCGGGCAGCGGCCGATGCACTGGCTGCTGGGCCACACCGTCGGCCCCGCGTACGACCAGCTCGCCGCTTTCGCCGACGAACTGCCGCTCCGCGGCGGCCCCCGCCCGCAGTTACGCGCGTGCGGCTACTGCCGCCCGGCACCCGACGTCATCGAGGCGTTCGCGCGCGTCGCCGTGGGCGACCGGCTGCGGGCACTGGCCTTCCGCCTGGAGCTGGGCCCCGACCACCGCTGGCGCTGCGCCGCCGTCGAGGTGGACCCGGGCCCGGGGCACGGCCGCGCATGAAGCCGGTACGCGGGCCGGCGAAGGCCCCCGGCGCCGGCACGGACGGGCGCCGGCACAGGCGCTCTCGCCGAGCGGGCCGCAGCGGGGCCGGTGGGCCGCCCCGGGCGCGTGCGGCCCGGCGGCCCGCTGCCGCCCTACTTCTTGCGGCGCTTGCCCTTCCCGCCGCCCTTCTGGGCCCGCCGGCGCTCCGCCCGCGTGCGGCCGTCGCCCGAGCCGCCGCCCGCCGCGGCCTGCGCGCCGTCGGTGGCCAGCTCGCCCTCCGCGACACCGCCCTCCGCGGTGGGAGCGGAGAAGTGCAGCCGGTCGGGGCGCTGCGGCTGGTCCAGGCCCTTGGCGTGGATCGCCGGGGCGGGCACCGCGTCCTGCGGCGCGGCGGCGGGCGCCGCGTCCTGCACCGGAACCTCCTCGACCTGCTGCTCGACCTGGACCTCCAGGTTGAACAGGTAGCCGACGGACTCCTCCTTGATGCCGTCCATCATGGCGTTGAACATGTCGAAGCCCTCGCGCTGGAACTCCACCAGCGGGTCCTTCTGCGCCATCGCGCGCAACTGGATGCCCTCCTGGAGGTAGTCCATCTCGTAGAGGTGCTCACGCCACTTGCGGTCCAGCACCGACAGCACGACCCGGCGCTCCAGCTCCCGCATGATCTCCGGGCCGAGCTGCTCCTCGCGCTTTCCGTACTGCGTGCGGACGTCCTCCTTGACCATGTCCTCGATGAACTCGGGGGTGATGCCCGCGCGGTCGCCCGCGGCCTCCTCCAGCTCCTCGATCGTCACGGAGACGGGGTAGAGCTGCTTGAAGGCCCGCCACAGCCGGTCCAGGTCCCACTCCTCGGCGAAGCCCTCGACGGTCTCGGCCTGGATGTAGGCGTCGATGGTGTCGTCCATGAAGTGGCGCACCTGCTCGTGCAGGTCCTCGCCCTCCAGCACCCGCTTGCGCTCGCCGTAGATGACCTCGCGCTGGCGGTTCATGACCTCGTCGTACTTCAGGACGTTCTTGCGCGTCTCGAAGTTCTGCTGCTCGACCTGCGACTGGGCGGAGGCGATGGCCCGGGTGACCATCTTGTTCTCGATCGGCACGTCGTCGGGCACGTTGGCCATCGACATGACGCGCTCCACGAGCTGCGCCTTGAACAGCCGCATCAGGTCGTCGCCGAGGGAGAGGTAGAAGCGGGACTCGCCGGGGTCGCCCTGGCGGCCGGAGCGACCGCGGAGCTGGTTGTCGATGCGCCGCGACTCGTGCCGCTCGGTGCCCAGCACGTACAGCCCGCCGAGGTCCTTGACCTCCTCGTACTCGGTCTTGACCGCCGCCTCCGCCTTCTCCAGCGCGGCGGGCAGGCCCGCCGCCCACTGCTCGGCGTGCTCGACCGGGTCCAGGCCCTGCTGGCGCAGGTCGGCCTCGGCGAGGTCCTCGGGGTTGCCGCCGAGCTTGATGTCGGTGCCGCGGCCGGCCATGTTCGTGGCGACGGTGATCGCGCCGCGGCGGCCGGCCTGCGCGACGATCACGGCCTCCCGGTCGTGCTGCTTGGCGTTGAGCACCTCGTGCGGCACGCCGCGCTTGCTGAGCTGCTGCGAGAGGTACTCGGACTTCTCCACCGAGGTCGTGCCGACCAGCACCGGCTGGCCCTTCTCGTACTTCTCCGAGATGTCGTCCACGACGGCGGAGAACTTCGCCTCCTCCGTGCGGTAGATCAGGTCGGACTGGTCCATGCGCGCCAGCGGCCGGTTGGTCGGGATGGGCACCACGCCGAGCTTGTAGATCTGCTGGAACTCGGCGGCCTCGGTCATGGCCGTACCGGTCATGCCGGCGAGGCCCGGCAGCTCGTTGCCGTCGCGGTCCTCGCGCTTGTAGAGCCGGAAGAAGTTCTGCAGGGTGATCGTGGCGAGCGTCTGGTTCTCGTCCTTGATGTCGACGCCCTCTTTGGCCTCGATCGCCTGGTGCATGCCCTCGTTGTAGCGGCGGCCGGCGAGGATACGGCCCGTGTGCTCATCGACGATCATGACTTCGCCGTTCATGACGACGTAGTCCTTGTCCTTCTTGAACAGCTCCTTGGCCTTGATGGCGTTGTTCAGATAGCCGACCAGCGGGGTGTTCACCGACTCGTAGAGGTTGTCGATGCCCAGGTAGTTCTCCACCTTGGCGACGCCCGCCTCATGGATGGCGACGGTCCGCTTCTTCTCGTCCACGTCGTAGTCGCCGGTCTCCTGCTTGCCCAGGCGCGGGTCGCCCGCCTCGCCCTTGGACAGCCGGGTGACGAGCTTGGCGAAGTCGGCGTACCACTTGGTGGCCTGGTCGGCGGGGCCGGAGATGATCAGCGGCGTACGGGCCTCGTCGATGAGGATCGAGTCGACCTCGTCGACGATCGCGAAGTTGTGGCCGCGCTGCACCAGCTCGTCCTTCGACCACGCCATGTTGTCGCGCAGGTAGTCGAAGCCGAACTCGTTGTTCGTCCCGTAAGTGATGTCGCACTTGTACTGCTCGCGGCGCTGCGCCGGCGGCATGTTCGCGAGGATGCAGCCGACCGTGAGGCCGAGGAAGCGGTGGACGCGGCCCATCCACTCGGAGTCGCGCTGCGCGAGGTAGTCGTTGACCGTGACGATGTGCACGCCCTTGCCGGAGATCGCGTTGAGGTACGCGGGCAGGGTGCCGACCAGGGTCTTGCCCTCGCCCGTCTTCATCTCGGCCACGTAGCCCTCGTGCAGCGCCGCGCCACCCATGATCTGGACGTCGTAGTGCCGCTCGCCGAGGATCCGGCTGGCCGCCTCGCGTACGGTGGCGAACGCCTCGGGCATGATGTCGTCGAGGGACTCGCCGTCCTCGTACCGCTGCTTGTACTCCTCGGTCAGTGCGCGCAGCTCGGCATCGGAGAGGTTCTTGAAGTCCTCTTCGATGGAGTTGACCTGGTCCGCGATGCGGTTGAGCTTGCGCAGGATCTTTCCTTCTCCTGCGCGCATGATCTTTCCGAAGACGGACACTTTGGGCTGGCTCCTTGCCGGTCGGGCCTGGCACGGTCGGGTGCGCTGGTGCGGCCCCTGTCCTCTGGGGCTCCTCTCGGGCCTCGCGGAGCCCACGGCCGCACCGGCCATCGTATGCGAGGACGCGGGCGTCCCGGGAGGTCCAGCCCAGGGACGTTAGGTGCCGTCACCGTACGTGTCAACGTACGAGCGCCGCGGAAAGTGCCGCACGGGCCGCGAGGGGCCGCCGCGACGAGGGCCGGCCGCCGGGGCGGAGCGGGGGTGGAGGGGTCTAAAAGCCATGGCGGGGCGGGTGGCGCAGGCGGAGAATCCGTGGATGGAACCCGTCACGCTCGACACCGACAGGCTGCTGCTGCGGCCCATGGAAGCCGGCGACATCGGCGCTGTCCTGACCGCCTGCCAGGACCCCGACATCCAGCGCTGGACGCGCGTGCCCTCGCCGTACGGGCGCGCGCACGCGGAGGACTTCGTCCTCAAGGTCGGCCCGGCGGGCTGGCGCGAGGACACCATGTACAGCTTCGGCGCCTTCACCCGCGACGGCGGGGCGCTGGTGGGCTCGGTGGGGCTCGTCGGCTTCACGCCGTCGCGGCATGCGGAGCGGGTCGCGGAGCTGGGGTACTGGACGGCGCCGGAGCAGCGGCGGCGCGGGTATACGGCGGAGGCGGTGGCGGCCGTGGCGCGGTGGGCGTTCACGGACGTGGGCACGGACCGGCTGGAGTGGTTCGCCGAGGTGGGCAACGAACCGTCGCGGGCGGTGGCGCTGCGGGCGGGGTTCACGATGGAGGGCACGCTGCGCTCGTGGTTCGTCAACCACGGCACGCGGCGCGACGCCTGGGTGGGCTCGCTGCTGCCCTCGGACCTGGGCCTGGAGTCGCGGCTGCCGTATCTGCCGGCGCCATCGGCGCCATCGGCGCCATCGCGGTGAGTGTCCGACGGCGCACGGAGTGTCCAACTGTGCTGCTGGCGCCCTCAGCCCGGTAAGCGGACAATCTTCCCCATGGACCCGATCACGCTGGTCACCGACCGCCTGCTGCTGCGCCCCGCGGAGCCCGGCGACGTCGATGCCGTCCTGGCCGCCTGCCAGGACCCCGCCATCCAGCGCTGGCTGCCGGTCCCGTCGCCGTACGAGCGGGAGCACGCGGAGGAATACGTCCTGAAGATCATCCCGTCGGGCTGGCGCGAGGACCGGCAGTACGACCTGGTCCTCACCGAGCTGGAGAGCGGCGCGCTGGTGGGCTCGGCGGGCGTGGGCCGCACGGCCCGGCCCGAGGAGCGCGTCCGCTCGGTCGGCTTCTGGACCGCCCCCGGGCACCGCGGGCAGGGGTATGCGGGGGAGGCGGTGGCGGCGCTGGCGCGGTGGGCGTTCACGGAGCTGGGCGCGGACCGGCTGGAGTGGCTGGCACAGGTGGGGAACGAGGGATCGCGGTCGGTGGCGCGCAAGGCCGGCTTCACGATGGAGGGTGTGCTGCGCTCCCGGCTCATCCACCAGGGCGTGCGGCGGGACGCCTGGGTGGCGTCGCTGCTGCCCTCGGACCTGGGCCTGGCCCCCCAGGTGCCGTACGGGACGGGGACGGCGCGGGGACGGGACACGGCGGGCTGACGACGGGCCGCGCCGCCGGCAGGCAGCCGGACCGGGCGGCGGACCGGGGCGGCGGGCCGGGGTGTCAGAGGCAGGCTTTACGCTCGCCGGCATGACCACGAAAGTGTCTCTCTCCGCCGACGACGCCCGCCGTATCGCCCTGCGCGCCCAGGGGCTGCTCGGCGCGCCCGACCGCCGCGGCGGTGCCCGCGGTGTGCTGCGGCGGCTGGGCGCGGTGCAGTTGGACACGATCTCGGTGCTCGCCCGGTCGCACGAGCTGGTGCCGTACGCACGCCTGGGCGCGATCGGCCGCGAGGCGGTGGAGTCGGCGTACTGGTCGGGCACCGCCGCTTTTGAGTACTGGTCGCACGCCGCCTGCGTCCTGCCCATCGAGGAGTGGCCGCTGTTCGCCTTCCGCCGCCGGGAGCGCCGCGCCCGCGGCTACCGCTGGCATCAACTGCAGGACCCGGCCGGCTCCCGCGCCGCCGTCGTGGACCGGCTGCGCGCGGACGGCCCGCTGACGTCCACGGACCTGGGCGGGGCGAAGAACGGCGGCCCGTGGTGGGACTGGTCGGAGACGAAGATCGCGGTGGAGACGCTGCTGGACGCCGGCGAGGTGGTCGTCGCGGCCCGGCGCGGCTGGAAGCGGGTGTACGACCTGGCGGAGCGCGCCGTTCCGGACGCCCTGTTCCACGACGACCTGGCGGACGAGGAGTGCCTGCGCCGGCTGGTCACCCAGGCGGGCCGGGCCATCGGCGTGGGCACGCGCGCGGACCTGGCTGATTATCACCGTCTCAAAGGGGAGCAGGTCGCCGCCGTCGTGGGGGAGACGGAGCTGGTCGAGGTGGAGGTCGAGGGCTGGGGCAAGCCGGCGTGGGCCGACCCGGAGGCGCTGGCAGACGCCCCGCGGGGGCGGCACCGGACGACGCTGCTCTCCCCGTTCGACTCCCTGATCTGGGACCGCCCACGCACGGAGCGGATCTTCGGGCTGACGCACCGGCTGGAGGCGTACGTGCCGAAACCCAAGCGGATACACGGGTATTTCGCCATGCCGGTGCTCGCCGGCGGCCGGCTCGTCGGCCGGGTCGACCCGGCGCGCGAGGGGAGCACGCTCGTCGCCCGCCAGGTGACGCTGGGTGCCGACCGGCCAAACGGCGTGACGCCGGCGAAGGCCGTGGAACCCACGGCGGCGGCGCTGGCGGAGGCGGCGAGCTGGGTCGGGGCGCAGGCGGTGCGAGTGGAGCGGGTCAGCCCGCCGGAGCTGCACACGCCGCTGGCGCGGGCGGCGGAGAAAGCACTGGCCGCGGGCTGACGACCGGCCCCGGGGCCCGCGGCACGGCGCGTGCGGGCCGGCCTCCGGGCCCGCCACGGCGCCCGGAGGCGTCAGCGGATTTCGAGGATCTTCTCGCGCATCGCGTAGACGACGGCTTCCATCCGGGAGTGCAACTGCAGCTTCTCCAGGATGTTGCGCACGTGGTTCTTCACCGTGTTCTCGCTGATGAACAGCTCTTTCGCGATGTCGCGGTTGTTCATCCCGGTGGCCACGAGCTTGAGCACCTCAAGCTCCCGGTCGGTCAGCCGCGGCGCCGGCACGAGGCGCCGCTCGTCGGTGCGCTGGATCATCGACTTGAACTCGGTCAGCAGCTTCGACGCCATCGACGGGCTGATCTGCGACTGCCCGTCCGCCACGGCGCGGATCGCGGTGGAGACCTCGTCGGTGGAGATCTCCTTCAACAGGTAGCCGGTCGCGCCGGCCTTGATCGCGTCGTAGAGGTCGGCTTCCTCGTCGCTGATCGTCAGCATGATGATCTTCGCGCTGGGAGCGACTTCCTTGATGGCCGTGCACGCCTCGATGCCGCTGCGCCGGGGCATCCGGATGTCCATCAGCACGATGTCGGGAAGGAGGTCGGCGGCCTTGTCCACGGCCTCGGCGCCGTCGCCGGCCTCACCGACGACCTGAATGTCCTCCTCCTGCGCGAGGACGATCTCCAAGCCGCGGCGGAAGAGCTCATGGTCGTCCACGACGAGGACGCGGATCGGCTCCTCCCGGGGACCGACCGCCGCCTTCGGCTCACCAGCTCCGCTCAGCTCGAACTCCGCCACGCTTGCCCCCAGGCACCGACATTGCCGTGCGCGCACATGATTCCACGATCGGGCGGCGGGGTGACGCCCCCGCCGCCCGCCTACCGTCGCCTTTCAGCCGCCCAAGGCACCCCCCGCACCGTCGGGCAGCGACGCCTCGATCAGATAGGGGTCGAGGTGGATCACGCCATAGTCATACGCGTGCCTGCGGTAGACAACGCTGGGCAGCTTCTTGTCGGAGTCGACGAACAGATAGAAGTCGTGCCCGACGAGTTCCATCTCGTAGAGCGCCTGGTCCAGGGACATCGGCGCGGCGGCGTGGGTCTTCTCCCGCACCACGAGCGGGCCCTCGCCATCCACCTCCAGCGGGCCCCGGCGATGCGGCCGAGAGCCGTTCTGCCGTGCCTCGTTCTCCCCCGCCGTCTCCATGGACGGGGTCGTCAGCTCCCCCTCGTCGGTGAGCTGCGCCGCGTGCGCGACGATCTCGCCCACCTCCGCGGCGGTGCGGCGGTCCCGGCCGGGCCGCCTCGTCTTGCGCTTGTCGTGCTGCTTGCGCAGCCTCGCCTCCAGTTTGGCCGTCGCCAGGTCCAGGGCTGTGTACGGGTCGGCCGCAGCCGCCTCGGCGCGCACCACGGGCCCCCGGGAGTGCACTGTGATCTCCACCCGGTCGCAGCGGTCGGCCAGCCGCGGGTTGTGCTCCTTGGACACCTCGACGTCGAGGCTGATCACCTTGCCGTCGAACTTCTGGATCTTGTCCAGCTTCAGCTTCTCGGCCACATGCCGACGAAACCGCTCGGGAACTTCGGTCTTGCGGCCCTTGACGACGATGTCCACGCAGAACTCCGTTCTGGAACGGCTCCGCGTACCGCTGAGCTGACGGGCGAAGCCGGTCCCTTGGTGCGCTGGGGCCCCGGTCGTGCCGGAGCCTCCGGTTTCTCTGCCGCCGGCCCCTCCCGCGGGAGGACCGGCCTTCACCTCCTCCTCCCCTACCGACAAGATCGACACCCCATCGGTTCCAGCGGATTCGCCTCTCCGCTGTCCCCGCAGCCTCCTCACAATCGAACATAGCTCGCCTGAGATGCTGCGGCACCCCCTGAGGCGACAGCGGACCGGTCAGGTCCTTATACCTCCTTTCTACCTGCGGAAACGTAAGATTGCAGTCAAGGGAGCGCACATGCCTGGCCCTCTTCGAACGCGTCGCGCGGCGCGGCCACCACGGCCGCCGCGAGCGGGCCCCGGTTTCCTGCCGCGCGCACTGCCCGCGCCGCCTCGGCGAGCGAGGCGCCGGTCGTCAGCACGTCGTCCACGAGCACGACCCGGCACCCGGGGGCACCGAGCCGCAAGGCACCGCCGCGGACCGCCTCCAGCGCCCCGAAAACGTTCCGCTGCCGCGCCGCGGCGCTCAGCCCCGCCTGGTCCGCCACCGCCCGCCGCTGCCGCAGCACCGGCAGCAGCTCCACCCGTATCCCGCCCCGCCGCAGCCGCTCCGCGGCCACGCGCGCGATTCGCCGCACCGGATCGTGCCCCCGGCGCCCCACGGCCCTCCGCGCCGACGGCACCGGCACGAGCACCACCCGCTCGCCACCGGCCCCGCACCCCCGCGCCCCGCCACGCCGCCCGGCCCGGACCCCCGCCGCCAGGGCCGCGCCCAGCGGGCCGGCCAGGCGCAGCGCACCCCGCTCCTTGTGCGCCAGCAGCGCCGACCGCGCCGCGCCCGCATACGCCACCGCCGCGTACACCGCGGGCAGCCCCGCCGGCCGCGGCCGGGGCACCACGCGCCGCACCGCCCCCGCCGTCAGCTCCGCCGCGCACCCCGCGCACAGCGCCTCCGCGCCCCGGCCGGCCCCGCATCCCGCGCAGCCGGCCGGCAGCATCAGCCCCGCCAGTTCCCGCCCTGTCCCCCGCATACGTCCACCATGCCCGCCCCCACCGGCTCCCGCGACCCCTGTGGACAACCCCCCGCTTGTGGACAACCCGGCAGCACCGCCCCGCGGCCCCCCGCCCCGGGCTGCCCCGGGTCTGTCCGGCTACCCCGGATACACCGGTGCCGTGCCCCGCTCTCCGCCCTCCACGGCCTTCCAGTACGCGTTCTGCGGCAGCCGCACGATTCCGTCCTCCGTCGCCGCCGCCAGCGGCTTCATCCCGTCCTCCGTCGCCGCCACCGCCGTCACCCCGGTCAGCCCCTGCCCCAGCTCCGCCGCCGGCGGCACCGACCCGTCCGTCGACACCAGCCGCATCTGCTGCACGCCCTCGGACTCCCGCCCCACGACCAGCAGCCGGGTCTCGCCCGCCCACGACACGGCCCGCACCTCCTCCAGCGCCCCCGTGTCGCGCAACTGCACCACCACCGGCACACCGTCCTTCACCGACACCGCCCCCAGCACCAGCCGGCTCTCCGACCCCTCGCTGACGACCAGCGCGATCCGCGCCCCCTCCGCCGACATCCGCAGCGCCTCGATCCGCCCGTCAAGACCCGTGACGTCGATACGCACCGGCTCCCCGGCACCGCCCGCCATCCAGTACAGCCGCGACTCCCCGCCGACCCGGTCCGCCACCCACAGATCGCCGAGCCCGTCCCAGCTCGCCGCCGTGAGCCCGTCGCCGTGCTCGGCCTGCGCCTCGGTGGCATCGCTGGTCATCAGCGGCTCCCCCAGCTCCGAGGACTCGTCCAGCGACGACACGTACAGCGCGCGCCCCGTGGCCGTGACACCGGCCGCCTTCTTCTCCGAACGCGCCACCGCCGCCGAGCCGAACGCCGGCTTGCCGTCGCCGAGCGGGCTGATCACCGTCGCCGGCCCGGCCTCACCCTCGGCCGGCCCGGCTGACGTCCGCACCAGCCGGTTCTTCTCGTCGATGAAGTACAGGGAAGAGGGCTGGCGTGCCAGCCGGTCCGGTGCATAGTGCTCGCCCGCCGACGCGCTCAGGTCGCACATCTTGGTGTCCCTGGCCGTCAGCAGCTCCACGTTGTCGACACGCACGCCCTCCTGGCTCTCCGCGGTGTGCAGCACCTGCGCCGCCATCCGCTCACACGTGTGCAGCCCCGGCTTGGTCTCCAGCGCAAGCCGCACCCGCAGCGTGCCCTCCTCGTTGACCGCCAGCCGCTGGTTACTCGCCAGCCTGGTGCCCTCCGGGAACGTCGTCTGCGTCACCGAGCCGATCAACCCGCCCGGCCCGTCGAGCAGCGTGCTCACCGCGTCCGTCACGGGATCGATCCGCCGCCGTACGAACACGGGGTCGGCCACCAGCGTGTCCTTGCTGCGCGCCGTGAAGTGGTACGTACTGGCCGACTGGAAGGTCCGCTCGAAGTCCGCCCGGCTGATCACCAGCCCCCGCGGCGGATCCACGATCCGCCACTGCCCCGACTTGGTCTTCGACAGCTCGATGTTCCGGCTGTACGGGCGCTCATCCGGCGTATACGTGCCCGCTTCGTTGAGCCACGCGACCTTGTTGCCGCGCAGTTGGACGACCGACGTGGTCATCTTGTCGCCGTTCACCGGCTTGGGCCCGGCCGGTGACAGCAGCGTCATCTCGGGGGCCTCGGCGAGCACCGTCGTCTCGCCGGGAGTCCACGTGCGCGCGTTCTTCGTCAGGTACGCCTTGGCGACAGTGGCGTAGTCGTCGCTGCGCAGGGCCTCCAGGAAGTCGGACACGATGCGCTCCGGCCGGGCACCGGGCTCCGGCCGCTCCGCGTACGTACGCGCGCGTGGATCCTCACGCTGCTCCGACGGCGGCACCTGGTGCACGCCCCCGCTGTCCGGCATGGACGCGCAGCCCACGAGGAGCAGGAAGCCGCCCAGCAGCGCGGCGGTGGCGTACCGGCGCGTACGGGCCGAAGAGCGGCGCCGGTACGGATCCGGGGTACGGGCCCCCGCCCGGCTCCCCCGCCCGCGCACCGCCTGCGTCCCTTCCGTACGCCTAGACGCGACCACCGCGCTCCCCCTCGCCGCCGACCTCACTCGGGACCTCACCGCCGCCCTCGCCCCCCTCAGGCACGCCCTCGGACCCGCTCCCGGACCCATCCTCGCCCCCGCCGGCCGGCGCCTCGTCCGCCGCCCCCGTGTACCCGCTGACCCGCCGCCCGCTGCCCGGCAGCGCCGTCGGATCCGCCTCCGCCCGCGCCGCGGGCCGCGGCGCCGCCGCCCGCGCGGCGGCGGCCGTCCCACGCCCGCCCTGCGCCGGTACGGTCCCCAGCAGCTCACCGCCCGCCGACCCGCCGGCCGGCGCCACACTCACCGCACCCGGCTCCGGCGCCTTCCGGGCCGCCCGCCGCGCTCGCGAATCGTCCGGCTCCAGCGGCACCGGCGAGCCGTGCAGCGGCTCCCCGCCCGTCCGCGGCAGCGTCAGCCGGAACTGCGACCCGCCGCCCGGCTCACCCCACGCCTGCAGCCAGCCGCCGTGCAGCCGGGCGTCCTCCAGGGAGATCGACAGCCCCAGCCCCGTCCCTCCCGTGGTACGGGCACGGGCCGGATCGGCACGCCAGAAGCGGTTGAACACCCGCGTCGCCTCGCCGGGCTTCAGCCCCACGCCGTAGTCGCGCACGGCCACCGCCACGGCGCTCTCCGACGCACCGAGCCGTACGACGACATCGCGGCCCTCGCCGTGCTCCACGGCGTTGACGACCAGATTGCGCAGCACCCGCTCCACGCGCCGCGCGTCGACCTCCGCGATCACCGGCTGCTCGTCGCCCCGGACGAGCAGCCGCCCGCCCTTGGCGTCCGCCAGCATCTGCGCCCCGCCCACGACGCGCCGCACGAGCTCCCGCAGGTCGACGGGCTCCGCGTCCAGCGCCGCGGCGCCCGCGTCGAAGCGGCTGATCTCCAGCAGGTCGGAGAGCAGCGACTCGAACCGGTCCAACTGGTCGAGCAGCAGCTCCGCGGAGCGGGCGGTCACCGGATCGAAGTCCTCGCGCGCCTCATGGATGACGTCCGCGGCCATACGCACCGTCGTCAGCGGGGTGCGCAGCTCGTGCGAGACGTCGGAGACGAAGCGGCGCTGCATCCGCGACAGATCCTCAAGCTGCTGGATCTTCACCTGAAGGTTCTGCGCCATCTTGTTGAACGACTGGCCCAGCCGCGCGATGTCGTCCTCGCCGCTGACCTTCATCCGCTCCTGGAGCCGCCCCGCCGCCAGCCGCTCGGCGATGCCGGCGGCCATCCGCACGGGCGTGACGACCTGCCGTACGACGAGCCAGGCGATGGCGCCGAGCAGCACCACCACGAACACCCCGGCCGTCGCCAGCGTGCCCTTCACCAGGCTCAGCGTCTTCTCCTCCTGCGTGAAGGGAAACACGAAGTAGAGCTGGTACGGATTGTTGTTCGGGTCGTTCAGCCGCTTGCCGATGATCAGCGACGGCTCGCTCTCGTCCGAGCCCCGCTTCCAGACGCGCGCGTACTGCTCGTAGATCCCGGAACCGCCGCCGCGGTCCACCTTCTCCCGCAGGTCGTCCGGGATGCTGTCCACCGACGTGTCGTCCGAGACGAGCGAGCCGCGCGGGTTGTCGGACGAGCCGCTGGCCTCGTTGTTCACGCTGGAGCTCATCACCAGTACGGACACCACGCCCTGCCCGCTGCCCATGAGCTGCTCCACGAGGGCCGCCCGCCACTCCGCGGAGTTCACGGACGCCGTCGCCTCACTGCCGCTGCCGGGCTCCTCCGAAGCGCCCCGTATCTCCGCCTGCGCGAACCCGCTCTGCGCCTGCCCGTGCGCGGCACCGAGCTTCGCCTCCAGCAGGCCGTTGCGGACCTGCCCGATGACGACGATGCCGAGCAGCACGACGACGCCCAGCGACATCAGCAGCGTGGTGGCGACCACCCGCAACTGGATGTTCCGCCGGTACAGCTTCGTCGCAATGTGCAACGGGCGGCGTACCCAGCGCACGCACAGCCGGACAAACGGCTGCACCGGCCCACCGGGCACGCCCTCCCGCGGCAGCACGCGGAACACGTCAGCTCGGTCCCGCCTTGTAGCCGACGCCGCGGACGGTCACCACGATCTCCGGCTTCTCCGGGTCCTTCTCCACCTTCGAGCGCAGCCGCTGCACGTGGACGTTGACCAGGCGCGTGTCGGCGGCGTGCCGATAGCCCCAGACCTGCTCCAGCAGCACCTCGCGCGTGAACACCTGCCACGGCTTGCGCGCCAGCGCCACCAGCAGGTCGAACTCCAGCGGCGTCAGCGCGATCGGCTCACCGCCGCGCTTCACCGAGTGCCCGGCGACGTCGATCACCAGATCGCCGATCGCCAACTGCTCCGGCACCGGCTCCTCCGACCGGCGCAGCCGGGCCCGGATACGGGCCACCAGCTCCTTGGGCTTGAACGGCTTGACGATGTAGTCGTCGGCTCCGGATTCCAGGCCCACGACAACGTCCACGGTGTCGCTCTTCGCCGTCAGCATGACGATCGGCACACCTGACTCCGCCCTGATCAGGCGGCAGACCTCGATACCGTCCCTGCCGGGCAGCATGAGGTCGAGAAGCACCAGGTCGGGCTTCGATTCGCGAAATGCGGCAAACGCCTTGTCACCGTCCGAAACAAATGACGGCTCGAAGCCCTCTCCGCGCAACACGATGCCGAGCATCTCGGCCAGTGCGGTGTCGTCATCGACGACGAGAACGCGTCCCTTCATGTCGACATCATCCCATTTACACATCCCATACAGAGAATCCCGTGTCCCAGGTCACGTTTCGGCCCCGGCCGAAACGCACCTCTTCCCCAGACGATCACCCACGGTCACCGCACAACCAGCTCCGTGAGCGAATCCCCCGATACCGGCGAAGCCACCCCACGCTCCGTGACCAGAGCCGTCACCAGCTCCGGCGGGGTGACGTCGAACGCCGGGTTGTACGCCTGCGTACCCGCAGGTGCTACCGCGTACGCCAGCGCAGCCCGCCCCGGGCCGGAACCGGCGGGACGCGGCACGGAGAACTCCGTGACCTCACCCCCGGCCCGCTGCTCCACCTCGATGGCCGAGCCGTCCGGCGTGCCGAAGTCCACCGTGGTGGTCGGCGCGACGACAACGAACGGAACCCGATGGTAGCGGGCGAGCACCGCCAGCGGATACGTCCCGACCTTGTTGGCCACCGACCCGTCCGCGGCTATCCGGTCGGCGCCCAAGACCACCGCGTCCACCTGCCCGTTCGCGAACAGCGACCCGGCCGCGTTGTCCGTCAGAAGGGTGTACGGCACACCCGCCCGCCCCGCCTCGTACGCGGTCAGCCGGGCCCCCTGCAACAGCGGGCGCGTCTCGTCCACCCACAGCCGCCGCAGCTCCCCGGCCCGGTGCGCCGCCAGCACCACGGCCAGCGCCGTCCCCTCACCGCCGGACACCAGCGCCCCGGTGTTGCAGTGCGTCAGCACCCGGTAACCGCCACGGGGTATCAGCTCGCGAAGCAGCCCCAGCCCGTGCTCCGCCATCCGCGCACTGGCCCGCGCATCGTCGCCGTGCAAGCGCCGGGCCTCAGCAAGCGCGGCACGGGCCGCCCCGACACCCCCGTCCCCGGCCTCCACAGCAGCTCGGAAAGCGCCCTGCGCCTTCCGCACGCCGTACGCCAGATTGACGGCGGTCGGCCGCGCCCCGGCAAGCAGATCGGCGGCCTGGTCGACGTCATCCCCCCGCACGGCCGCCAAGGCAACGCCGTACGCCCCGGCGATACCGAGCAACGGGGCACCTCGCACGGCAAGCGTCTGAATCGCACGCACCAACGCCGGCACATCGCCACAGACCAACTCCGCCTCCTCGGCGGGCAGTCGCGTCTGATCCAGCAGCACCACGGCGGGAGCGCCCCCGCTGTCCGCCGGCTCATCCCAGCGAAGAACGGCAATCTTCTCGGCCATTACCCCAGTCTGCAAGGCCCCCGGAAATGACTCAACCCCTAGTGTCTTGTGATCCGGTTCATGTCACCTGAAGGTCTTTGACTCGTTGGACACTGCGTGAATCTCTCTTCAGAACAGGCCGCAGAATTGCGGACGTTGGTGGCGGACCGGCACGTGACGGCGGATGTGGCCCTGCGAGCCCGGATCGTGTTGTGGGCGGGCGAGGGCCGCCGCCGCAAGGA